>NZ_JBHDJI010000010.1:0-165000 GCF_041877245.1 Sphingobium agrisoli
GATACCTTCAGTCCCGCCGAATGCCGCAATTATCTCACCAACTCGGGGTACGGATCAATCTAATGTCATCCGACTCTAGCCGGACGATATGGTCCAGGATGGCGGGATGCAGCGGCCGCTCGAAGGCGCAGCCCGCTTCATGCGCCTGCGCCCATGTGACCCGGGCGCGTCGCCCCTCGAACCCTGGCAGCATGATCCAGATGTCGCTGCCCACCATGAGTTTCATGAAGCTTTGCAGGCGAAAGCCGCTGACCGACACATCGGTGATGCGGCTGGTGAACCAGCTTTCGCCGGGCCGCCGCACCTTGACCGCGATCTGCACGTGGCGACGTTCCGCGGCCCGCGCTTTCCGGTCATATTCGAGAAGTCGTTCCGCACCCATGGCCCGTCGATCACGTCGCTTGCGGCGGCATAATCGGCCATGGAGGTAAGCAAAAGGTTAAGCGCCGCGCGCGCCGCGCACAAACGGAAAGGGCCGCCTGATGAGGCGGCCCTTGTCTCTTGGCATGATCGTAACAGGTCCGGTCCACAATCCCGGCGAAGCGGGAAGTCTTGGCACCGGTGCGGCGCGGAACCGTCAGCGATCAGAAATTGCCATATTGTTCGTTGCCGACGAAACCCAGCTTGGTCACGCCCGCACGCTTGATTTCCGCCAGCACCTCGTCAACGACGACATAGCGGGTCTGCGCGTCCGGCTGGAACTGGAGTTCCGGCTCGACCGGCAGCCGCAACGACTGCTGGAGATACTGACGCAGGGTCAGCAGGTCGATCGGCGATCCGTTCCACGTGATGACGCCACCTGCGTCGATCGCCACCTTGTTCTTGACCGGGTCGACGACGCTGTCGGTCGGCGGCGCGTTCTGCGGCAGGTCGATCTTCACCGCATGGGTCTGGATCGGGATGGTGATGATGAACATGATGAGGAGAACGAGCATGACGTCGATCAGCGGCGTCGTGTTCATTTCCACCATCGGTTCGCCGTCATCGCGGCCGGCACTCATTGCCATGGGAGACTACTCCTAGATTAAAGCCGCTGGACGCCCTGGCCCGGCTCCGGCTCGGAGATGAACCCGACCTTGGGGAAACCGGCCCGCTGCATCGTGTAGATGGTACCGCCGATGCAACGATAGGGGACGTTGATGTCGCCGCGGATATGCACTTCGGGCAGATCCTCAGGCGTCATATTCTCGACCCCGCCCGCCTTCTTGACGTCCGCTTCCAGCTTGGCGACGGCGCGATCGAGCAGTTCGCTCGAACTGACCGGCGTCATGCCCCAGAAGACAGCACAGCTGCCGTCGCTGGCCGCTGTCACCGAAAGCGACACATTTTCAGGCTTCGTCGTGGTCGGCTCGAACGCCACCTTGGGAAGCTGAAGATCGACCGACTGAACGACGACCGGGACCGCGATGAGAAAGATGATGAGCAACACCAGCATGACGTCGACGAGCGGCGTCGTGTTGATGTCGGACATCGGCTTGTCGTCACCGCCGTCTGAGCCAACACTCATTGCCATTGATATTATCCTAACCTTGGTGTCGATGGCGCCCCGTCATGGGAAGCGCGGGGGCCATGGTCGGCGGGGAACCGGGCGGTCGCAGCCGCCGCCCGGTCCCCTTCGCCGGCGTCAAGAGACCGATCAGGCCTTGGTCGGCGCGGCGGCCGGCTTGGCGGCGGGCGCAGCCGGGGCCGGAGCCAGGGTCGGCTTCACGGCGCCGTCCGAGACCAGATAGGCCAGCAGGTCGACGGTGAAGCCGTTGAGCTGCTCGGCGATCGCCTTGTTCCGGCGCTGCAGGAAGTTGTAGGCGAGCACCGCGGGAACCGCGACGGCCAGACCCAGCGCGGTCATGATGAGCGCTTCACCGACCGGGCCGGCGACCGCGTCGATCGACGCCTGACCGGCGGCGCCGATCTTGATGAGCGCGCGGTAGATACCGATAACGGTACCGAACAGACCGATGAACGGCGAGGTCGAACCGACCGTCGCGAGGAACGCCAGACCGCCGCCGAGCGACGAGTTGATCGCGCCTTCCGAACGCGCGAGCGAGCCGTGCAGCCAGTCATGCGCTTCGACCGGATCCTTGAGCTTGCTATGCTCTTCCTGCGCCTTGATCCCGTCATCGACGATCTGCTTGTACGCCGAGTTCTTTTCGAGCTTGGCAGCGCCTTCCTTGAGCGAACCGGCGCGCCAGAAGGTCGCGCGGACCTTCTTGCCCTGATTGATCACCTTCTGCTGTTCGATCAGCTTGGTGAACAGGATGTAGAAAGTGCCGATCGACATGCCGACCAGGATGATGAAGACGGTCCAGGCAATGGTGCCGCCCTGCTCAAGGGCTTCCCAAAGGCCATAGGGGTTTTCCGGCTTGGGGGCCGCGGCTGCGAGATGAATCAACATGTTCAAGACTTCCCTCTCAATAAGATCGTGCGGGGGGAAGGCGGCGGGGAGCGCCTGCCTTCCCGTTAAGGACTATTCCGGAATCTGCCACCGGATGCGCGTCGAATAGCTCGATGCGATCTTGTTACCGCCTGCATCCTCGGCCGGATTGAACCGTGCGCGCCGGGTGACCAGCTTGCAGGCTGTCTCGTCGAGTTCCGACGATCCGCTTGAGGATGTCACCGAGCAGTTGGTGACACGGCCGTCAGCGCCGACTTCCAGGCGGAGGCCAGTCGTACCCTGTTTTTCCTCACGCAAGGCGCGCGGCGGATAATCCTCCGGCGTTGCCCAGGAGCCAGGATTGCCGCGCGGCGACAGAGGCTTCGCGACCGAAGGCGGCGGCGGGGGCGCGGGCGGCGGCGGGGGCGGCGCGGCGACCGGAACCGGGTTGAACACCGGGGGCGGTGTCCGCACGGTCTGGATCGGCGGAGCCGGGGCCGGCGTCTGGACGATCGGCGGCGGGGCGACAACCGGCGGCGGCTCGACCGGCTGGTCTGGCGGCGGCGGCGGCGGCTCCTCGTCCGGTGGTGGCGGTTCCTCCTTCACGTCGATCACGTTCAGCTGTTCCGCCGCCTTTTTGACATATTTCATGCCAAGACCGGTGACGAAGGCATAGCCGAGAACAGCGTGAATCAGGGCGACGATGACGATCGATATCGTGCGACTCGATCCTTGCGAGTGGTCAGCATAGGCCATTCGGCAACGACACTCCTTAACTCAACTTACCAATGGTTTATACAAATCAGCCAAAAACGACCCTAGCTGGCCGGACTAATCCCGGTCACCTGTGGCCCCTATCCGTCCATTTGCTACCGCGCAAACTCCTATCGCGGCGCATCGTGGCACGCAAACGCTTTATCGATATGCACACTTGCGTTTACCAATTGGCATCGGAAAGACTTGCCTGTGACATCATTGCCACGGGCTGAAACAATAGGACGAAGCAGAAAATGAAACCCTCCATATGCCGTTCGACCTTTGGCCCGCTATGCCTCATTTCAGCCGCATATTCCGCAGTTTTCCCGGCCTCGGCGCAGGTCGAAAAAATGGTAGCGTCATCATCCGCGGTGCCCCAGTCCTTGTCCTATGCGGACATGGTGGACCTTGCCGAGCCCGCGCCTCTGGTTGCCAATGTGCGGATTCGCAACATCATAATGCTCAAGCCCGAGCAGGCGCCCGACGTCGCGCCGGGGCATCGGCGGCTGTTTGTCGAGGCCGATGTGACGGGCCTGATTCGCGGCGAAGGGGGCATCAGCCCGTCCGTCACCTATCTTTATGACGCGCCGGTGGACCGGCGCGGCAAGCCGCCCAAGCTCAAGAAGGCGCAGATGATCCTGTTCGCGCGCGGCGGCGGGCGGCCGGGCGAAATCCAGCTTATCGCCCCCGACGCCCAAATCCCTGCCACGGCCGATAGCGTGGCGCGCGTGAAGGCGGTGATCTCCAGCCTCGTCGCGCGGGACGCCCCGCCTCGGATATTGGGCCTGGGCGATGCATTCCATGTTGCGGGCACGATCGCGGGCGAGGGCGAAACGCAGATCTTCCTGCGGACCGAAAATGGCGATCCGGTCTCGCTCTCCATCCTCCGCCGGCCAGGACAGCCGCCGCGCTGGGCGGTTGCGCTCGGCGAGATCGTGGACGAGGCCGCGCGCCCGCCCGAACCCGGCAGCCTGCTCTGGTATCGCCTCGCCTGCGCCCTGCCGCCGACCCTGCCGGCGGCGTCGGTGCGATCGCTCCCGGTGCTGGACGCCGAGGCGGCGCGGGCGGACTATGCGGTCGTCATCCAGGCGCTGGGCCCTTGCGGCCGTACCCGCAACGCCGGCTGACTCTGTTTTCCTTGGACAGGCCGGCGCCGCCCGCTATCAGCGCGTCGACGCAAACGAGCCGCCAGGGAAGTAAAGCCGCCATGTCAAATCTACACCGCCATGCCCCGCTGCGCGTCGCGCTCGTCGGTCTCGGGACGGTGGGCGGCGGCGTCATCCGGCTGCTGGAGACCAATGGCGACCTGATCGCCCGCCGTGCCGGCTGCCCGATCCAGGTGGTCGCCATCTCCGCGCGCGATCGCAACAAGGATCGCGGCGTCGACCTCACCCCTTATGAATGGGTGGACGACATGACGACGCTGGCGACGCGCGACGATGTCGATGTGGTGGTCGAATTGATCGGTGGCGCGGATGGCCCTGCCCTGACGCTAGCGCGCCAATGCCTCACCCTTGGCAAGCCCTTCGTCACGGCGAACAAGGCGATGCTGGCGCATCATGGCCTCGACCTCGCCCGCCTCGCCGAACAGGGCGGCATCGCGCTCAAATATGAAGCGGCTGTCGCGGGCGGCATCCCGGTCATCAAGGGGATGCGCGAGGGCGCGGCGGCGAACGAGATCGCCCGGGTCTACGGCATCCTCAACGGCACCTGCAATTACATCCTGACCACGATGGAGAAGGAAGGGCGCGACTTTGCCGAGGTGCTGAAGGAGGCGCAGGAACTGGGCTATGCCGAGGCCGATCCAAGCTTCGATATCGACGGGGTGGACGCCGCGCACAAGCTCAGCATTCTCGCCAGTCTCGCCTTCGGCACCGAACTGGATTTCGGCGCGGTCGCCACCACCGGCATCCGCCACGTCATCGCCGCCGACATTGCCGAAGCGGCCACATTGGGCTTTCGCATCCGCCTGGTCGGCATGGCGCAAAATGGGCCGGAAGGCTTGTTCCAGCGCGTCCATCCGATGCTGGTGCCATTCGACCACCCGCTCGCCCATGTCGACGGATCGCTGAACGCGGTCGTGGCCGAGGGGAACTTCGTCGGTCGCCTCTTCTTCCAGGGGCGGGGCGCGGGCGACGGTCCGACCGCGTCCGCCGTGGTCGCTGATCTGATCGACGTGGCGCGCGACGAATATGGCGACGCCTTCGCCATGCCGGTCGCCGCGCTGCTGCCCCAGCACAAGGCGGACGCCGGCGCGCGGATCGGCCGCGCCTATCTGCGTTTCAAGGTGCAGGACCGGCCCGGCGTGCTCGCCGAGATCGCGGCGGCGACCCGCGATGCCGGGGTCTCGATCGAATCGATGATCCAGCGCGGCGCGAGCCAGAGCGAGGGGGTGCTGGTGGCGATCGTGACCCATGCGGGGCAGGAGCGCTGTGTGCGCGACACGCTCGACCGGCTGGCCGGATCGGACAGCCTGCTCGATACGCCGATGGTGATGCACATATTGGACTGAGGCCAGGGCGGCCGGCTGGCCGCCAAAGCGGCCGAAAGTCGGGTCAGCGCCCCGCGCGATGATTGAGATCGTGACCCAGCGCCAATATGCCGACGCCGATCAGCGTATAGACGCTTTCCTGCCAGCCATGGTCCATGGTGAGCGCCCCCGCCATAACGCCCAGCCCCAGCGATCCGATCGCCGCCGGCATCATATAGCCATGGACGATCGCGCCATGGCCAAGCGCGATTGCGCCGAGCAGGATCGCGAGCACCAACCCGGCCTCATGAAAGATCGGGCTTTCGAAGACGCCGCCAGCCGAGGCCAGCAACCCCAGGATGACGGCGGTCGCAAAGCAGTGCGCGACGCACAGCCCCGAAAGCGCGATCGCGATCCGATCGATCCGGCCGGTCATCAGCGCATGGCGGAGCGTTAGCTTCATCGTGGGCGGTACATAGGCCAGGCCATCTAAAGTTACAACATATCATTGTGAATAAAAGCGGGTGGCCGGCGTCTCGGTTCAGGCAGCAAGGCGCAGGCAGTTTCGGCCGCTATGCTTGGCGCGGTACAGCGCCTTGTCCGCCGCTTCCAGCATCGCCGAGCGCGGCGACGCGCCATCGAGCGCGACCAGCCCGGCGCTGAAGGTCACGAGCACCGCTTCATCCTCCGCGACCGGCACGGGATCGGCCAAGCGGGCCCGCAACCGCTCGCACAATGCGCTCGACCGGTCGATGTCGATGTCGACCAGCAGGATGGCGAATTCCTCGCCGCCCAGCCGACCGATGCTATCGCCCGCGCGCAGGCCCGGCCGCAGCCGCTCGACAAAGGCGCTCAGCACCCGGTCGCCCGCGCCATGGCCGTAGCGGTCATTGACCGACTTGAAATGATCGAGGTCGATGAGCAGCAGGCAGGATCGCGCGCCAGCCCTCGCCCGATCAATCTCGCGGTCCAGTTTCTCCAGGAAAGCGCGGCGGCTGTCCGCGCCGGTCAGCGAATCGCGTGCGGCCGCCTGCTGGAGGATATCCTGCCGCGCCTTGTGCTTGGATATGTCGCGGACCGTGCTCACGACGCCGGACGGCCGGCCGCGCTCGTCCACGACGGCGCGGGTCACCATCTCGCACCAGATGGTGACGCTGGACGATAGATGCGGGCGGAACTCGACCCTGTGCGCGCTGCCCGGCCCCGCAAGTGCGCTGCGATGCGCCAGGATGACGGCGGCGCGGTCCTGCGGGTCGACCAGGTTGCTGGCCGCCTGGCCCACCAGCAGGTCGGGCGCGCAGCCGATCTGTTCATGCGCGGAAGGGGAGGCATAGAGGATCGTGCCGTCGATGCTGAGGTTGAGGACGACGTCGCCGCTATGCTCGGCGATCGCGCGAAAGCGGGTCTCGCTGTCGGCCAGCATCTCGAACAGCCGCCGCCGCATGGTGAGTTCGGCGGCGACCGGCATGCAAAGCAGGAAGCTCAGCGCCAGATAGAATTGAAAGAACTGCACCCGCTGACCCATATTCTCGCCGACCAGCATCAGCGGTCCTTGTCCCGACATCGTGGCGGTGCCGCCCACCATGGCAAGGATGATGACCGAGGCGGCGGTCCCTATCTGACCGACCCGGAATGCGATCAGCACCAGCGGCAGGAGCGGCGCGAACAGCAGCGGGTAGCGCGCCCAGTAAAAGACGTGGACAACGGCCAGCGTGAAGGCCAGCAGCAGCGCCGCCGCCTCGATCTTGGACGCGGTGGGATTTTCGCGCCACCAGCGACCCGCCTCGCCCTGGAGCATCATGATGAGAATCGGGGCGAAGACCAGCCCCCCCAGCACATGGCCGCTATACCATTGCAGGAAGGAGTGGCCAAAGGAGACCGGCGTCAGCAGGGCGGCCACGCTCGCGGCGAGCAGCCCGGCCACGACATTGGCGACGCCGCACAGCGCGACGATGAAGACCAGCAGCGGCCGGGTCGACCCGATTACCCGATGATCCGGCACGAAACGGCGGCACAGGATCGCGACGATCAGTGCCTCCAATATGTTGATCGCCGCCATCGGCACCGCTGCGAGCGGCCCCATGCCGAGCAGCGCCGTCGCGGCCGCGCTGGCCGGCGCGCAGGCGAGCAACGCGCGAGGCCAATGGCGCCGCCGCGAGGTCAGCAGTTCGGCCATCAGAAAGGCGTTCGCGCCCCAGATGAAGGCCAGGCCGCCTTCGAAGCGCGACACCATGAGCGCCGCGCAGGCGGCCACGAAATAGATGATGCCGGTCGCGATCGGCGACAGGGGAGAAGGATGGCGAAGAACGGGCCGCGGCATAGGCGGCGAGTATTAGACCGCCATCCTTAACAAACACTCACGACCGGTGGCGGCAGGGGCCGCGTAACCTGAAGCCCGGTCTGTCTGATGTCAGGCCTTTTCCAGTGTGCATTGCAGCGGGTGCTGGTTTTGCCGCGCGAAGTCCATGACCTGATTGACCTTCGTCTCGGCGACTTCATAGCTGAAGATGCCGCACACGCCCACGCCGCGCTGATGGACATGCAGCATCACCCGGGTCGCCTCCTCCATATCCATGCGGAAGAAGCTCTGGAGCACATGGACGACGAACTCCATCGGCGTGTAGTCGTCGTTCAGCATCAACACCTTGTAGAGCGAGGGCTTCTTGGTGCGGGCGCGGGTCCGCGTGGCGATGCCGACGCCCGGACCGCCGGGCCTGTCGCCCTGATCGTCCTGGTCCCGGCCCGCCATCAGTACGGGGCCTGCATAAAGTTGCGCTTCATCTGTCATGATGGTCGAGAATATGGCGATTCGGGCCGCCATGGCAAGGGGCCTGCCGCCGCCCGTTGCCGCCGATGCACCAAAGACAAAGGGCGCCCCTCCTGCCGGAGAGACGCCCTTCATGCCCTGTTACTGGCGTCAGGCGATCAAGCCGCCAGCGACTTCACCTTGTCGGTGACCAAGGTGACGCGCGCGGTGAGCGGCTGGGCCACGTCGCCCGCCAGCTTGACCATCGCTTCGCTATGCTTGGCCGCTTCCTTGGTGAAGTCGTCGAAGCTGGACGAGAGCATCTGGCTCTGGAGCTGGAAGAACTCGGTCGGGGTCTTGACGGTCGAGAAGCTCTTGAACGAGGCGGTCGCCTTCTCGAAGCTCTTGCGGGTGTAGTCGACCGCTTCCTGGCCGAGCACTTCGATGCCCTTGGCCGCGATCTTGCCGGCTTCGACCATCGCTTCGACATTGCCCTTGGCGATGTCGCTCATTTCCTCGATCGCCTTGGTCGACTTCTCGACATGCGCCTTGGTCTTCTCGTTGAAGTCGGCATAGGCGGTTTCGAACTTGGCCTTGGTGTCCTCGGCGAATTTCTTTCCGGTTTCGATCACGTCGTTCATCATCGTGGTTCCTTCTAATGCGGGCAGCGGCACTGCGTCTTCGATTGCCGTTTCCGGCAGGCTTTTACTGGCGCCGGGAAGCGGTGCTTCCAGTTCGGCTTCGGGTTCTGGGGCCGCATCGACCGCCGTGGTCGCTGCGATCACCGCCACCTGATCCGTCGGCGCAGGCGGCGGAGGCGGCGTTTCCTTGGGTTCTTCCGGCGCGGGCGGGGGTGCCTTGCGCGACGGATTGGTATCGATCGGCTTCACCGCCGCCTGGACCGCCTTGCGCGCGGGCTTGGCGGCGACTGGCGGAGCGATAGCGGTTTCCGCAGCCTTCAAAACTTCACTCGCCGACAGGGTCGCGGACGCCGCCTTGGGACGTCCGGGCCTTCTGCCGGGCTTCGGGGTATCGGCCATGACCATCCTCCGTTTGTTGCAGTGCACAATATAGAAAGGCGTAGGCTATTGCAAGGGATATTGTGCACTGCAACAAAAGTGCCATGGGCGGTTTGCCGCAGCCCGGGCGCAGCCTGTCGCAGCCTCGGAAAATCGAGGCTTTACCGGCTCTTGACGTAGCGACCCGGCGCGTCCTCGATCGCCTTGAGCCTGCCGCCGCCGGGCACCCGCGCGCCCTTAACCGGCACGGCGCGCGAATCGACGCTCTCGATCCAGGCGCGCCAGTCGGGCCACCAGCTGCCCTTGGTCTCCTTCGCCGCCGAGAGGAACGCCTCCAGCGTCGGTTGGGGCACATCGCAGGCCCAATATTGATATTTCATCGCCGCCGGCGGATTGACCACGCCGGCGATATGGCCCGATCCTGCGAGCAGAAATCGCGTCGGCCCGGCGAAATGCTCGGTCAGCTTCCACACGCTTTCCAGCGGCGCGATATGGTCCTCCCGGCCTGCCTGGACATAGGCCGGGGTCGTGATGCGGGTGAGATCGATGGGCGTGCCCGCGATAGTGATCGCGCCGGGCACCACCAGCAGATTGTCGCGATAGAGCTGGGTCAGATAATCGCGGTGCCAGCGCGCCGGCAGGTTGGTCGTGTCGCCATTCCAGTAGAGCAGGTCGAAGGGCGGATAATCCTGCCCGAGCAGGTAATTGTTGACCACATAGTTCCATATGAGGTCGCGCCCGCGCAGGAGGTTGAAGGTCGCGGCCATGTAGCGCCCGTCGAGGAAACCGCCCGCCGACAGCTGCTCCACCAGCTTCATCTGTTCATCGTCGACGAACAGCGTCAGGTCGCCCGCCTTGCTGAAATCGACCTGCGCGGTGAAGAAGGTGGCGCTCGCCACCTTGCCCGCCTCCCCGCGCGCGGCGAGCAACGCCAGCGTCGCGGCGAGCGTGGTGCCCGCCACGCAGTAGCCAATGGTATGGACGCTCTCCACCCCCAGCAGATCGCGCACCGTGTCGATCGCGTCGATCTGCCCGTCGATGATATAATCATCCCAGACCAAATCCTTCATCGACGCATCGGCCGACTTCCAGGACACGAGGAAGACGCTCAGGCCCTGATCCACCGCCCATTTGACGAAGCTCTTCTCGGGCGAGAGATCGAGGATGTAGAAGCGGTTGATCCACGGCGGGAAGATGAGGAGCGGCGTTTCCAGCACCGTATCGGTCGAGGGCGCATAATGGATCAGCTGGTAGAGCGGCGTTTCATGGATCACCTTGCCAGGCGTCGAGGCGATGTTACGGCCCAGCTCGAACGCGGTGCCGTCGGTATGGGTGAGCTGGCCCTTCTCCATGTCGGCCAGCATATGGTTGAGCCCCTTGACCAGATTCTCGCCACCGCTCTCGATCGTCTTCTGCACGACCTGGGGGTTGGTGAAGGCGAAATTGCTGGGCGCGATCGCGTCGAGCAGGCCGGTCGTCGCGAAGCGCAGCTTGGCCTTCTGCTTGGCATCCACCCCGTCGACCGCGTCAGCCATCTTCAGAAGATAGTCGGAGAGCAGGAGGTAGCTTTGGCGGATCAGGTCGTAGAAGGGATGTTCGGTCCAGGCGGGATCGGCGAAGCGCCGGTCCTTGCGCGCGGCGGGACTGTCCGCCGGGGCGGGCTCAGGCCGGTCGCGCAGCAGCCCGCCCGAATCGAGGAAGCGCTGCCACAGCGCCAGCCCTTCGTCGGCGAAGCTGCTCTGGATGCGGGCGACGATCTCGGGGTCGAATGGCGGCGCCTGGCCGGTGAGACCGGCGGCCTGCTCCAGCATCAACTGCTGAGCGCGGCCGATGACTTGCGTCCATTGCTGCATGTCGGTGAGGGTCGGCAGCCGCGGTTCCAGAATGTCGTTCTGTTCCATGGCCACTGTCCTCCTCCTGGCATCGGTGCGCGGACCGCTTTCTCTGGCGCGCCGTTCGACGGCCGGTTATAGCGCGAATGTGACGCCCAAACGGCGCGTGACGCACTATTCCCTACCGAGAGCTTTCAGGAAAGCCCCATAATGTCCGAAGAATTCTACCGCATGAAGCGCCTGCCGCCCTATGTCATCGCCGAAGTCAACGCGATGCGGGCCGCCGCGCGGGCCGCGGGCGAGGACATTATCGACCTTGGCATGGGCAATCCCGACCTGCCGCCCCCCGATCATGTCATCGCGAAGCTGATCGAGGTGGCGCAGAAGCCGAGCGCGCATGGCTATTCGCAGTCGCGCGGGATTCCGGGGCTGCGCAAGGCGCAGGCCAACTATTATGGCCGCCGCTTCGGCGTCGATATCGACCCGGAAACCGAAGTCGTCGTCACCATGGGATCGAAGGAAGGGCTGGCCAGCCTGGCGACCGCGATCACCGAGCCGGGCGACGTGGTGCTGGCCCCCAATCCCAGCTACCCCATCCACACCTTCGGCTTCATCATCGCCGGCGCGACGATCCGGTCGGTGCCCACGACGCCGGACGAGAATTATTTCCGCTCATTGGATCGCGCCATGGCCTTCACCGTGCCGCGCCCCTCGATCCTGGTGGTGAACTATCCCTCCAACCCGACGGCGGAGACAGTGGACCTCGCCTTCTACGAGCGGCTGGTCGCCTGGGCGAAGGAAAACAAGGTCTGGGTGCTCTCCGATCTGGCTTATTCCGAACTCTATTATGACGGCAACCCGACTCCCTCGATCCTCCAGGTGCCCGGCGCGAAGGACGTCGCGATCGAATTCACCTCGCTCAGCAAGACCTATTCCATGGCCGGCTGGCGCATGGGCTTCGCGGTAGGCAACCGCAAGCTGATCGCGGCGATGACGCGGGTGAAATCCTATCTCGACTATGGCGCGTTCACGCCGATCCAGGCGGCGGCCTGCGCCGCGCTCAACGGGCCGCAGGACATTGTCGAGAAGAACCGCCAGCTGTATCACAAGCGCCGGGACGTGCTGGTGGAGAGTTTCGGCCGCGCGGGGTGGGACATTCCCCCGGCGCGTGCATCGATGTTCTGCTGGGCACCCCTGCCGCCGGCATTGAAGGACATGGGGTCGCTGGAGTTTTCCAAGCAACTGCTCACCCACGCCAAGGTCGCGGTCGCGCCGGGCGTCGGCTATGGCGAGGATGGCGAGGGTTTCGTGCGCATCGCCATGGTCGAGAATGAGCAGCGGCTGCGGCAGGCGGCACGCAACATCAAGGCCTATCTCAAGTCGATGGGCGTCAACACGCCGTCCTCGAAGGGCGCGGCTTGATTTCTTCGTCTGCCCTTCTGTTGCCCGGCGAAGGCCGGGTAACAAGCACAAGACGCGGCGCGCCTGAGCCATGACCATGATCCCCGCCCTGCCCCAGGTCAGCCAGGTCGCGCAGACGATCCAGCTGGCGCTGGCCCCGGTGTTCCTGCTGGCGGGCATCGGCGCGTTCCTTAACGTCTGCGTCGGCCGACTGGCGCGGATCATCGATCGCGCGCGCACGGTCGAAGGGCTGGTGCTGTCCACGCGCGGCAAGGAGCATGACCGGATGGTCGCCGAAATACAGGTGCTCGACCGAAGGATGAGCGTGGTCAACGGGTCCATCTTCCTGTCGGTCGCGTCCGCTTGCGCGGTCTGCCTCGTCGTCATCCTGCTGTTCGCCGGCAATCTGTTCGGCGCGCATCTGGGCACGCCGATCGCGGTGCTGTTCAGCCTGTCGATGCTGTTGCAGGCGGGCGGCTTTGCGACCTTCATCCTCGAAATCCGCTTGGGGTCGAAGATCATCCATGTCCGCAACGAAGTCCTCTACCACAAGGTGGAGGAGGACGAGAGGGCCGGATGACGAAGTTCACCGTCAACGACCGCCCCGTCCAGTATCGCATGGACCCGGACACGCCCCTGCTTTGGGCGCTGCGCGACGCGTCGAACCTCACCGGCACCAAATATGGCTGCGGCACGGGCGATTGCGGCGCGTGCACCGTGGACATAGACGGCGAGGCGGTACGCTCC
Source organism: Sphingobium agrisoli (assembly GCF_041877245.1). NCBI lineage: Bacteria > Pseudomonadati > Pseudomonadota > Alphaproteobacteria > Sphingomonadales > Sphingobiaceae > Sphingobium > Sphingobium agrisoli. The sequence continues at coordinate 13,343 of NZ_JBHDJI010000010.1, forward strand.
TGCCAGGTGACGATCGGCAAGACCGAAGGCCGGTTCGTCACCACGATCGAGGCGCTGTCGCCCGATCGCGGCCATCCGCTGCAACAGGCGTTCGCGGCGGACAATGTCTCGCAATGCGGATATTGCATCCCCGGCATCATCATGGCGGCGTCGGTATTGCTGCGCCGGACCAACGATCCGTCCGACGAGGATATCGACGGCGCGATCACCAACATCTGCCGCTGCGGCGTCTATCCGCGGCTGCGCGGCGCGATCAGGCGCGCGGGACGGATCATGCGCGGCGAGGAGCAAATCGCCGCCGCCCCGCCGCCAGGGATCACGCCGCAGGACGCCGCGCGCACCGTGCCGGCGCTCGGCCAGCCTAAGCCCTAGTCAGCCCGCGATCAACGGCGCGAGCGCCTGCGCCAGGGTCGCGCCCGAATAGGGCTTCTTGACCAGCGTGACATGCGCGAAGCGCGCCGGCAGCCCCAGCCCGTCGCCATAGCCGGTCGCGAAAATGAAAGGCACGCCGCGCTCGGCCAGCAGGTCGGCGACCGGCAGGCTGGTTTCGCTGCCAAGGTTGAAGTCCAGCACCGCCAGGTCGACCGGCCCCAGCGCGATCGCCTCGCGCGCGCGGCCGATGCTGGCGGCGGTCTGCACCTCCGCCCCCAGATCGCGCAGCGCATCCTCGCCGTCCATGGCGATGATCATATTATCCTCGACCAGCAGCACCTGCCGGTCCTTCAGCAGCCCCGGCGACGCCGCCGCGACGGGCTTGACGCGCTCGCCCTCGACCGGGTCGGGCAGCACCGCGACGACATGACGCGACGGGATGCAGAAATGCGCCTCGATCCCCGCGAGCCGATAGTTGATCTGGGCATCGCCCCCCAGGTCATAGGGGATGGACCGCTCGATCACCGTCGATCCGAACCCGCGCCGCGTCGGCGCGACGACCGCCGGGCCGCCACTTTCGGTCCAGTCGAGGAGCAGGCTGCCATCCTCATCCACCCGCCATGCGATCGTCACCGTCCCGCTATCCGACAGCGCGCCATATTTCGCGGCGTTGGTCAGCATCTCGTGGATCACCAGCGCCATGACCGTGAAGCAGCCGGGGGTCAGCAGCACATTGGGGCCGGACGCCCGCACCCGGTCGCGCTTCTCACCCAGATAGGCGCCTGCCTCGACCTCTATGAGGTCGTAGAGCCGCGCCGGCGCCCACCGGTCGGCGGTGATCTGGTCATGCGCGCGGGCCAGCGCCTGGACGCGGCTTTCGAGCGTGCCGACAAACTCCTCCACCGTTCGCGCGCTGTCGCGCGTTTGCGACAGCAGCCCGCGGATCAGCGACAAGATGTTGCGGACCCGGTGGTTGAGTTCGGCGATCAGCAATTCCTGCTTCTCGTGCGCCCGCTGCCGCTCCGCATCGACCGAGTCGGACAGGCGCAGCACCACTTCAAGCAAGGCGGTGCGCAGCGCTTCGGCAACGCGCAGCTCGGCGGCGGAGAAAGGCAAGGCTGTGCCCTGCACCATCTGCGACCAGGCGGCAAAGCTCTTGCGGGGGCTGAGGCGAGGGCCGTCCGGCCCCTCCTCCACATGCTTGTCCTGCTGCCCCGCCCAGCGGACCGCGCGCAGCTGCTCGGCCCGGAACAGCAGCACATAGTCGCGCGGCCGGCGCGACAGCGGGATCGCCAGCACGCCCGCCGCCCGATCGGCGTAGGCGGCGGCTTCGGGGAGGATGCCGCTCAGGCAATCGGTGGTATAGACCTGGCTCGCCGCAACCCGGTTCATCATGTTGACGATGGCGGCGAAGGCGGTCTCATCCGGCGTCAGACCAGACAGCGTCATCTGCCCGTCGATATAGACGCCCACGCCATCGGCCGGGATGGTGTCGAAGATGATGTCGCCCAGCCAGCCGGCGTTATGCAGCAACTCGCTGTCCTGCGCCACGGCGGCGAGCAGTCGGTCGGCGACCTGCCGCGCCTTCCCCTCATATTCGGCGGTCTCGGCCCGCTCGCGGCTTTCGAGCATCATCGAGAAGATCTGGCCGAACAGTTCGGCCGCGCTGCGCTGCGCGAAGGTCGGCAGGCGCGGGGCATAATGGTGGCAGGCGAACAGCCCCCAGAGCTTGCCCTGCACGATGATCGAGATGGAGAGCGATGCGCCCACGCCCATGTTGCGCAGATATTCGATATGGATCGGCGACACCGCGCGCGTCAAGCACAGCGACATGTCAAGCGCCACCCCGGCGGGATCGAGCTGCGGCACCACCGGCACCGGCGGCGCATCGACATCGGCGATCACCCGGAAGATGTTGCGAACGTAGAGCGCACGCGCCTGCTGCGGAATGTCGGAGGCAGGATAGTGCAGGCCGAAGAAGCTCTCCACGCCCGGTCGCAGCGCTTCGGCCACCACCTCGCCGTCGCCGCCCTGGGCGAAGCGATAGACCATCACCCGGTCGAACCCGGTGAGCGCGCGCACCTGCCGCGCGCCATCGCGCAGAAACGCCGCCATGCTGCCGGTTTGCGCCAGCCGCGAAACCATCGAGCGTACCGTGCTGCTCGCCTCCATCTCGTCATGGCTGGCGCGTTCGGCCTCGATCACCACCAGCGCGCCGGAAAAATGCACCGCCACGTCGAACAGCGGCCCGCCCGCGACCAATTGGAGCGAGAAGAGCCGCTCAACGGCATCGGGACCGCGCAGCAGGGTGATTCGGTTCCGCAGCGAATGCAGCGCGTCGCTGGTCATGATCGTGGCGATCGGCTTGCCGAGCAGCTCTTCGGGCGGCAGGCCGATGAAGTCGGCGCAGTTGGCCGACGCGCGCGACACCAGCCAGTCAGCGGTCAGCGCGATCAGGAAACCGAAGGGCTGGACCGTCCCCAGGACATGGATCGGCTCGCGATCGCAATTGGTGAGGTCCACGGCAAAGCCGGCGCCGTCATCCACTGCCTCAGCCATGGGCGGTTTCCAGCCCGGCCTCACCGGCCTCCGCAAACAGGGCGAAGGCCGCCCGCGCGCCGATCACGGCGTCGTCAAGCCAATGTTCGCCCCCTTCGGCCGCAGCTTCGTCCATGACCTGCTGGAACCGCGCCCATTCGCCCTTGCCATGGGCGGCGGACAGATAGGCTTTGGGCAGCCCCTCGGCCACCTGACGGGCGAGCATCGCGCCGCCCAGGCGCGATCCTTCCAGCGCATAGCGCAGCCCCCAGACGAACCCGGAAGCGCCGGACGCGGCAACCGGCAAGGCGGGAGGACAGGCGGAGCCGAGCGCCGCGAGATCCTGCTTCAGCAGCGGCAGGCGCGGCACAGCGGGCGTGGTCAGCGCCTCCAGCGCGCCGACGGCTCGGGCGTGCGCGGTCAGGAAGGCTTGATAGTCCGACAACGATTCGAGGCTATAGCGTCCAAAAACGGCATCCACCCGCTCATGGTCGTCCACTGTTGCCGCGCGCAAGGCCTGGCGAATCCGGCCAGCATCGGAATTTATTCTCACGCGACGGTCCTAGGGGCAGCGCAACGCCAGCGCTCTAATCTACATCAAGCTTATGAAGGTTGAAACTGGCCTGATCCGCTATTTGATCCTAATTTGGCGGAGACCATCGGGGAAAAAGCTTTCGGAAGGCTGACGGTCAGGTTCAGCCGAACGACATCGCCTGCATCGTAGAAAGCAGGCATAAGGGAGCGATCGGCTCCCGGCCGAAGGACGACGACGATGATCTTGAGGAAGATGATGCTTGCGGGGTTGATGGCCGCGACCGTGCTGGGCGGGGTCGCCCCGGCCTATGCCCAGAGCGATCCGGGTCAGAATGGCTGGCGCGGCGAGCGCATGCGGGGCGGAGAGCGCGCGCCGGGCGGTGAGCGAGGGGACCGCGGCGCACGCTGGCGCAATGACGCCGCCGCTCAGCCGGGCGCGCAGGCGCCGGCGCAGCGCTGGCAGCGAAGCCCCGACCGGCCAGCCGGTGGCATGGCCCCGCCCCGCCCCGATCCCAACTGGCGCGGCGATCCGGTGCTGCCGCAGAATCGCGCGGTAGAGGAACAGGTGCGCCAGCGCCAGGAACAGCGGCGCGACTGGCGTCAGGAACAGGGGCGCGGCTGGCGTCAGGACCGGCGCGATGATAGGCGTGATGAAAGGCGTGACTGGCGCGCCGATCGTCAGGACGACCGCCGCGAATGGCGCAACGAGCGCGCCGACGGACGCCGGGACTGGCGCGAGGATCACCGGGACGACCGGCAGGACTGGCGCAACAACGACCGCCGCTGGGACGACCGACGCGACTGGAACAACAATCGCCGCTGGGACGGGCGCGGCGCGGACGGGCGTAACTGGAATGACGGCCGGCGCTTCGACGATCGCACCCGCTGGAGCACGCAACGCCGCTGGGACAATCGCTGGCGGCAGGACCGGCGCTATGACTGGAACAGCTACCGCAGTTCCTATGGCGACCGCTACCGCATCGGCCGCTACTATGCTCCGCGCGGCTGGGACTATGGCTATCGGCGCTTTTCGACCGGGATTTTCCTGAACAGCCTGCTCTTCTCAAACAGCTACTGGATCAACGATCCCTATCAATATCGCCTGCCGCCCTCTTACGGCACGCTGCGCTGGGTCCGCTATTATGACGATGCGCTGCTGGTCGATATTCGCGACGGTTATGTGGTCGACGTGATCCACGATTTCTTCTGGTGAGCGGTGCGCGATAGCGCGTCGACCGCCATCCCCCTCCCTGAACTGGCCTTCAGGAGTGACTGGCCCCGAAGCGGCGACGCTTCGGGGTCTTTTCATGGATGGCGGCTTCGTGGCAGGACGGCGGCATGACCGATCTTCCCGATGATGGCGGCATCGCCTCTCCCGCTCGCGCCGCGATCGGCGATGCGGTGCGCGCGCGGCTGGACCGCAACCCGATGGTGAGCCGTATCGATGCGCCCCATCTCGACATTTACGGCCGTCAGAATTTCCTGGGCGCCGAGGAATGCGCCGGACTGCGCGCCCTGATCGACGCCAGCGCGAAACCCTCCTCGCTATTCTCGGGCAGCGCCAATGCCGACTATCGCACCAGCCATAGCGGCAATCTCAGCCCCTCCAACCCGCTCGTCGAGGCGGTGACGGCGCGCATATGCGCGCTCGCCGGCCTGCCGCCGGCCCATGGCGAAACCTTGCAGGGACAACGTTACACGGTGGGGCAGGAATATAAGGTCCATTGCGACTATTTCCCCGTCACCGCCGATTATTGGCAGGCGATGCGGCCCACCGGCGGGCAGCGCACCTGGACCGCGATGATCTATCTGTCCCCGGTCGAGGCGGGCGGCGAGACCCATTTCCCCCACTGCGAATTCATGGTGCCCCCGGTCGAGGGCATGATCCTCATCTGGAACAATCTGGACCGCGCCGGTGCGCCCAACCGCTTCAGCCTTCACGCCGCCCGCCCGGTCGAGCGCGGCGTCAAATATGTCGTCACCAAATGGTTTCGCGAACGGCCCTGGACTGCCTGACCGTGGCCCCGAGGCCGATACATTTTGCGACATAAATGACTGGAATCTGACTAGTGCATTCCCGATCGGTTCAGCGGGCCGGGCGCATAGAAGCTCTCGTGGCGATGCTCCGTACGGGGCATCGCCGCCCAAATCGGGAGATGAGACATGCGTAAATTCATCATTCTGGGCCTGTTGACCGCCACCCTCGCCCCCAGCGTCGCGTCGGCGCAATCCTATGGCGAAGTGCGCCGCAGCCAGCAGCATCTGCGCGAAGAGCAGCGCGAACTGCGCCAGGCGCAGCGCTATGGCGACCGCCGCGACATTCGCGAGGAGCGCCGCGACGTCGCCGACGCGCGCCGCGAAGTGCGCGAGGATTGGCGCGACTATCGCCGCACTCACCGCGACGTCTATCGCGGTGGCCGCTGGAACGCGCCCTTCCGCTACAGCCAGTGGAACACCGGCGCGCGGCTTCGCCCGGTCTATTATCAGCCGCGCTACTATGTCGCCGACCCTTACCGCTACCGCCTGCCCCGCCCGGGCTGGAACCAGCGCTGGGTGCGCCATTATAATGACGTGCTGCTGGTCGATACGCGCACCGGCCGCGTGATCACCGCCCATCGCGGCTTCTTCTGGTAAATGAAAAGCGGCTCTGGCGCTGCACCGCCGGAGCCGCTCATATGGGAAGTCGCCCCGCTTGGCCGCGCCGCCTGTTTCCAGGCGCACGCGGCCGATAGCGCGCGCGACGCACGCCACCAGTCCGAAAGGGGGGTGGACCGCTGCCATAACGCGGCCTCAGCCTTTTTGTTCCGCGCCGCCCCCCTCAGGCGGCGAGCGCCTGCGCGATCAACCGGCGGCTATTTTCGATCCCGTAAAGCGCGATGAAGCTGCCCATGCGCGGGCCTTGATCGGCGCCCAGCAACGTCTGGTAGAGCGCCTTGAACCAGTCGCGCAGTTCCGCGAAGCCGAACGCCTCGTCCTTGCCGATCGCATAGACGATATTCTGGATGTCCTCGGCCGACGCATCGGCCGGCAACCCCGCCAACTCATCGTCCAGCCGCCGGAGCGCCGCCGCCTCGTTCGCGTCCGGCGCGCGGCGCTGGAGCGTCGGCGCGACGAAATCGCGATGATAGGCGAGGGCATGGCCGATCAGCGCATCGAGTTCGGGATAGGTCGCCGCGCTCGCGCCCGGCACATAATTCTGGAGATAGCCCCAGACCTGGTCGCGGGTCGCATCACCCATCACGCCGACAAGGTTCAGCAGCAGGCCGAACGTCACGGGCAGTTCGCCCTGCGGCAGCTTTCCGTCATGGATATGGTGGACGGGATTGCCAAGCTGCTGTTCGACTGCCTGCCTGGGGTAATTGCCGCGAAACTGCCAATATTCGTCCACCGCGCGCGGGATGACGCCCATGTGGAGCTGCTTGGCCTTCTTGGGCTCGCGATAGGCGTAGAAGGCCAGGCTCTCCTGCGGGCCGTATGTCAGCCATTGTTCGAGGCTAAGGCCATTGCCCTTGGACTTGGAGATTTTCTCGCCCTTCTCGTCCAGGAACATCTCGTAATTGAAGCCTTCGGGCGGACGCCCCCCCAGCGCGCGGCATATCTTTGACGATTGCGTCACCGAATCGATCAGATCCTTGCCCGCCATTTCGTAATCGACCCCCAGCGCATACCAGCGCATCGCCCAGTCGACCTTCCATTGCAGCTTCGCGCCGCCCGACAGGATCGACTGCTCGATCGTCTCGCCCTCATCCTCGAAGCGGACGAAGCCGGCTTCGGCGTCGATCACCTCGACCGGCACCTGAAGCACGATGCCGCTCTTCGGGGAAATCGGCAGCACCGGCGAATAGGTCGCCTGCCGCTCCTTCCGCAGCGTCGGCAGCATGATGTCCATGATTGCCGAGTAGCGCCGCAACACCTGCTTGAGCGCCTCGTCGAACGCGCCGGACCGATATTGCTCGGTCGCCGACACGAACTCGTAATCGAACCCGAAACGGTCGAGAAACGCACGGAGCATCGCATTATTATGGTGCGCGAAACTCTCATGCGTGCCGAACGGATCGGGCACCTGCGTCAGCGGCTTGCCCAGATGCTCCGCCAGCATCGCCTGGTTGGGCACATTGTCGGGCACCTTGCGGAGGCCGTCCATATCGTCGCTGAACGCCACCAGCCGCGTCGGCACGTCCGACAGCGCGTGAAAGGCGTTGCGAACCATCGTCGTGCGCAGCACTTCGTTGAAGGTGCCGATATGCGGCAGGCCCGAGGGACCATAGCCGGTCTCGAACAATATATGCCCTTTTTCCGGCGCACCGTTCGGATAGCGCTTGAGCAGCTTGCGCGCCTCTTCATAGGGCCAGGCCTTGGACGCGAGAGCGGCGGTGCGGAGCGTGTCGGAAGCGGTCATGATGCCAAGCCCCCTAGCCCCGGAAGGACCGAAAGAAAACGGATTTCCGGCCATTCATAATGATGACAATCATTCGCAAGGTAAGAATAGATTAACCCTGTCCGCCGATAATGGCCGGACGAAGGGACTGACGATGCAGATCAAACGCAGCCGGGAGCGCATTACCGTCGACATCCCGATCGTGGTGACGACAGTGCTGGACAGCCTGGAGGGCGCGATCGTCGACCTTAGCGAAGGCGGCGCGCAGGTCGTCGGCTGCTCGTTGCCGCCCAAGTCGCAGTGCCAGATCGACCTCGACGGTCATGTCACCTTCGGCACGGTGCAATGGTCCGAGGAGGATCGCATGGGCATTCGTTTCCCCTATGAGCTCGTCGACGGCCCGCTGTTCGAAAAGCTGGAACTGGCCCGTGCCGCCAGGCGCGCGCCCGCCGCCTTCCATCCGCGCTTCGGGGTTGCGGCAGGCGCCGGAGGCTTTGGCCGCCGCATCGCCTGAAACTGGTTTCCCTTTTGTTCCCATTGCTCTAACCGGAGGGGGTGATCGACCCCGCCGACCTGCCCGCGCTTCACGCCAGCCATGGCGGTATCTGGCTGCGCGAGGGCGACCGCACCCATGGCCTTGCCAAGGGGCAGGCGATCGGACGCGCGGCGGAAACGCCGGTGCTGTTGCTGAACGCGCCGCTCACCGGCCAGCGCTTGGGCTATCCTGAACTCAACGGCCTCGACCTGCTCGAACTCTGGGCCTTCATCCACCCCGCGCGATTCTTGGTGCCGACGCCCAAGGGGCTGGCCGAAGCGCTCGGCCTTCCCGCGCCGACGCAGGAAGGCGATATTCCAGCGCTCCTGCAACAGGCGACGGCGGCTTTGCTCGCGCGGCTGGAGGCGGCAGACTGGACCGAGCGCGAGGGCGCATGGACCGCCGCGCAATCGCTCCACCGGCTGCGCTGGGCTTGGTCGCCCCTGGTCGCGCCGCGCATCTCCCGGCCCCGCGAGGCGGAACGCTGGCTCTTCACCAAATTGCCCGAATGGGAGGAGGCGCAGCCACGCCCCGCCCCGCGCACCATTTCCCTGACCGAACCACAAGTGCTCGCGCGCCTCGACGGCCTGACCGGCGCGGACGCAGAGCCGCGCCCCGGCCAGCGCGCCTATGCCGCCGCGGCATCCACCGCCTTCCACCCCCGCGCCTATCGCGACCAGCCCAACATGCTGCTCGCCGAGGCTGGCACCGGCATCGGCAAGACGCTGGGCTATCTCGCGCCTGCCTCGCTCTGGGCGGGGGAGGCGCAGGGCACCGTCTGGGTCTCCACCTATACGAAGGCGCTGCAACGCCAGCTCGACCGAGAGTCGCTCCGGCTGTTCCCCGATCCCACGCTGGCCGCGAAGCGCGTTGTGGTCCGCAAGGGACGGGAAAATTATCTCTGCCTGCTCAATCTGGAGGACGCGCTGCAAGGCGGCTTCACGGGCCGCGCCGCCATATTGGCGCAGCTGGTGGCGCGTTGGGCCGCCTTCACCAAGGATGGCGACATGGTGGGAGGCGACCTGCCCGGCTGGCTGCCGACTTTGTTCCGCCGCAACGGCTCGACGGCCCTGACCGACAGACGCGGCGAGTGCATCTATGCGGGGTGCCCGCATTATCGCAAATGCTTCATCGAACGGTCGGCGCGGGCGAGCGCGGACGCCGACATCGTGATCGCCAACCATGCCCTCGTCATGATCAACGCCGCGCGCGGGCGGGAGACCGGCCAGCGGCCGCAACGCATCATTTTCGACGAAGGCCATCACCTGTTCGACGCGGCCGATTCGACCTTCTCGGTCGCGCTGTCGGGGCAGGAAGCGATCGAGCTGCGGCGCTGGATCATGGGGCCGGAGGGCGGATCGCGCGGACGGCGGCGGGGGCTGGCCGCGCGCCTGTCCGACCTCGCCAGCTATGACGAGGAGGGCGGGCAGGCGATCCGCGCGGCCATCGACGCCGCGCAGGCGCTCCCCGCCGACGAATGGCTGAAGCGTGTGGTCGCGGGCGAACCCTTCGGCCCGCTCGAAGCCCTGCTCGCCGCCGTGCGCGGCACCGTCTATGCCCGCGCCGCCGACGCCGGCGAAGCCGATGCGGGCTACGGGCTGGAGACGGAACTCGCCGAACCCGATGGCGCGCTGGTCGAGGCGGCGCAGGAAGCGGCGCTGGCGCTGGACGCGCTGATCAAGCCCCTGGTCCGCCTCGCCCGCCGGCTCGAAGCGGTGATCGAGGATGCGCCAGACTGGCTCGACGGCGCGGCACGCGCGCGGATCGAGGGCGCGGTCGCCTCGCTCGGCTGGCGGCGCGACCTGATCGCGGCCTGGCTGGCGCTACTGGCGCGAATCGGCGGGCCGGCCGACGCCGATTTCGTCGACTGGATGACGGTCGATAGGGTCGAGGGCCGTGAATATGACATCGGCATCCACCGCCATTGGCTCGACCCCACGCGCCCGCTCGCCGAAACCGTGCTGAAACCCGCGCAGGGCGTGATCGTCACCTCCGCGACGCTCAAGGGCGGCGGCGAGTGGGACAATGCGGAGGCGCGCAGCGGCGCGGTTCACCTCCCCCACGGCGCGGAACGGTTCGAGGCGGCGAGTCCCTTCGACTATCCCGGCCGCGCCGAAGTGCTGATCGTCACCGACATCAAGCGGGGCGACATCGCCGCGCTGTCGGGCGCCTATGCGCGACTGATCGAGGCGGCGGGCGGCGGGACGCTCGGCCTCTTCACCGCGATCCGGCGGCTGCGCGCGGTCCATGCGCGCATCGCCGACCGGCTGGCGCGCGCCGGCCTGCCGCTCTACGCCCAGCATGTCGATCCGATGGATACGGGCACGCTGGTCGATATTTTCCGCGACGATCCGCGCGCTTCGCTGCTCGGCACCGATGCCTTGAGGGATGGCGTGGACGTGCCCGGCCATTCGCTGCGGCTGGTGGTCATGGAGGGCGTGCCCTGGTCCAAGCCGACCGTGCTGCATGCAGCCCGCCGACTGGCCGGTGGCGGCAACGCCTACGACGACCGCCTCATTCGCGCGCGCCTTGCCCAGGCATTCGGCCGCCTGATTCGCCGGGCGGAAGACAGGGGCCAATTCGTGATCCTCTCCGCCGCGATGCCGAGCCGCTTGCTGAGCGCCTTTCCGCCCGGCACGCCGGTTCGCCGCCTGACCCTGGACGAAGCGATCATCGCCGTCAGCGGCCAGGCGCAGCATCTCGCTCTTGGCGCGGCCCCCGCTTTGGGGCATCAGGGTCACGAATCCGGCCTGCCGTAACGGGAGAGACGAGTGAAGCGCCTGACCCTGTTGCGCCACGCCAAATCGGATTGGGACGATCCGGTGCCGCGCGACTTCGACCGACCGTTGAACCGGCGCGGCGAGAAGGCGGCCAGGCTGATGGGCGAATTCGCCGCCAAGCGGGGCATGCGCTTCGACCTGCTCGTCGCCTCGCCCGCCGTGCGGGTGGTGCAGACGCTGGAGACGTTTTTCGACGGCTATGGCAAGACGCTGGAGGCGCGGTGGGACCGGCGCATCTATCTCGCCTCCGCGCCGACCCTGTGCGACGTCGTGCGCGACCTGCCCGACAGCGCGGACAGCGTTCTGATGGCGGGACATAATCCGGGGTTCGAGGAGCTGATCCTGGAACTGGTGCCCGAGGATGCCGACAACAAGCTGCGCGAGGATGTGGAGGTCAAATTCCCGACCGCCAGCATCGCCGTGCTCGACCTTCCCATCGACCGCTGGGCCGACGCCCGCGCCAGCATTGCCACGCTGGCGAGCTTCACCCGCCCCCGCGACCTCGACCCCGCACTGGGGCCGGCCGCGCGTTAGGCTAAGGCGTCACTCCGGCTGCTGCGGACGCGGCGCAAGACGACTGCTTTCGAGCAGAGGCAATCCGCCCTCGGTGGGGACGTAGATGATGCTGGCGTCCTTGCCGTCGATCGCCTGTATTTGCAGATAGCGAAGATAGCCGTCGGGGCCGCCCAAACTGTCCTGGAGAATCCGGTTGGCCCGCGCCGCACCCTCGGCCCGAACCACTTCCGCGTCGGCGAGCATCTTGGCGCTCTCCAGCCGGGCCTTGGCCTCCAACACGGCGATCTGTCGCGAGGACTGCGCCTCGGCCAGCGCGGCGCGCCCGGCCTGCTCTTGGCTGTACACGCGGTAGCTGGGGCACCCCCATAGCGCGCCCGAAAGGGTCATCAGCGCCAGAACAAATATGCCGATGATCCCGCTGCCTGACATTCGCATGATTTGCCCCCCTTCTGCATGGTACTGAACTACCGAAACCCATCGGTCGCGCGGATCAGCGCGTCCAATATGCCCGGCTCATTATAGGCATGGCCCGCGCCCTCGATCATCTCGAACCGCGCCTGCGGCCAGGCGCGGTGCAGCGCCCAGGCGGTTTCCGCCGGGCAGGCCATGTCGTAGCGCCCCTGCACGATCACACCGGGAATGTCCGCCAGCCGCCCGGCGTCGCGCAACAACTGCCCTTCCTCCAGCCAGCCGCCATGGGTGAAATAGTGATTCTCGATCCGCGCGAAGGCGATCGCGAAATCGTCCGCGTCATGGGTGGCGGACAGCGCCGGGTCGGGTAGCAGCCGGATCGTCTCGCCCTCCCACACGCTCCACGCCCGCGCCGCCGCCAGCTGCGCCGCCCGGTCGTCGCCCGTCAGGATGCGGCGATAGGCGGCGACCAGGTCATGGCGATCTTCCGCCGGGATGGGCGCAATGAAACGCTCCCATTTGTCGGGATAGATGCGGCTCGCGCCCTCCTGATAATACCAGTCGATCTCGCGTCTGCGCACCGTGAAGATGCCGCGCAGCACCAGTTCGCTCACATGGCTTGCATGCGCCTGGGCGTAGGCCAGCGCCAGCGTCGAACCCCAGCTGCCGCCGAACACCAGCCATTTGTCCACCCCCGCCATATCGCGCAGCCGCTCGATATCGGCGACGAGGTGCCAGGTCGTGTTCGCCTCCAGCGATGCGTGGGGCGTCGACCGCCCGCACCCGCGCTGGTCGAACAGCAGCAGGTCGTAGCGCGTCGGATCGAACAGCCGGCGATGATCGGGCGAAATCCCTCCGCCAGGCCCGCCGTGCAGAAATACCGCCGGCTTCGCGCCGGGCGTTCCGACCCGCTCCCAATAGACATGGTGGCCGCCCCCGACATCCAGATGGCCGGTGGCATAGGGCAGGATCGGGGGATAGAGGGTCCGCATCGCAAGCCTTCCTATCCCGACTGGCGGCTTTCGACCAGTGGCCCGGCGCGCCGTGCGGCGTCCTGCTTGCGCCCGCGCGATCCATCCCCGGTTCAGCCGCCCCCGTTACAGTTTGCGACAAATTTGGCCGGTTCCTGCCGGATGTTTGCGACACATTCGCGCTACACGTCCAGGGACAAGTTTCCAATCCGTCCCATGGGGGTATTCGTGCGTCGATCCGCAGCCGTCCGTCTGTTGCCTTTTGTCCTGAGCGCTGCGCCCGGCGCGTTGATGGCGCAGGAGCCGCCGCGCGGCGCGGCCGCGCCGCAGGCGAGCGAGGAGGAGGGCGAGGAGATCATCGTCACCGGCCAGCCGCAGCGCGGCGCGGTGATGGGCGCGGTCGAGCCGGAGCAGCAACTCTCCGCCGCCGATGTCCGCGCGCTCGGCGTCACGTCGATCGCCGAACTGGTGACCGAATTGTCGCCGCAGACCAACGGCACGCCGATCATCCTGCTCAACGGCAAGCGCATATCGAGCTTCGCCGAAATCCGGGACATCCCCTCCGAAGCGGTGGCGCGGATCGACATCCTGCCCGAACAGGTCGCGCTCTCCTACGGCTACGCGCCGACGCAGAAGGTGATGAACGTCGTCCTGCGCCAGCGTTTTCGCGCGGAAACGGGCGAGGTAGAGCTGGGCACCACGACCCAAGGCGGGCGCGAGACCGGCGAGGTCGAAGCGGGGCTGCTGCGCATCCGGGGCGACAATCGCTTCACCCTGAACCTCCAATATGAGCGCGCCGCGAACCTGCTGGAAAGCGAGCGCGGCATCGTCAATGACGGCAGCGGGCGCGTCACGGCGGCGGCGCGCGGGCAGGAGATCGACCCGGCGCTCTCGGCACTCGCGGGCGGCCCGCTCACGCAGGTCGGCGTGCCTGTCATCGCCGCGACCCGCGCGCCGACCCTCGCCGACTTCGTGCCCGGCGCGGGCGGGACCGACAGAGTGGACCTCACCCCCTATCGCACGATCAGCCCCGCAACCCAGAATTTCTCGGCCAATGCGACCCTCGCCCGCGCGCTCGGCGGCGTATCGGCCAGCCTCAACGGCCGGCTGGAACTGAGCGACAGCGACAGCCTCCAGGGGCTGACCCGCGCGCAATATGATCTGCCGGCGGGCAATCCCTTCTCCCCGTTTGCCAATGATGTGTCGCTCAGCCGCTATCTGGCGCAGGGCGGCGCGCTGGCGCAGCAGGTGCGTGGCACGACCGCGCATGTCGGGCTGACCCTGAACGGCGGGATCGGTCGCAAGTGGCAATGGTCCTTCACCGGCAATGGCGACCTGTCGGTCACCCGCACCCGCACCGACCGGGGCGTCGCGAGCGATGCCGTCCAGGCGGCGATCGACGCGGGCGACCCCACGGTCAATCCGTTCGGCGCACTGCCCGACACGCTGCTGGCGACGCGGACGACCGACCGGGCGCGGGCGAAGAGTCAGGCGCTTCAGGGCGACCTGCTGCTCAGCGGCCCGCTCTTCACCCTGCCTGCGGGCGCTGTCATGACATCGGTTCGGGTCGGCGCGTCGGCCAACGGGTTCGACAGTTGGTCGATCCGTTCCGGGGTCGAGCGCGAAACCGATTACAGCCGCGAAATCGCGAGCGGTCAGGTCAGCCTCGACCTGCCGATCACCAGCCGGTCGAAGGGCGTGCTCGGCGGGCTCGGCGACATCGGCGTCAATCTGAACGCCGCCGCGCAGCATTATTCCGACTTCGGCACGCTCTCGACCCTCGGCTACGGCCTGCGGTGGCAGCCGGTGAAGGCGGTGCAAATCCTCGCCTCCGCCAATCAGGATCGCGCAGTGCCCACCGGCACCCAGATCACCGACCCGCTGATCGCCACGCCCAACATATCGGTGTTCGACTATGCGACCGGACAGACCGTGCTGGCGACGCAGCTGTCCGGCGGCAACACGGCGCTGCGCGAAAGCGTGCGCGACCAGTTTCGCCTGAGCGCCCGGGTCAAGCCCTTCGACAAGCCCGACCTGACGCTCACCGCCACCTATCTCAACAGCCGCACGCGCAAACCCATCGCCGCCTTCCCGACGCCCACGCCCGCACTGGAGGCGGCCTTCCCCCAGCGCTTCCTGCGCGACGCGGACGGCAACCTGCTTCAGATCGACGCGCGCCCGCTCAACTTCCTGCGCGCGCAGAGCGAGCAATTGCGCTGGGGCTTCGACCTGTCGATCCCGCTGAAATCGCACATCCAGAAGGTGATCGAAGCCTGGCGTGCGGGCGGCTCAAAGCCCGAAGAGCGCCCAAAGGAACTGGACGACATCCGCGCCGCTTTCGCCCGCAACCGCCCCGAAGGCCGCGAAGGCGGACCGCCGCCCGGCGACGGGCCGCCGCGCGATGGCGCGGGCGTGGGGCGGCGCGGCGGCGGCTATCGCGGACCGGGTGGCGGCTTTGGTGGCGGCGGGGGCGGACGCGGCGGCGGACGGCTGGTCGTCAGCCTCTATCACACCTGGCATTTCACCGAGAATATCCTGATCGCGCCGGGCCTCGCCCCGCTCGACCTGCTGGATGGCGACGCGACCGGATCTTCGGGTGGGCAGCCCCGGCATGAGGTTCAGGCCCGGCTCGGCTACACCAACAACGGCATCGGCGCGCGGCTTGGCGTCAATTGGGAAAGCGCCACGCATGTCGACGGCGCGCTCGGCGGCGCGTCGCGGCTGAATTTCGACAGCCTCGCCACCGCCAATCTGCGCCTGTTCGCCAATTTCGGTCAGATGCCCGTGCTGGTGAAGGACATGCCCTTCCTGCGCGGCGCGCGGCTGTCGATCGGCATCGACAATCTCTTCAACCAGCGGCGCGACGTGACGGATGCGACCGGCGCGACCCCGATCCGCTATCAGCCCGGCTATCTCGACCCGCAGGGACGCACCATCTCGATCAGCTTCCGCAAGCTCTTCTCCCCCAATTTCGGCGCACGCGGCCCGCGTGGTTAAATTCGTATTATCTACGTCTAAAGCTTCTCGTTCCCCTGCCGTTATGATGCTTCGGTATGGCCTGGGGAGTGAAAGCCATGAAGCCTGTCAGAATAGTGGTGGTCGATGATTCGCTGACCATCCGTGCGATGATCGAAACGCTGCTGGAGCGCGACCGCCGGGTCGAGGTGGTGGGCATCGCCCGCGACGGTGCGGAAGCGCTGGAGATGATCCGGCTGGAAAAGCCCGATGTGGTGACGCTGGACATCGCCATGCCCGGCAAGGACGGCATGGCGATCCTGGACGAGATCATGGAGATCGAGCCGTGCCCGGTCATCATGCTGTCGAGCCTGATGCGCGACGGCGCGCCGATCGTCGCCGAGGCGATGGACCGGGGCGCGGCCGCCTGTTTCAACAAGGCGATGATCGCGCGCGAAGCCGCCCGCTTCATCACATTGGTGCGCGAGGTCGGACGCGGGCTGATGCCGGCGCAGGACGGGGTGGCGATCGCCGCCTGACCGAGATTTCCGTGGGGGCGGGGGAAAGGGGAGGCAGGGGACGCCTCCCCCTTTTTTTGTCTGCCGGCACGCCCTTCCCTTTCGCCGCGCTTGCATTAGGCTGCCCGCGCCGGGGGACATGGCAAGGAGCGTGCAGCATATGAGCGAAGAGAGCGATGCCGGTGCCGGGCGGTTGCCCGATGACAGCAATTGGGTCCGCACCACCGGCCTTGAGCGCCGGCATGTGCTGGCGGGCGGCGCCTTCGCCGCCGGTTTCGCCGCCGCCTGCCGCCCGGTCGCAAGCAGCGCGGTGCAGACATCGGGCGATGGTCTGAAGGAAGAAACGGTCTCCTTCCCCGCGAGCGACGGCTTCGCTCTGCCCGCCTTCGTGGCGCGCCCGGCCAGCGGCAAGCCGGCGCCGGTGATCGTTGTCGTGCATGAGATTTTCGGCGTGCATGAATGGATTCGCGACATCTGCCGCCGCTTCGCCAAGGCGGGCTATTACGCCATCGCGCCCGATCTGTTCGCGCGGCACGGCGACGCCACCAAGATTGCCGACTTCAAACAGCTGATCGGCACCATCGTGTCGAAGGCGCCCGACGCGCAGGTCATGACCGACATCGATACGACCTACGCCTTTGCCGGCAGTCATGGCGGCGACGGCAAGCGGCGCGGCATCACCGGCTTCTGCTGGGGCGGACGGGTGGTCTGGCTCTATGCAGCCCACAGTGCGCAGCTCGATGCCGGCGTCGCTTATTATGGCCGGCTGGTGAGCGAAAAGACCGCGCTTCAGCCGCTGAGCGCGATCGAGGAGGTCGGCAAGCTCAAGGCCCCGGTGCTCGGCCAATATGGCGCGCTGGACAAGGGCATCCCGCTCGCCGACGTGGAGGCGATGCGCGCCGCGCTGGTCAAGGCGGGCAAGTCGCCGCCCGACAGCATTACCGTCCATGCCGGCGCGGACCATGGCTTCATGGCCGACTACCGCCCCAGCTATAACGAAGCCGCCGCCAAGGCCGCATGGGACGCGACGCTCGGCTGGTTCGGCACATATGTGAAGGGATGAAGGCTATTTGGCCTTCATCGCCTCCACCGCCGCGAGCGTGCTCTTCACATGCCCCGCATAGTTCATCTCGCTATGGACGAAGGCGATCCGCCCCGACGGCGCGATGACATAGGAAGTGCGGTCGGTCATCCCCGGCCGCATCTTGAGCGCCACGTCATAGCCGTTGACGATGCCCGGTCCGGCCGAGGCGACCGCGAACTTGCCCGCGCATTCCTTGGTCGAAAAGGCGACGAGATCGTCGACCGGATCGGCAGACATGCCGATGACGGTCGCGCCCGCCGCCTTGAACTTGTCGATATTCTCCGCGAACTCGCGCGCTTCGGCGGAGCAGCCCGGCGTGAACGCCTTGGGGAAGAAATACAGCACCACCGGCCCGCGCTTCAGCTGGTGAGACAGGGTGAGGGTAAAGGTCTTGCCCGCCTGCGCCCCGCGCGTCGTGAAGTCGGGCGCCTTCGCGCCGACCGCGAGCGCGGCCATGGCGCTGGCGGGCGTCATCAGCAGGGCGGCGGCGGACAGTTGGGAAAGGCGCTTCATCGAAAGGCTCCTCAGCTTGGACGGGCGGGCGGTTCCCATAATTCGATCGCATTGCCCTCCGGGTCATGGATGCGGGCGAAGCGACCGATGGCAGGGTCGTCCCATTCGGGCTTGGTGATGATCGCAACGCCCGCCGCGCGCAAGTCGGTCAGAAGGGAATCGAGATCGGACACCCGAAAATTGATCATGAACGCCTTGTCGGCATCGAAATAGTCGCTGTCCGCCTTGAACGGGGAAAAGACCATCGGTCCGCCCAGCGTCTGCCACACCCATTCATTGGCTGGCGCCGCAGGGTCCGCGACGCAGCCGCCACCGACCTGCAAATGCGTGCGATACCAGGCGGCAAGCGCCTCGGGATCGCGCGCGCGGAAAAACAGCCCACCCATTCCTAGCACCGGCATGGCATCGACTCCCTTAAGCATGGCGCAAAGCTTATCATGGCCGCGTTATCGAAGGAACCGCAGCGCAGTGGCCGGGTTGCCTGCTTCATGAGACGCCAGTCGATACTCCCGCCCCTGCTGCTGGTGGCAGCTTGTGATAACGGCAACCAGAGCGCCGGTGAGCCCGGCGTCGTCGCGAACATCGTGGACCAGGCGCTGCCCAACGCGCAGCAACCTGCGCCGCCTGCAAACGCCATCACCCCGGTGGAAACCCCGCCCGCGATTGACCCGCCGGCTGCCGCACCGTCCGGGCCGATCCCTGCGACCATGCAGGGCCGCTGGACCGGAACGGCGGACCGTTGCGGCGACCGCAGCGCCGATCTCGAGCTCACCATCGCGCCCGACCAACTGACGTTCCACGAGAGCGTCGGCGAGGTGCGGTCGGTCAAGGCAACCGAGGGCGGCCTGTCGGTCGAGGCCGCGTTCACCGGCGAGGGGCAGAGCTGGACCCGCACCCTCCTTCTCAAACCCTCGCCCGACGGGAGGATGCTGACCATCGTCAACGATGGCGCGGCGGTGACGCGCAAGCGCTGCTGAGCGCTCTGCGCTTCCCTGACACGCGCCGTCCCGCTACAGCCGCGCGATGATCGGCCGCCTGACCCTGAGCGATTTCCGCAACCATGCGGATGCGCTGATCGTGCCCGATCATGCCTTCATCCTGCTGACCGGCGACAATGGCGCGGGCAAAACCAATATATTGGAGGCGGTGTCGATGCTCGCGCCGGGGCGCGGCCTACGCGGCGCGCCGCTCTCCGCTATGGCGCGGCAGGAGGGGCCGGGCGGGTTCGGCATCGCCGCCGAAGTGGACGGGGTGATGCTGGGTACCGGCGTCGCGCCTGCGGCGCCCGAACGGCGGCAGGTGCGGATCGGCGGCGTCGCGTCCTCCGCCAATGCGCTCGCCGACCATCTCTCGATCGTCTGGCTCACCCCGGCGATGGACCGGCTGTTCCTCGACAGCCCCGGCGGGCGGCGGCGCTTTCTCGACCGGCTGACGCTGGCGCTGCATCCAGCCCATGCGGCGCACAGCGCCCGCTATGATGCCGCGATGCGCGCGCGCAACCGGCTGCTGACCGATCCGCGCCGCGCCGATCCCGCCTGGCTGACCGCGCTTGAAGCGCAGATGGCCGAACATGGCGGGGCGCTAATGGAAGCGCGCGCTGATCTGGTGGCTCGCCTCAACGCCGCGCTCAGCGGTCAGCCCGACGAACCCTTCGCCCGACCACTCGTCGCAATTGCGGGACAGGAGGATGGCTCGCTCCGATCCCTGCTGGCGCAGGACCGGCGGCGCGACGCGGCGGCGGGCCGGACGCTCAGCGGCCCGCACCGCCATGACCTGTCCGTCACGCACATCGCCAAGAACCAGCCCGCCGCGCTATGCTCGACAGGCGAGCAGAAGGCACTGCTGCTCTCGATGCTGCTCGCCCACGCCGCGCTGGTCGCGGCCGATCGCGGCCAACCCCCGGTGCTGCTGCTGGACGAAGTCGCCGCCCATCTCGACCCATCGCGACGGGCCGCTCTCTTCGGTCGATTGCGGCAAACCGGGGGTCAGGTGTGGATGACCGGCACGGAAAACAGTCTTTTCAACGATTTGGCTGACGCAACCCGGCTGACCGTAACAGCGGGCCATGTTTTTCGTTCCGCAGCATAACGCATCGGCAAAACGATTCGTCGCCCGGCGCTTTTCACGGGCGCCGGCGTCTGGCCTAAGACCGCCATCGGGGTTCCAGCCTACAAATAAGTCGGGGTCGCACGTCACATGGTTGCTGCTTTTCGCGCGTTTTTCGCGACGGTCCTTGTTGCGCTCTCGACATTGGCAATTTCTCCCGCATCGGCCGGCACGCTCCAGTGCGCGCCCTACGCCCGGCAGGTTTCCGGCATCGACATTCACGGCAACGCCAACACCTGGTGGGGCCAGGCCGAAGGCCGCTATGATCGCGGTCATGAACCCCGCGTCGGCGCCGTTCTCGCCTTCTCGTCCAGCCGTTCGATGCCGGTCGGCCATGTCGCGATGGTGAGCAAGGTCGTCAGCCAGCGCGAAGTGCTGCTGACCCACGCCAACTGGTCCTATCGTGGCGGCATCGAGCGCGACGTGCGCGCGGTCGACGTGTCGGCGAACAACGACTGGAGCGATGTGCGCGTCTGGTATGGCCCGATCAAGGATTTGGGCCTGCGCTCCAACCCCGCAAAGGGCTTCATTTACGCGACCGCGCCCAAGCCCGTCGCAGCCGCTCCGGTGCTGATCGCATCGGCCGACACGACCGGCGCTTCCGCCCTGCGCGCCGCTTTCTGAGCATTTAACCTTTCCCAAAGAATCCGGCGTCTAGGGTCGCTCTTGGTGGGGCGATTCTTGATGGTTCGGGATCGCATAGATGATTCGGAAGGCGATCTGGGCGGCGGCCATGCTGCTGTCCGGGATGGTGGCCGCGCCCGCGTTCGGCGCGGGCGTGCTGCAATGCGTGCCCTATGCCCGCATCGTGTCGGGCGTGGCGATACGCGGCGACGCGCTGACCTGGTGGGATCAGGCCGGCGACCAGTATAAGCGCGGGCACAAGCCGAAGAAGGGCGCGGTGCTGGCGTTCAAGCCCTATGGCCCGATGACGCTCGGCCATGTCGCGGTGGTGAGCCGCATCCTCGATGACCGCCGCGTGCTCATCCGCCACGCCAACTGGTCGGTTCCCGGCGCGATCGAGGAGGATGTGCTGGCAATCGACGTTTCTGAGGAGGGAGACTGGAGCCAGGTGCGCGTCTGGCATAGCCCCACGGGGCAAATGGGCGCGCGGACCAACCCGACCTGGGGCTTCATCTACCCCGCCAAGGCGAAACTCCACGATTTCACCCCGGACCCGGCCCTTGGCGCGAGCACCCGCTTCGCGAAGATCGACCGCGATGTCTGGGACGAAAAGGCGATGCCAGCGATGATGCGGACCACGCTCTCCACGCCGCGCGCGCCCGTCATGGCCTCGGCCCGCACGACCAGTGAACCCCGCGCCTCGCGCAAGCCACCCCGGCTGGAGGCCGATCCCTTCATCGTCGAATATGCCGACGCCGCGCCTGCGACCCGCAGCCTGAGCGCCATCATCGCCGACGTGAAGCGGGACGCGGTTCTGAATTAAGGCAGCGCGCCGGGCGGATTATTCGGCCTCTTCCGCCTTGTCCGCCTCGCCCTCGGCCGGAGTTTCATACCAAGCCTCGACCTCGCCGCTCAGCTTGATCGTCAGCGGGTTGCCGTGGCGGTCGCGGGTCTTGCCGGCGGCGACGCGGATCCAGCCTTCGGAAATGCAATATTCCTCGACATCCTTGCGCTCGCGACCCTTGAAGCGGATGCCGATGCCGCGCTGGAGCACATCCATGTCGAAATGCGGGCTCTTGGGATTGGTCGAAAGATGGTCGGGGGGCGTGTCGCTCATGATGATGTCCCTGAAAAAGCTGCGCCGCGCCTAGCCCCTGCCAGCCATCCGCGTCAACCGCCGCCCGCCGCGTCCACGTCGCAGAAAATGCGGCGGATGACGCCCTGATCCAGCCAGGCGGAAAAGCGCGCCTGCGCGTCGGCGAGCCCGGCGATCGGATAAGCGACGGGTCGTTCGTCCACCGCGCGCGACGCGGCGGTCAGGCGCAGCATGGCGTCGGGCGCGGTGGTCAGGATGCGGCCGCGCCGGTCGGTCGCCGCGCTGTTGACGCCGACGACATGGCCGTCCTCGGCAAAGGTCGGCCCGCCGCTGATGCCGGACAGCGTCCCCTCCCCCGCCGGCACCCGGTCGCGCTCGGCCCAGGCAAGGATCGGCTGGGTCAGCTCGGTGCGGCCGCGCCGGGCGCTCGCCTCGCCGATCAGCTCGGATCGCACCAGCGTCGGTTCGCCTGCCGGAAAGCCCATATGATAGCCCGGCGTGCCCGGCTGCGGCACGCGGCGGGACAGCGGCAGCGCGCTGGGACTGCGCAGGCTGTCGGTCACGATCGCGGCGTCCGCCTCACGGCTTTCGATCACTCGCGACACCGGCCGGGCGAAGCGCCCATCTTCCAGCCCGACGCGCGTGCAGCCATGGGTGACATGCTCGGCGGTCAGCCACGCGCCGTCGCTGTCGACGGCGAAGGCGGTGCCCATCGAATCGGCGCGCTCGCCCGGCTCGTCCTCGATCACGAACTGCTCGCCCCAATCGGGCATCGGCCGCCGGGGCGATCGGGGATCATATTGCTCGACCTGCAAGGGCGGCACGCTGTCCTGCCCGAACCAGGCAAGAAGCAATAAGCCGCCCAGCACGAACGGCAGGCAGCCGCAGCCGCGATTCGCCACGCCCTTTATCCCGCCACCGCCGCGGCGGTCAGGCAGGCGATGGCGGCTTTCACCATGGCGAGGAAGATGGCGGCGGATCGCTCGTTCGCTTCGATTCGGGCGGATAGCGATCCCAGCACCCAATCGACCAGGCGAAAGGCGATGAGTTGCAGGACCAGCGTGACGCTGCCCCAGATCACCACATCCCAGACATTGACCGATCCGGCGAGGCAGAAGCCGAGCGGCACCGCGAGCCCGATCGCTGCGCCGCCCAGCGATATCGCGGCGGCTTCGTTGCCGGCGCGGATCAGCGTGAACTCGTCGTGCGGCGTGATCCACAGATAGAGCGACAACGCCGCCAGCCAGACGATGGTGGCGGTGGCCAGATGCAGCAGCAGGATGGGGAGGCCCGAAAACAGGCTGTGGAGCACGGGCATGGGATCGGTCATGCCGCCACAATGCCGCAAGCCGCTCGACGGTTCAATCGAGCGGCCTCAATCGGCCGCCTCCGCCCGGCGGGTCGGGCGGAAGCGGGCCGCAGGTCAGCGGCAGACGCGGATACGAACGTTGCCGCGATAGGGATCGTAGGCGCGTTCGGTCCAGCAGCGCTGGCGGTAGCCATAATAGCCACGGTCATAGCCACGGTAGCCTCGATAATGGGCGCGATGGCCCCGCCAGTGGCGGCGCTCCCAGCGACGGCGGTCTTCCCAGCGTCGGCGGTTGTCCCATCCACGGTTGTCCCAGCGGTCGCCACGCCAGCCATATCCACTGCCGCCATAATATTGCGCCTGCGCCGGCACGCTCGCCGCGCCCAGGCCGGCAACGGCCAGCGCCAGGGCCGCCGCGCCTTTCCAGATCAGCTTCATCTCTTCTCTCCTCAGACCCTCGCGCCGGTGCGCGAGACAAGGGGGAGAATGTCGCAAGCCAACTGAACGATCCGGGAATGGCGCTGTCAGGCGCGGTTCAGCCGCTCACCGCCCACGCAGCGCCGCTTCGCCCTCCACCATATAATCGCGGGTGATGGGCAGCGCGCGGCGGTCGCGGGCATATTGCACCTGGTAATTCACCATGCCGCCATGCTCGAACACCGTCGCCGCGCCGGCGAGGTAGAAGGTCCAGAGGCGGAAGAAACGCTCGTCATACAGGGCGACGATGTCCGCCTTGTGCGCCAGCGTCCGCTTATACCATTCGCGGATGGTGAGGCCATAATGGATGCGCAGCACCTCGACATCGGTCACCATGAGCCGCGTCCCCTCGCTGCCCTGGATCATTTCCGAAAGCGCGGGGATATAGCCGCCGGGGAAGATATATTTCTGGGTGAAGGCGTCGGTGATGCCCGGCCCTTCCACCCGCCCGATCGTGTGAACCAGCATCACCCCGTCGGGCGTCAGCAGCTCGCGGCACTTGTTGAAAAAGGTGCGGAAATGGGCGGTGCCGACATGCTCGAACATGCCGACCGACACGATCCGGTCGAACGGCCCCGTCATGTCGCGATAGTCGATCAGCTCGAAGCGAACATGGTCGGCGACCCCTGCGTCGGCAGCGCGCTGGCGTGCCACCTTGAGCTGCTCTTCCGACAAGGTAATGCCCGTCACATCAACGCCGCAGGTGCGATGGAGATAGAGCGCCATCCCGCCCCAGCCGCAGCCGATGTCAAGCACCTTCATGCCTGGTTTCAGATGCAGCTTGGCGGCGATATGCGCCTTCTTGTCCTCCTGCGCCTGTTCCAGGCTGATCCCCGCGTCATTCGCCGCATCGGGGAAATAGGCGCAGCTATATTGGCGGTCGCGGTCGAGGAAGAGCGCGTAGAGCGCGCCCGACAGATCGTAATGATGCGCGACGTTCGCCTTCGATCGCGCCTTGTGGTTCAGCCGCCAGAATTTCTGCCGCGCGACCTTGATGCCCCGGCTGAGGCGACTCTTGGCGTCGATCGAGCGGCCGCTTTCCCATGGATTATTGGCGCGGATCATGGAAACGAACTCCATGATCCCCCCGCCCTCGATCGTCACACGACCGTCGATCCAGGCTTCGGCCATGCCCAGGCGCGGGTCGCGGATGATGTCGAAGGGCACCCGCCCGTCCAGCAGGCGCAGCGCCAGATCGGGGAAGCCCGGATCGGGCCGACCGACCGTGAATCGGCCGCCATTGGCATAATGCACGGTCAGCTGCCCGCGCGTGACCAAGCGCCGCAAAACACGTTCGAAAATCTTCATGGGCGGCTTCCTGTCACGTCGTTACGCGGGCGTCAAATACCCGCATACCAATCATAGCCCGCATGGTCTTCCCAATAGCCGCCCTTGCCCCGACCGATCGCGGCGAGGCTGTCCACCGCCTCGACCCGCATCAGATATTTGGCCTGCTTGTAGCCCAGCTGCCGCTCGACCCGCAGGCGCAGCGGCGCGCCATTGGCGACCGACAGCGGCGCGTCATTCAGCGCGAAGGCGAGGATGGTCTGCGGGTGGAAAGCGTCGATCAGATCGATACTCTCATAATAGGGCTCGCCGCCGCCCATATGGTCGGCGCAGTGAAAGACGATGTAGCGCGCGCCCGCCCGTAATCCCGCCGCATCCAGCAGCAACTTCAGGGGCACGCCGCGCCACTTGCCGATCGCGCTCCACCCCTCGACGCAATCATGCCGGGTTATCTGCTCGCGGTGGGGCAGGCTGCGGAGCTGCGCCAGCGACAGCGCCAGGGGCCGCGCGACCAGCCCGTCGATCCGCAGCCGCCAGTCGGCAAAGCCGGTCCGCCAGATCGCCTTATAGTCCGGCGTGTTGGGATTGGACGTGCCGTTGGCGCGGAAGATCGGCGAAATCTGGTCGGGGCGAAACTCATGCGCCAGCGCGTCGCGCGCCATCAGGCTGCGCTGCGCCCATTTGTGGAAATTCTCCGCCGAAAACAGTGCTTTCCGAACGCTCTCCTGCTGCGCCACACGATCGCAGCCCGCCAGCGTCGCGGCCGCCCCCAGCAGCAGCGCGCGGCGGCCGACAATCATGGCCGCGGCCCCGGCACGCGGTAGCGGCCTGTGATCATCGAGCGCACTTCATTGATCGGGCCCGCCAGCACCACCATCAGCAGGTGAACCGCCACGAAAGCGACCAGCGCGAACGCCGCGATGAAATGGATCGACCGCGCCGACTGCCGCCCGCCCAGCAGGTCGACCAGCCAGGGCCAGGCAGCGTTCATCCCCGGCGACATGGTGAGGCCGGTCAGGATCACCAGCGGCAGCGCGACGAAGATCACGCCGATATAGCTCGCCTTTTGCAGCACATTATAGCGCAGCGCCGCGTCGCCGGTGGGAAAGCGCAGCCGCGCATGATCCTTGATGTCCTGCCACACATGCCCCGGCGCAAGCTCGCCCCGGCGGAAGGCGAGGTCGCGGCCGACATGCCGGTTGGCAAGGCTCCAGACCATATAGGCGAGCAGCGCGAAGGCGAAGACGGGCGCCGCAGCCAGATGCCAGTGACGCGACATCGCCAGGCTGTAATGCGCCGGCAATGTGATCCAGCTGCCGAACCGCTCCAGCTCCAGCCAGGGCCGGTCGAAATTCGCGCCATATTGCCCCCAATAGAGGCGCGGATGCGCGTTGAAGATGCCAAGGCCGCTGGTGAACAGGATGTAGAGCAGCAGCGCGTTCAGCCAATGCCACAGCCGTGTCGAAAGGCGATGCCGCTCGACGATCCGGTCCCCGCTCTGCAACTGGCTGCCCATGGCGGCGATCCTACGCCTTTTTTCCAGGCGGTCCAGACGGAACAATGTCGTTGGCGGCGTCGTGGGTGTCGTTGATCGAACGGTCATGGAAATGTCATAACCGTCCGATCAATGGCGAACCCGCAAGGGAACAACCAGTCGAACACACTAACGAAGCCAACAGAATATAACATAAGTTTTGCACGTCGCTCAGACGTCAACAATAACAGGTCGCCTGTCATTCGGAACATGCTTCGACGCATCAGGATGGATAGGTTTTATCATGAATAATCTGACGATCTTAATGGCCTCTTCAGTCATATGCTTTCTGTCTTCTCCCGCATTCGCGCATCGCATCGCGCCTGCGATCGATGGAAACGGCAGCGACCGCGAGCCCAAGGCCGCGCTTCCATCGGAGCCGACGCCGGCCGAACCGACGCGCATTGGCTGAGCAAACCGCTTCGCCCGCTTGTTGCGCTGCTGTATCAGAATTGCAACACGGTCGGGCAAATGTGCTGCTTCAATAACTCTTGGCTCTTTGCAGGACGATAATCGAAACCTACATGCCCCCTCGCACGGCAGCGATGCAGGCCGTGACGATCTACCTCAATAGAGGAAGGTCGTAGCAGGAGCATATAGCCAGAGTCGTCTTTGCTATAGGGCATCATATCTTTGTGGCTTCCGGCTTCGCCGGATATGGGTCACAAACAATAAAATTGAGGACTTTATGAAGACTGTGATTTTCGCAGCGATTGCTGCTGCCGCCATTGCCACCCCCGCCTTCGCGCAGGATGACGCGACCTTCACTGGTCCGCGCGCCGAAGTGCTGGTCGGCTATGACAAGCTCGACACCAACGGCAGCGGCCTCGGCAACCCGGACGGCCTGCTCTACGGCATTGGCCTTGGCTATGACTTCCAGTCGGGCGGCGCGGTGTTCGGTATCGAGGGCGAAGTGTCGGATTCGACCGCCAACGTCGATGTCGGCGGCGTCGATGTCGATGCGGCCCGCGACCTCTATGTCGGCGCGCGCGCCGGCTTCCTGATCAGCCCGGTGGCGCTGGCCTATGTCAAGGCCGGCTACACCAACGCCCGCATCAAGACCGAAGGCTTCGGCGGCGACAATGGCGATGGCGTGCGCGTGGGCGCGGGCCTGGAATATAAGCTCGGCGGCCAGCTCTTCGTGAAGGGCGAATATCGCTATTCCAACTATGAAGCCGACGTCGAGCGTCACCAGATTGTCGGCGGCCTCGGCATCCGCTTCTGATCCCTCTCGATCAGGATCAAGGGAAAGGGCGGTCCGCGAACGGGCCGCCCTTTTTCATGCCGGCAGGGGTTTGATGTCCGGCTCCGTCCAATCTCGCCGCGCCGCCGGGCTCATCAGCCGCTCGCGTGACCAGTAGATAAACGGCCAGTCCTTGTCCCCCAGCGGCGAGGCAAGCAGAGCGGCGAAGGCGGCCGAGGGCGTCACCCCTTCGGGCTGCGCCGCCAGCACATGCCGCGCCATCCGCAGCGACGCCTGCGTGATCGTTTCATGATAGCCGCTCACGTCGCTGTTCACCCCGCCGACGCTTTCATTATAGCGGCGGATGAGCCCCGGCATGTCGCGCTCCGGCGCAATGTCCGGCCGGCGCAGGATCAGCCAGAGCGCCGTCGCGAAATGCGCGCCATGCGTCCACTGCTCCTTGGGCAAAGTGCAGGCGATGAACGCGTCCGCAAGGTCGCCCATCTCGGCATCGGTCATCGAATTCCCCCTCGTTCATCCTCCCCTGGAAGGGGAGGTGTCGCGCGCGAAGCGCGTGACGGAGGGGTGTCAGCCTATCGATAGGGCAACACCCCTCCGTCAATCCTTCGGATTGCCACCTCCCCTCCCAGGGGAGGATGAACCCGATCCGACACTCAGCCGAGCGCCGCCTGCTTCTCCTCGGCCAGCCGCCGCATCTCCGCCTTGCTCTTCTTCTCGCTGGCGGACTTCAATTGCCCGCACGCCGCCATGATGTCGCGCCCGCGCGGGGTGCGGACTGGCGCGCTGATCCCGCCCTCGAACACGATGTCGGAAAAGCGCCTGATCCGATCGGGGCTGGAACATTCATAATCGGTGCCCGGCCAGGGATTGAAGGGGATGAGGTTCACTTTCGCGGGCAGCTTATAGTGGCGCAGCAGTCGCACCAGTTCGCGCGCATCGGCGTCGCTGTCATTCTTGTCCTTGATCATCACATATTCAAAAGTGATGCGCCGTGCATTGTTCGCGCCCGGATAGGCGGCGCAGGCGGCGAGCAGTTCCTCAATCCCGAACTTCTTGTTCAACGGCACCAGCTCGTCGCGCACATCCTTGGTCACGCCATGGAGCGAGACGGCAAGATTGACGCCGATCTCCTCGCCCGCGCGCGCCATCATCGGGATGACGCCCGAGGTCGAAAGCGTGATCCGCCGCTTCGACAGGGCAAGGCCATCGCCGTCCATCACGACCTTCAGCGCATCGCGCACATGGTCGAAATTATAAAGCGGCTCGCCCATGCCCATCATCACGATGTTGGTCAGCATCCGCCCGTCGGAGGTGTAATGGGACGCATCGTCGCTCTCGTCGTCATTGGCGCTCGCCATATTGCCACGCGGCCATTCGCCCAGCGCGTCGCGCGCCAGCATCACCTGCCCCACGATCTCGCCCGGCGTCAGGTTGCGGACGAGGCGCATCGTGCCGGTGTGGCAGAAGCTGCAATTGAGCGTGCAACCGACCTGGCTGGAAACGCACAGCGTGCCCCGGTCCGCGTCGGGGATGAACACCATCTCATAATCCTGCCCGTCGTCGGATCGGAGCAGCCATTTGCGCGTGCCGTCGCTCGACACCTGCGCTTCGACCACCTGCGGGCGGCCGACGACGAACCGCTCCGCCATCCATCCGCGCATCGGCTTGGCAAGGTCGGTCATCGCCTCGAAATCGGTGACGCCGCGATGATAGAGCCAGTGGAACAGCTGCTTGGATCGCAGCTTCGCCGCCTTCGCGTCCAGCCCCGCCTCTTCCAGCACGGATTTGATCTGGGTCCGCGATAGGCCCATCATATCGACGCGCCCATCCTCGCGCGGCGTCACGGCGCGCGGCACGGGCACAGGGTCGATGGGGCCGGGAATCGGCATGAGCGGGCTGGCGGCTGTCTGCATGGCCGCGCACATAGTCGATTTTCCGGCATTTTTAAAGCCGTCTTGCTCTACCGCAGCCGCGCGCACCCCAGCGCCGCCGCGTCGATCGCAGTCGCCGCGCCGCGCAGCGCGTAGCTGTCGGCGAAGCCCCGGCCGTTCGCGCCAACGCTCGCCACGCTCATGCCGTTCGCTGCGCGCATCGCCGCGACGATCTGCGCATCCATGCGCGCGTCGGCGGCCCAGGCGTCCACCTGGCCCGCGACCAAGGTAAAGCGCCGCTCGCCCACCTTGAGCAGTACCGGCGCATCGGCCACCCGCGCGCGGCTCAGGCGGATGTGGAGCTGCCCCCGCACCCGCACGCGGGGCCAGGTGCCGACGGATGCGAAGCCGCGCGGGCTCTGCCCCCGTCGCACCATCGGCTGGGCGATGGCGTAGCAGCGCGGCCCCTTGGCCCCGCCCGGATCGCGAAACGCCCCCCAACTGTCGAACATGCCGAGGGAATCGCGCGCGGCGGCGGGCGCCGCACCCGACAGGATGACCAGCAAAACGGCGTGGAAACAGCGCATCGCCAAGGCAAAGCGGAAGCGAAACGCTTTTGCAACCCTCCCCGTCCAAAAGCCGAAGCCCCGCTTGCAGGGACCGCAACAGCGGTTATGAAGAAGCATCCATATTTGTCGGCGGGATTCGACCGAGCCCCGCAGCACATGCAGAAAAGAAACGGACAGACCAGGGATATGAAGGCCACCATCGAACGCGCAACGCTCCTCAAGAGCCTGAGCCACGTCCAGTCGGTGGTCGAGCGGCGGAACACCATTCCCATCCTGTCCAACGTACTGATCGAGGCGTCGGCCGACGGCGCGATCAAGCTGATGGCGACCGATCTCGACCTTCAGGTCGTCGAAAGCGTATCGGCGCAGGTGGAGCAGGCCGGCGCGACCACCATCTCCGCCCACACCCTCTTCGACATCGCCCGCAAGCTGCCCGAGGGGAGCCAGGTCTCGATCCACGCGGCCGAGGGCAAGATGCTGATCCAGGCGGGCCGCGCGCGCTTCAACCTTTCCACCCTGCCGCGCGACGACTTCCCGGTGATCGCGGAGGGCGACCTGCCCACCCGCTTCGAGTTGCCCGCCGAAACGCTGAAGCAGATCATCGACAAGACGCGCTTCGCCATTTCGACCGAGGAAACGCGCTATTATCTCAATGGCATCTATTTCCATGTGTCGGAGGAAGCCGAGCCGGTGCTCAAGGCCGCCGCGACCGACGGCCACCGCCTCGCCCGCGTCACCGTCCCCCGCCCCGATGGTGCGGAGGGGATGCCCGGCATCATCGTGCCGCGCAAATGCATCGGCGAACTGCGCAAGCTGCTGGACGAGGTCGACGGATCGGTCGAAATCAGCCTGTCGGCCAGCAAGATCCGCTTTGGCCTCGGCAGCGCGATCCTCACCAGCAAGCTGATCGATGGCACCTTCCCCGATTACAGCCGCGTCATCCCGACCGCGAACGACAAGCTGCTCAAGATCGACCCGCGCAGCTTCGAGGATGGCGTCGACCGCGTCGCCACCATCGCCACCGAGAAGACCCGCGCGGTCAAGATGAGCCTCGACAAGGACCGCATCACTTTGTCGGTCACCAGCCCCGAAAACGGCACGGCGGCGGAGGAAGTGCCCGGCGCGTTCCAGGGCGAAGGTTTCGACATCGGCTTCAACGCCCGCTATCTGCTCGATATATTGGGGCAGATCGACAGCGACACGGTCGAACTCCATCTCGCCGATGCCGCCGCGCCGACGCTGATCCGCGAGAAGGACGACAGTCCCGCCCTCTACGTGCTCATGCCGATGCGCGTCTGATATTTGGGCTCTTCTTCGCGGCCGTTTCGGAGCGGCAGTAAGATGTTGGCAAGGACTGTGCGCTAGTTATCACGCATGTCATTGCGCGCCAGTCTTTCCGATGTTCAGCCCCGCTCCATGACCCTGATGGTCGCGCTCGGCCTGGCGGAAAGCGGGACCGAAGTGTCGGCTTCCTGGATTTCGGGCGCATTTCTCCATATCGCCCGGCTCTGGCCTCTGATCCTGATCGCCAAGCTCAGCATGATCCTGCTGCTCGGCCTGTCGTTGACGGGCGGTGGCAGGGACGCTGGCGGGATGCTGGCCGCGATGGTCGTGCTCGACCTGGCGCTCACCTTCCTGCCGCGCCAGCCGCTGTTTCAGCGGCGCATGCCCCATATCCAGAACTGGCTGATGCTGCCGATGGTGTTCCTCTCGGCGCTGTTCTTCAGCCTTTGGCTCGGCACCCAGCCGCGCGCGGCCACCGACTCGCTGTTCCTCGCCGCCGTACCCGAACTCGCGGTGGCCCTGCTGGCGGTCAGCATCTTCGGCGACCGCCGCCTGCTCGGCGTCAGCTATTTCCTTGGCGCGCTCATGGTGTCGGTGGCGGAAAAGACGGGGCTGGCGCAGGTCGGGATGATGACCAGTTGCGTGCTCGTGATGCTGCTTGCGACGCTGCGGCAGGCGACCGCCGACCGCGACCAGGCGATCGCCCGCCACCAGCAGGATCTGCGCGCGCAGCGGTCCGACCGGCTGCTCCAGGAACATGAGCGCACCGGGCGCGGCTGGTTCTGGGAGACCGACCGGCAAGGCTGCCTCACCTATATTTCCGATACGCTGGCCCAGTCGCTGAACCTGAAGGCCGACGCGCTGATCGGCCGGCTCATCACCGACATCGTCAAGCCCGGCGACAGGAAACAGGGCGATGGCGAGCGCACGCTCGGCTTCCATCTGTCCGCCCGCACCGGCTTTTCGGACATCGCCGTCTGCGCCGCCATGGCGAAGGAAGAACGCTGGTGGTCGATCTCGGGCCAACCGGTATTCAACGAATATGGGCAGTTCCACGGTTTCCGCGGATCGGGCACTGACCTTACCGAAATGCGGCGCAGCCAGGCGGAGGTGACCCGCCTCGCCCAGTTCGATTCGCTGACCGGCCTCGCCAATCGCATCCAGATGCTGCGGTCGCTGGAGCAGGCGGTGGCCGATCGTCACGGCAAGCCCGGCGAATGCACGCTGATGATGCTCGACCTCGACCGGTTCAAGAGCGTCAACGACACGCTCGGCCATCCCGCCGGCGACGCGCTGCTCCGTCAGGTCAGCCAGCGCTTGCAGCGCGTGGTCGGCGAACGCGGCCTCGTCGGGCGGCAGGGCGGCGACGAATTCAAGATTTTGCTGCCCGGCCGGCAGGATCAGACGATGCTCGCCCATCTGGCGCAGGCGATCATCAGCGCCGTGTCGCAGCCCTACACGATCGAGGGGACGGCGGTTGTCATCGGCGTGTCGATCGGCATTTCCGCCTGTCCGCAGGATGGCGTCACGGCCGACGCGCTGATCCGCAACGCCGACCTGGCGCTCTACGCCGCCAAGGGTGACGGGCGCGGCGTCCATCGCTTTTACTCGTCGGAAATGCACGCCGATGCGGAGGATCGCCGCCAGTTGGAGGAGGATCTGCGCCGCGCGCTCGCGGCCGACGGGCTGCACCTCGTCTATCAGCCGGTGGTGTCGTCCAAGACCGAGACGGTGACGGGCTACGAGGCGCTGCTGCGCTGGAAGCATCCGACGCGCGGGCCGATCTCTCCTGCGCTGTTCATCCCGATCGCCGAGGATACCGGGCTGATCGCCCAGATCGGTGACTGGGTAATGCGGACCGCCTGCATGGACGCGGCGAAATGGCCTGCGGAAGTGCGCGTGGCCGTCAACGTGTCGCCGACGCAGTTCGCCAATCCAGGCTTCCCCTCCACCGTCATGAGCGCGCTGGCCACCGCACAGCTCGCGCCCGAACGGCTGGAGCTGGAGATTACCGAAAGCGTCTTCCTGAACGACGATGACGGCACCGATTCGATGTTCGCGCGGCTGAAGGCGATCGGGGTGCGGCTGGCTCTCGACGATTTCGGCACCGGCTATTCCTCGCTCGGCTATCTCAAGAAAGCGCCGTTCGACAAGATCAAGATCGACCAGAGCTTCGTGCGCGGCGCCTCGATCAAGGGCAGTCGCAACAGCGCCATCATCAAGGCGATCGTCAGCCTGGCCGAGGCGCTGGGCATGGACACGACCGCCGAGGGCGCGGAAACGCAGGACGAGCTGGCCCTGATCCGGCAATTGGGGTGCAGCCATATCCAGGGCTATATTTACGGCCGGCCGATGCCGTTCGAGGATGTGATGGTCCGCCACCGCACGATCGGCACCACCGCGTCGGCCAATGGCTTCAAGTCGAGCCGGCCGGAGCGCAAGACGATGCTGCGGACCGTCGCCATTCATCATGACGGCCATGTCTATGCCGGGCGCATCCGCAACATCTCCCCCACCGGCGCGCTGGTCGAAGGGCTTTGGAATGTGCCGCCCGGCACCTTGTTCGCGATCGAGATCGCGGAAAACCAGCTGGTCAACGCAACCTCGCGCTGGTCGAAGGACGACCGGATGGGCGTGGAATTCGCCAGCGCGGTGGACATGGTCGCCCTCCGCAACCCGCCCAAATCCATGGCGTCCTGACGCTCAGCCGTCCAAAAGGAAATCGCCCCCGGCAACCGATGGCAGGCCGGCGGGATCGCGCGCATAGACATAGATCCATGCCGGCACCGGACCACCGGCGGCCTCTACCACTAGCATCTCGCGCCGATATTCGTGCGGGGCAGGGAAATCGGGCGTGACCTCCTCATAGGCGTCGAGCCAGGCAAGCGTGGCTTCTGCATCGACCAGCCGGAGGAGGTCGCCCACGACCCGCCCTGCTCGGCCCGGCACGAATCCCGGATAATCGGCAATCCGGTAAAGGCTGCCGCTGACCCTCGCCGGCCCTAGATATGCCGCCCTCGCCGCCAGCTGTATCGCCATCGGATTCATGCAACCGCGCCTCAACGTGCCATAGACGAACAGCAGATCACAAGGCATGGCCGATTCCCCAATCCGCGGCAAAAATCACCAATATGCGGAAATATTGCGGAACGACATCAAAGCCCTTCATGCCCAAACCCCTGCATTTCCGCGACTTCCGAAACTTGGCACGCTCTCTGCAAATTGATGGTCAACCAGGCTGGGTCATCCGGCCGACATCATCAGGGAGTAGCCGCCATGTCCATCGTGAAGATCCATTATGCCGCTTTCGCCTTTCTGGGCGCGATCATTTCCGCCGGTCTGTTCGTCACCGCCGCCGTCCCGGCCGGCACGATCGCCTGAGCCAAAACCCTTTCCACCCGATAGAAAGTCCATCGTCATGAACAACAGCTTCACCCTCGACCGTCGCGCCGGCAAGATCATGGGCGTATGCGCCGGCCTGTCCAACCGCACCGGCATGGATGTCACACTGATCCGCGTCGCTCTGGTGCTGCTGACGCTCTGCGCGCTGGGGCCGATCGGCGTCGTCGCTTATCTGCTCGCCGGCTGGCTGGCCGAGGGCTGATCGCGCTTCAAGTCAGCGCGTGGTAATCATCAAATCGACTATAAATGAAAAGGCCGCTCCGGTTCATACCGGGAGCGGCCTTTCCTTATCCCCGGTTGTCGGGGTCAAGATCGCGGGCAATCCCCGATCAGGCATAGATCACCGAATAGAAGGTCAGCATCTGCACGCCGACCGCAACGGCCAGCACAGCGCCCTGAAAAGCCTGACGCATAGTCAACTCCATCATTAGTGCAACTGCCCCGCATCTGCGGGGTGACGCGCCCTTACGCCCGTCATGCCTACGCAACAATCGCAAAGCGCGGCATGTCGATTGCAGCAAATGCAACAGAGCTGTTACTGCAAAGCCACAATCATCGCCCGCGCGGCCGCCGGATTGCGGTCCTTGGCGCCGCTGATGAAGAAGGTGAAGACGTCGCCCTTTTCTGCCTGCGCCTTTGCCCGGTCGGCCCATTGCGCGATCGCCTCGACGGGGTAGCCGGCAGGCTCCTCCGCCTGCGCGCGCATCAGCCGGCTGTAGGAAAAGCCGACATCATGGCCGTGGATGGCCGGATATTCCTCATGATCGGCCAGCACCACCGCCGCCCCCGCCGCCTGCGCCTGCGCCAGGAAGGCGGGATCGTCGAAGCTCTCGTGCCGCACCTCGATCGCGTGACGCAGAGGCACGCCGTCGACGCTGGCAGGCAGCAGCTTCAGGAATGCGCCGAAATCGTCGGGATCGAACCGCTTGGTCGGCATGAACTGCCACAGGATCGGTCCCAATCGGTCGCCCAGTTCGGCGATCCCCTGATTCACGAACTTTGCGACGGACTCGCCCGCTTCGGCCAGCACTTTCCGGTTGGTGCAAAAGCGCGACGCCTTGACCGCGAACTGGAATCCGTCGGGCACTTGCGCCGCCCAACCCGCGAAGGTCGCCGGCTTCTGGCTGCTATAATAGGTGGCGTTGATCTCGGTCGCGGTCAGATGCTGGCCGACATAGGCCAGCTCGTCCTTCTGTCGCAGCCCCGCTGGATAGAAGACGCCGCGCCAGGGCTCATAGACCCAACCGCCGATGCCCACCCTGATCCGTCCCGCCATGCGTCTCTCCTTCCGGTCTATCCTGATCGGCGCGGGCGATCAGAGCCAGCGGAAAAAGCGGTTGGTCTATGTTGCGAATGATTATTAATTGCATGCGAAAGGAGTTACCCATGTCGCTCGACCTGATCAAGACCGCCACCTATCTCGTCATCCACCTGACCGTCGGCTTCACTGTCGCCTATGTGCTGACCGGATCGGTCGCCCTGGCCGGTGGCATCGCCCTCATCGACCCGGTGATCAACGCTATCGCCTTTTATTTCCACGAAAAAGCCTGGAAGAAGGTGCAGGCGCGGCCACCGCGCGAAGGCGGGCGCGCCTGGCTGAACGGGCAGGCGAACTTCGCCTGACAGCTGTCCAACTCGCTGTACAAATCATCGCTCATTTCCGAACGCGGATCAGCCACGGCTTGACTCCGCGAGAGGGGGTCGGCGTCCCGTCCAACCGCCGCGCCCGCAGGATCAGGACGGGCTTGACGATCATCTGCCCCCGCATCGGTCCCGACCCGCAGCAGGTCTGCGCCGCCAATATCCGGCGCACCACATCCATCCCAGAGACGACATGACCGAAGGCGGCATAGCCGATATAGTCGCCCCGCGCGTCCATATTGGGGGTCGCGCCGATGGTGATGAAGAAATTGCCCATCGCCGAATTGGGCCGGTTCGGCCGCGCCATCGACAGGGTCGCGTCGAGGTGCATTATGCCCGTCCGGCTCGTCGGCTCATGCGGGATCGGCGGCAACGACCGGCGCGCATCGGTATCGATCCCGCCCTGAATCAGGCCAAAGCGTGGATCGCTCTTGCGCCGCGCTGCACGGTAGAAGGTGACGCCGTCGAACCGCCCGTCATCGACATAGGTCAGGAAATTGGCCGACGTCCGCGGCGCGCGCTTGCGATCGACCGCGACGGTGATCGTGCCGAGCGAGGTCTCGATCGCGACTCTCGTATAGCCCGGCGTCGGCCGGTTGGCGGGAACAGCGGCGACCGGCGCGGCCAAAAGCGCAAGGAACAGCAGAAGCAGAAACCGCATCACGCCTGCTCCTAAAGCCCTCGCAGCCTCCCGGCAACCGCCGCGATATCCAGGAATATGGCGGCCCCTACGGGAATCGAACCCGTACTTCAGCCGTGAAAGAGCTGACATCCAAGATCGTGAAGTTACATCCTAGTTCGCGATAATGCCCGCCTTACTGCGGTTTCTTGCTACATCCGATCGAATTTGCTTTCGGATGTCCACTGGCACGGCAGCGATCCAGAAGTCGATCCGGACTATGCGCTGCATGAAATATGGCGCCGCCGCCCTGAATTTGACCGCAACTCCACCTATCGTCATTGCCTATTGGCTGGTTGTGGAAGGATTTCCGGCCAGCAGCATGGGATAAAGTCATAATACGCCCCGGGCCCCTTGGGATGAAATAAAAACCTATGTTAATAATCCATATCGATTTTCGGAATGGAGCACTCTCGGACGTTGGTGAGGATTTTTTAGGGATTTATCCGCCCTGTGGGCGACAGAACCAATATGTTTTTTTGTTCTAAAATAATACTTGTCATATTTATCTGATCCCGCCGACAAGCTGTGCATCCGCCATCGATAGGTTCAAATACTAATCCCCTAGATCCAGGTCACTGATCCAAGGATCATTTGTAGTTTCCAAAGCCCCATTTATAAGTCGCGTTCGAATCACGCGGTAAGGGTGGTACGGGCAGGAAGATTTCTGCCGCGTCGCCACTTGTTGGGGGCAGAAATGACATTCAGCTTGGCGACGTTCGGGTTCCAGTTCGACGAAGACGGCAACGTATTTCTTGAGAACGTTACCCCACCTCCCCTCCCTGGTGCCGCGCTCTACGATCCCAATTTCGTCGGCCCCAAACCGACCGTTTATCAGGCGACCTTCCAGTCGCAGCCCGAATTCGACCCCAATAATTTCATCCTGATCGCTGGCGATTTCCTGAGCTGGCGCGCCGTCAATGGCGTCGAGACGATGACCATCAACGGCAACGGACTTTATTACGCCAACTATATATTGGCGCACGGGAATAATCCGCTGACGTTGACGATCACCATGGCCAACGCCAATGGCGCGGTGAACAGCGGCGGCTTCCTGCTGGGTGGGGGCAACGACACGGTCTACGCCTATGGCTTCCAGGGGGTCATCGATGCGGGGGCGGGTAACGACCGATTCTACGGCGGCATTTATGATGACAGCTTCCTGGGCCGGGACGGCAATGATTATGCCGATGGTGGAGCGGGAACCAACAATCTGGATGGCGGCGCGGGTGACGACACGCTGATCGGCGGAAGCGGCAGCGACGTCCTGACAGGCGGCGACGGCAACGACACGCTGACCGGAAACGGCGGCGTCAACGGGCTCGACGGCGGCGGCGGCGACGATATCATCACTGGCGGTGACGATGACAATTTCGCTTCGGGCGGCGATGGCGCCGACAGGATCACGACCGGCGCGGGCAACGACATCCTTTTTGGCGGCGATGGCGACGATCACATCTATTCCGGGAACGGTAACGACACGATCGTCGGCGGCGATGGCGACGATTACGTCGACTCCGGGATCGGCAACGACACGATTGTCGGCGGCTTTGGCGCGGATACGATCCTGGCAGGCG
Source organism: Sphingobium agrisoli (assembly GCF_041877245.1). Classification (NCBI taxonomy): domain Bacteria; kingdom Pseudomonadati; phylum Pseudomonadota; class Alphaproteobacteria; order Sphingomonadales; family Sphingobiaceae; genus Sphingobium; species Sphingobium agrisoli. The sequence continues at coordinate 52,108 of NZ_JBHDJI010000010.1, forward strand.
CCGGCGACGACAATGTCCGCGCTGGTCGCCACGACGACAATGTGCAGGGCGGAGACGGCAACGACGTCCTCTATGGTGATCTCGATCCGGATTATTACGACTATTTCCCCTCGGGTGACGACACCCTTGATGGTGGCGCGGGCGATGATCAGCTTTTCGGTGAAGGCGGCAACGATACGCTGACAGGCGGGGCGGGCGACGACTACATCGACGGCAGCGACGGCGATGACAAGATTACGGCAGGTCTAGGCACGGACATCGTCTTTGGTGGGTACGGCCACGACATCATTGATGCTGGCGACGGCGACGATACGGTTCGCGCGGGCGGCGACGGTGACTGGGTCCAGGGGGGCGAGGGCAACGATCTCCTGATCGGCGACACCGAGGACGGCGGATATCGCACCCCTGGCGACGACACACTGGATGGCGGGGCGGGCGACGACCGACTTTTTGGTGACGGCGGTGACGACACGCTGACGGGCGGGACTGGCGCCGACATGGCGCGCGGCGGAGAGGGCGCGGACGAGATCGACGGCGGCGATGGCGACGACATTATCCACGGCGATGTGAGCGGTGATTTCTATACCGACAATTTCGTCCTTGTCGGAGGCAGCGACACGCTGACGGGCGGTGCCGGAAACGACCAGCTCTTCGGCGACCGCGGCGACGACATCATCGATGCCGGCGACGACGACGATCTGGTGCGGGGCGGGGACGGCAGCGACGATGTCAAGGGCGGCGACGGCAACGACATTCTGATCGGGGATACCAGCGGCGATTGGTATCATGATTATTTCGACATCAAGCCGGGCAACGACATACTCGATGGCGGCGCGGGTAACGACCAGATCAGCGGAGAGGGCGGCGACGACACGCTGATCGGCGGAGCCGGCGACGATGTCCTGGACGGCGGCATTGGCGACGATGTCATGAATGGCGGGTCCGGCGACGACCTTTATTACGTCGATTCGTCTGGCGACGTCGTGAGCGAGGCTGACCTGCCGGGCTCGGACGATCATGGCGGCGGATATGACAGGGTCGCGGCCAGCGCCAGCTTCATCCTTGGCGTCGGCATTGAGGAACTCACGCTGACCGGCGGCGATCTGAACGGCACCGGCAACGAGCTGGACAATGTCATTACGGGAACGGCGGGCAATAACGTCCTGGACGGCAAGGGTGGCAACGACCGGCTGGTCGGCGGCGCGGGGAACGACCAATATTATGTCGATAGCAGCGGCGATGTCCTTGTCGAGGATCAAGGGGGCGGGATCGACACCGTTCACGCCGCCGTGGCGAACTATGCCCTGAGCGCGAATTTTGAGAATTTGACCCTCCTTGCCGGTGGCTTGAACGCAACCGGCAATGATGCCGCCAATGTCATCACGGGCAATGAAGCCGACAATGTGATTTATGGAATGGGCGGGAACGACCTGATCGTCAGCGGCGGCGGGCAGGACATGATCGACGGCGGAGACGGCTTCGACATCGTGACGTTCGTTTCCGACGTCACGAATTATACGATCACCCAGGATGCGGGCAAGACGTTCGTTTCGGACGCCGACGGGGTGACGACACTGATGAACGTCGAGCGGCTGGTGTTCAACGGCGTGGCATTGGGCAACGCGGCGCCCGTCGCCAGCGGCAGGACGTACCAGCTCCCCATCAAGCCGGTCGGGTCGAGCTTCACCCTGACCCAGAACCAATTGCTGAAGGGCTATACCGACGCCGAAGGCGATCGGATGACCGCGCGCAATGTCACCATCGATCATGGCCAGGTCACCTCAAATTCCGACGGCACGTTCACGGTCACCTATGACCCCGACTATTCCGGGGCCGTCTCCATCTCCTACGACATCGTCGACGAATTCGCCGGCCAGACGCGGGCGGGTTTCGTCAGTGCGATCGCGCCGATCGATGCGGCGCAAATAACCGGCCCAACCTACCGGCTCCTGGCTGCGGCGGCGGGCAGCACGCAGCATCTGACCCAGGCCGAACTGCTGGAAGGATATTCCGACCCGAACGGCGGTCGCCTGACCGCGCGCAACCTGACCATCGACCATGGCAGCGTGGTCGCGAACGCGGATGGTTCGTTCACCGTCACCTATGAAAATGGCTATGTCGGCGCGCTCGTCCTGCGGTATGACATCGCGTCATCCGCCGGCGTGGTGACGCCGAGCCTCATTTCGGCCAAGGCTTATTCGCCAGCGGGTGCCTCGACATACTACACAGCGGCCGAGGCAAGCGCAGGGGCCGAAAGCGCCAACGGCGGCGTCGATACCATCTATGCGATGGATTTCGTCGTCCTCCCCGATTTCATCGAAAATTTGATCCTCCTTCCAAACAGCCGAAGTACCTATGCCCAAGGCAACGCGTTGGATAATTTTATCCAAGGGAACAAGGCCGACAACTTTCTTATAAGCTCGATGGGAAGCGATGTCTTCGTGGGGGGCGCTGGTAATGATTTTGTGGATGCCTCGTTCGTAACGCTGACTACCCCCATGCAAATCGCCTATGACGGCAATGATATTTTCTACGGCGGTGATGGAAATGATTATTTCATTTTCCCGACGCCCTCGGACAATATCTTCTATGGCGGACGCGGATACGACACGGTCCAATATGCCCAGTATCTCGGCGTTCGGGCGTTTCGACCGGATGAAATTGAGATAACGACCGAGGGCCGGATCACCACCGTCGTTACGCCGGAGGGGATCGACACCTATTATGACATCGAACAGATCACCTACTACCGAGCCACGCCGGATGGTGTCGTCCGCTATAATCACATCATAGCGCCTCCGACCTACCTCAACCCCTATCTGCCGTCGGACGCGCAGCTTGCGCCGGTACGCGGCGTGCGGGGCGGCCCGTCGGTCGTCGTGACGCAGGATGCGCTGATCACGGGCTTCGTCGATCCCAATGGCGCGCATATGTACGTGCTTGGGGTCAAGGATCAGTTCGGCAATTCCTATGGCACCGATCAGAACGACAATTTCATAATCCCCGGCCAGGATTTCCGCAACAATGACGGGAGTTGGGCGGACACAGTCCTGCACCTCACCTACACCATCTACGACGATGTCGGCGGCAGTGTGGAGGCGACGCGCGATATCATCTTCGGGTCGGGTCATGAGGGCGACGACCGCTGGATGGTGAACGCCGCCAACAACGCGGTCGTTGAACTGGCCGGCGAAGGCTATGACACCGTCGTCTCGTCGATCGACTACATCCTTGGCCCCAACGTCGAGAAGCTGGCGCTGATCGGCCCGGCGCGCTCGGGAACCGGCAACGATCTCGACAATGCCATCATCGGCAATCTGCGGGACAATCTGTTGTTCGGGCTGGGAGGCGACGATCGGCTGGACGGGCGCGACGGCGCGGACGTGATGACCGGCGGCGGCGGCGACGACAGCTATTTCGTGGACAATGCAGACGATCAGGTCGTCGAAACGGGCAACGGCGGGTCCGATCGCGTCTATGCCAGCGTCGATTACACCGCGCCCGACCATGTCGAGATGCTGATTCTCACAGGCGGAGCGATCACGGCCATCGGCAATGCGGCGGACGACAAGCTGATCGGCAATGGCCTCGCCAATTTCCTTTACGGCAACGGTGGCGACGACCGGCTCGACGGCCGAGCGGGCGCGGACACCATGACGGGCGGGGCGGGCGACGATGTCTATATCGTCGAAGATACCTACGATATTGTCATCGAACTGTCCGGTGAAGGCGACGATCTGGTTTCCGCCCGCGTCGATTTCGCGCTGCCCGATAATGTCGAACGCCTCACCCTCTCCGGCGACGCCGTCAGCGGCACCGGGAATGGGATGAACAACGTCCTGACCGGCAATGCACAGGACAATCTGCTGTTCGGCATGGCGGGCAACGACGTGCTGCGCGGAGGCGCCGGCCGCGACGTGCTGGAGGGCGGGCTTGGCCGCGACACCCTGACCGGCGGCGAGGGCGCCGACCAGTTCGTGCTAAGTGCGCCGGCCGGCACAACGAACGCCGACCGCATCAGGGATTTCGTCACTGGCGAGGATCAGATCATCCTCAGGAAATCGGCCTTCGCCGCGTTCGCGGACCATGCCACATCCGCGATCGACGCGCCGGAACTGGTCTTTGGCAATGTGGCCCTGACGCCAGACCAGCACCTCATCTACGCCGTGACCTCAGGCAATCTCTACTATGACGCCGATGGGTCGGGCAAGATCGCGGTGGCATTGATCGCAAATCTTGGTGCCGGAACGATCCTGGCGCCGACCGACATATTTGTGGGCTGAGGTTTTGGGCCGGTTGGATTCGGGCGACCGGCCCCCGATATTTGCGGCGAGGATTTTGCCCACCGCGCCATCGTACCCGTGCCGGGCTGCGTGGTGGCGGTTTCCGCCGACAGTTCGACTGGCATTCGGCCGCGTCGGTCATATTCCCTAGCGGCGTAGCTGCGGGTTGCACGGGGCAGTTCGCGACACCGGCGCCGAGGGTCTGAAAAGAATGGCAATGGTCCCGTCGTCGATACGGCTCCTCCGTGCGCCTGCGGGTCCATGTTCATTGTCGATGTTCCGCCCGCTGCAAGGGCAACGCTTCCGCGTGCGCAAATAATTTTTGAGGCAACTGTGGTGCTTGCCATGCGGCGCCGTCGCTTGGATGAAACAAAGTGAGCGTGGCGATGAGTGAAGCTGTCCTGGCCTTCGTGGCGGATCGATATGCGGCGCAGCATGGGGCCAGGCCCTGCATGGATTATGGGCATTGGCACGTCGTCCATGCCCCAGCGGCGCAGCCACTGGCGGCGCTGGCGATCCGTCGCGCGGCGGACGAAACGCTATTTCTGGAAACCTATCTCGACGTTCCGATAGAGGCGGCGGTCTCCCAAGCCTTTGGCAACCCTGTGGCGCGCAGCGCGATCGTGGAAATCGGATGCCTGGCTGCGACGCCGACCCCGGCGATGCTCAAACTGTGGGGCAAGGCGGCCCTCAGCCTGTCGGAAGGGCACAGCGTCGCCGTTGCCACGCTCACCTTGCCGTTGCGAAAGATGTTCAGGCGCGTCGGATTGCCATTTGTCGAACTGGCCAAGGCCGACCCCGCTCTTCTGCGCGGGGCGGCGTGTGACGACTGGGGCCGCTATTACGACGCCGAGCCGCTGGTCTGCGCCGGCAACATCGCAGCGGGTTCGGCCGCCCTGCAAGCCTTTGCACCTGGATATCGCGGATGAGCGGGCTTCTCCAGGCGATCTATGCCAGAGCCGATCGAGCGGGTGACCGCGTGGCGCTGGATGACGGATCACGCCAGCTCGCCTATCGGGAACTGCAAAGTGCCGTCGAGACGCTGGCAGGGTATATTCGCGACCGAATTGCCGGATCTGGGCCGGTCGCCATAGAGCTCGACAATGGCATCGACTGGGTGCTCGCCGATCTGGCGCTGCTGTCGCTTGGCCGGCCGAGCATCCCGATGCCCGCCTTCTTCACGCCGGAACAGCGGTCAAGGGTGCTCGCTGACGCGGGGGCGGCCGGGTCGATTACGGGCAGGGGCATAGTGCTGTTCAACCACCCGGCCGCGGCCATTCCGGCAGGGACCGTCAAGATCAGCTACACGTCAGGTTCGACCGGCGACCCGAAGGGCATCTGCCTGGATGACCGCCTGATGCTGGACACTGCGCGGGCGATCATCGCACGCCTCGGCGAGGGACTGGCCGATGTGCATTTTCCCATCCTGCCGCTGGCCGTGTTGCTGGAGAATGTCGCCGGACTGTATGCGACCCTCCTCGCCGGCGGGCGCTATCTCGTTAGACCGGCGGCTGCGATCGGACTCGCCAATCCCTTCGCGGTCGATGACGCGCGGCTGGTGGCGGCGATCGACGCCAGCCGTGCGACCAGCCTGATCCTCGTGCCCGAATATCTGGCGCGCATCGTCGATAGGCTCGAGCGTACCGGAGCCCGGCTCGACAAGATTCGTCTTGTCGCCGTTGGCGGATCGCGGGTGCCCCTGTCGCTGATCGAGCGCGCCGATCGTGTCGGACTCCCCGTGGTGCAAGGCTATGGGCTGACCGAGTGCGGCTCGGTGGTTTCGCTGGAGTCGCTGGGTGAACGTGACCGTGGCAGCGTCGGCCATCCGCTGGATCATGCCACCGTCACGCTGGCGCCCGACGGCGAGATCGTCATTGACGGGCATTTCCATCTAGGGACGATCGGCAATCCTCGCGTGGACGGTCCAATCCTGACCGGAGACATCGGCATGGTAGACGCACAGGGCCGCCTCTCGATCATCGGGCGCAAATCGAGCCTCATCATCACCAGCTTCGGGCGCAACGTGGCGCCCGAATGGGTCGAGGAGCAACTGGTGGCCCAGCCGGAGATCGCGCAGGCGATGGTCCATGGCGATGGCGAGAGCGCATTACGCGCGCTGATCGTGCCGTCGTCGCGCGATGCCGACATCGCGGCGGGCGTGGCGGCCGCCAATGCCCGTCTCCCGGCCTATGCCCGGATAGGTCGGTGGCAGCCCAGCCATCCCTTCACCCCGGCCGATGCCACGCTGACCCCCAACGGCCGGTTGCGCCGGGCGGCGATCCTCGACCGGCTGGCGGCTCGTCCCTTCTTCGATCGGCTGTGTGCCGAAACCGCGCCGGCTCGCGCACGGCTGCTGTCGGTGCCTCAGCTTCAGGCGGGCCTTGCCGGCCGTATCAGCCGGACCACCTATCTCGCCTATCTCGCACAGGCCTATCACCATGTCCGCCATACCGTGCCGCTGATGCGGCTGGCGCGATCGGGCCTTCTGGCAAAGCCCATGCTGGTCGACGCGCTCGACGAATATATCGCGGAGGAGGAAGGCCATGAACAATGGATCCTCAATGACATCCGCGCGGCGGGAGGCGATCCCGACGCGGTCGTGCGGGACGGCCCGTCGGCCGCGACCGCGCGGATGGTCGACCATGCCTATGCCACGCTGCGGGACGGCAATCCGGCAGCCTTCTTCGGCATGGTGTTCGTATTGGAAGGAACCAGCATCGCGCTGGCGAGCGACGGCGCTGACGCGGTGCGTGAGAGCCTTGGCCTGCCGCGCACGGCATTCACCTATCTGACCTCGCACGGCGCGCTCGACCAGGATCATATGCGTTTCTTCGAGGCGCTCATGAACCGCCTGACCGATGCAGGAGACCAGGACGCCATCGTCGCGATGGCGAACGATATGTTCGAACTGTTCGGCGGCCTGTTCGCCGGCATCCCGATGGAGGATGATCGTGCAGCGGCTTGACGGCAAACGGATCGCCGTGACCGGCGCGGCAGGCGGGTTGGGAATCCCCCTGACATTGTTGCTCCGGGAACGAGGCGCTCATGTCCTGGGGATCGACCGGGTCTGCTGTGCGGGGTGTGACGAGAGTATCGTCACGGACTTATCCGAAGACGCGGCGCTTGCTTCGCTCGCTGGAAGGCTGGGGAGCGATACCCCTGACATTCTCGTGAACCTCGCCGGGGTCATGCGCTTTGGCCTGCATGAGGATCAGCCGAGCGACGCGCTCGCGCTCTGCTATCGTGTGAACCTCTATGTCCCGGCGGTCCTGGCCCAGGCGGTCGCCGCGCCGATGCGGGCGCGTGGCCATGGGCAGATCGTCAATATCGGTTCGGTGCTGGGCGCGATTCCCTATCCCTGGTTCGCGGCGTATTCGAGCAGCAAGGCCGGGCTGGCGGCATTGAGCCAGAGCCTCCGGCGCGAGCTGGCGGGCAGCGGCGTCGCCGTCACCCATGTCAGCCCGCGCGCCGCCAAGACCCCGCTCAACAACAGCCAGGTCAATCGCTTCCTCGACATCGCCAACATGAAGGCCGACGAGCCGGAAAAGGTCGCCGCGCGGATCGTGGAGGCGATCGCGCAGCGGCGCGAGACCGTCACCATAGGCCGGATGGAGCGGCTTTACGCGATGATCAACGCGATCGCGCCGCGCCTCATCGACGCTGGTATCGCGCCGCAAATCCGCCGCGCGCGGGCCGAATTCTGCTGACCATGCACAGGAGAGAGAAGATCATGAAACCATATGTCGTGCTGGCCGCCATGGTCGCCATGGCACTTCCCGCCGCCGCACAGGCCGGGATGTCCGATGACGTGAAGTCGATCAATGACAACTGGGCTCGCATTTCCTACCAGATGAACGGATCGAGCCATCAAACGGTCGCGCTGGACAAGCTCGCGCGCCTCGCCGACATCACCGTCGCCCGCTATCCCGGGCAGGCCGATCCGCTCATGTGGCAGGGGATCGTGGTCAGCGAGCAGGCCAATCGCGCCAACATTTTCCACAAGCTGAGCCTCGCCACGCGCGCGCGCGATATCCTCGCCCGCGCTTATGCCATCGATCCGCAGGCCGGCAATGGCGGGGCGGCGATGAGCCTTGGCGTCCTCTATTACAAGGTGCCGGGTTCGCCGATCGGTTTCGGCGACAACGACCGTGCGCGGAAACTGCTCCAGCAGGCCCTGGCGCTCGATCCCAACGGCCTCGACGCCAATTATTTCTGGGGCGACTATCTTTATAATCAGGGCGACAAGGCCGGCGCAAAGGTCGCCCTCGCGAAGGCCCTGCGCGCGCCACATGATCCGGCAAGACCGGTTTGGGATGCCGGTCGGCGTGGCGAAGTGCAGGCCTTGCTGCGCAAAATCGGATGATGGGTTTCGCCGCCACGCTCGCGCGCCAGCTTGCCGCGCCTAGCGGGATCGCGGGCGCGCTGTGCGGCGCGGCGATGGATCTGGCCAACCGCGCGCCGCTGCGGATGGCCGTCGATCTTCTGGCTCCCCTTGATGGCGAGATGTTGCTCGACGCCGGATGCGGCACCGGCGCCGCGAGCGAAGCGATACGGCGGCGGGCGGATTGCCGGATCATGGCCGTCGACCGGTCGGCGACGATGGTCCGACGCGCGCGCTCGCGACTGGCAAGTGGGTGCAAGAGCGGGACGGTGTCGGTGCATCGGGCCACGCTGGAGGCGCTGCCGTGTGCACCCGGCAGCATCGACGCCGCGCTCGCCCTCAACATTCTCTATTTCTGCGGCCAGGACGGCGCGATGATCCGGGCGATCCGCGAGGCGCTAAGGCCGGATGGACGTCTCGTCGCTTATGTCACAGACAGGGAAAGCATGCAGCGATGGTCGTTCACGCGCGAGGGCTTGCACCGGCTCTACGACGGCCGGGCGCTGAAAGCGGCTTTGGCCCATGGCGGCTTCGATCCCGCGCGCATCGCCATCGATGAGAAAGCCGTCGCTCCCGGCGTCACCGGCCTGTTCGCGCTCGCTTATGCAGGTTGACCGGCTGCCGGTTCAGTAATGCAAATCGATCATGATCGACTTGTTCTGGTCATCCATGGCGACCTTGGAAGCCTTGAAGCCGGGCGGTCCCATCACCTTCGGGTTGTTGGACAGCCCCCATCCTTCGGTCGGGAACATGCCGAACCGAAGGTCCAGCTTATCGTTGCCGTTGGCATCATGATAGACCATCACCGCATAGTCGCCGGGCGGGAGAGCCTGGAACCGGACCGACGCCGTTGCCGAATTCGCCGGCGCCTTGAGCACCCGGAAGGCACGATCCTCGTGACGAAATCCGGTGGGGCCGCGATAGAGTACGACATGGATCGAACCCGATCCGGGCGTGATATGCTCGGCCGTGACGTCCAACTCGCCAGCCAAGGCCGGTGCCGCGAGCAGCCAGAGGCTGGCCGCTGCCGCTGGCACGAGGCCGCTCGACCCAATGGCGCCGAAACGAAACATAGCCGCATCTCCCAGCTGTCCGACGGCTTGCCGCCGATCGAAAGTCAGGACGCCGCCGACAAAGGCCGACCACAGCTCGAAGGATGACGGGATATGTAAATTTTGAACAGGCTGAGGCGCCTCGCAACGGCGGCGTCAGGTCACATCAGGCTCACCCCCCAATCCCGCCAAGGAGATTGCACATGTATCACCCGTCCATCTTTCTGATGTCGTCCCTTGCTCTGTCCGCAGCGGCGCCAGCCGCGATCGCCACAACCTATCCGCTGAAGGGGGCGGCTGAGGGCGTCGGCGGACAAGTGACGCTGACGGACGCGCCCAAAGGCGTGATCGTCCGGGTCGAAGCCCATGGACTGAAACCGGGGTGGCACGCCGTCCATTTCCACGAAAAGGCCGATTGCTCGGACGCGATGTTCAAGTCGGCCGGCAGTCATGTTCACATGATGGCGCCCGCCGTCCATGGCCTACTGAACCCGGCCGGCAACGACTTTGGCGATCTTCCCAATCTTTTCGCAGCATCCGATGGGACAGGCACGGCCGAATTCTTCTCGCCCTTCGTGGCGTTGCAGGCCGGAACGGCGCGGGCGAACCTGCTGGACACCGACGGATCGGCTCTTGTCATTCACGCCAACGCCGACGACTACGTGACCCAACCGATCGGCGGAGCAGGAGAGCGCGTCGCGTGCGCGGAAATCCGATAGCGCCGCGCATGGAACGACGGAGACGGACGCAGGCATTTTCCGCGCGACTTCCTGTCTGATGGCGGGCAATATGGCGATGCGCTTCGGCGCAGCGAACGGGAAGTCCGGAATGGAGACCAGGAGGTCCGCTGTCGAAGACGATAATAACCCTGCCGGCGGGTTGGCGGCCATGCTCACGGCGAATCGACCCCAGCTCGTCCGCTTTTTCACCAGCCGCACAGGCAGCTTGGCTGAGGCAGAGGATGTCGTGCAGGAAATCTGGCTGCATGTCTCCCACGCCGATACTGGGCCGGTCGTCAGCCCGCTGGCCTATCTGCATCGGGTCGGCATGAATATCGTGCTTGACCGCGTGCGCGAGCGTCAGCGCCGGACCAGGCGCGAGCAGGGCTGGTCCGATTTGGCGATCGAACGACGCGGCGGCGAGGCGACCGACGACAGCCCTTCGCCGCATGACATCGCCGATGGTCGGCAGCGGGCCCGGCGGCTTGCGACGGCCATAGAGGCGCTGCCGCCCGGGGCTGGCCGAGTGTTTCGGCGTCACAAGCTCGACGGTCTCAGCCATAGCGAAGTTGCGGCGGAACTGGGAATCAGCCGAAGCGCGGTCGAAAAGCACATCGCGGTGGCGCTGCGTCATTTGCGAGCGGCGCTCGAATGATGATGACAATGAAGAGCAACTGGGGTGGCGCGCGGCTGGCGGCGTCTCTTTGCCGGAACCCCGACAGGAATTTTGGAGGTCGGCATGACCCAGTCTGAGCAATATCAGGAACCGATCGACGTGGAAGCGGCCGAATGGCACGCACGCCTCGACTCGCCCGATATGGATTGGGACGCCTTTGGAGCCTGGCTTGATGCCGATCCCGCCCATCGCCTCGCCTATGATTCCGTGGCGTTGATCGATGCCGAGATCGACGCACATCGCGACATGATAAGCGCCAGCCTTCCCGCCAATGACATGGACGAAGACCAGCCCTCCATCGGTCCGCGACGGCGCTGGTGGATCGGCGGCGGCATCGTGGCGGCGGCCGCGGTCGCCATTTTGTTTGCGCCAAGGATGGCGACGGTCGCCACCGAGCCGATGGTCGCCTACAGCACTGGTCCCGCCCAGACCCGGATGATCGACCTCAAGGACGGCAGCCACATCCTGCTTGACCGCAACTCGCGCCTGGCCCTGGCCGATGGCGTGTCCCCTAGAGTCGAAATGCAGGGCGGGGCGGCCTATTTCGACGTGCGCCACGACCCGTCGCGGGCTTTCCTGGTCCACGCGGGAGGGTATGAGGTCCGCGACATCGGGACGAAGTTCGATATCGTGATGACGTCCCATCAGCTTGGCGTCGCTGTCAGCGAAGGCAAGCTGATGGTGGCGCCGAAGGATGGCGCGGGCACACCGGTTAAGGCCGGCCAACGCATCGACGTGGCGCCCCGGACTGGCGAAGCGAAGGTCAGCCGCATTGACGCCGTCAGCGTCGGCGCGTGGCGCAATGGACAGCTCGTTTATCAGGCGACGCCGCTATCGCTGGTAGCAAACGATCTCACCCGCTATGTGGGGCGCCCGGTTATGGTCGATCCCGCGATTGGCGATTTGCGGGTGTCGGGGGTGCTTGCGATCAGTGATGGTGCCGGACTTGTTCAACAGATCGAGGCTCTTCTTCCGGTCAGGGCCGTGGATGCAGGCGCTTCGGTTCGTCTGGTCGGGAGCGGCGCTCGCTAGCCTGTTTCACTGTGCCGCCCATGCGGAGCCGCGAACCATCGATATCCCGGCCGGTTCGCTTCAATCGGCGCTCGCCGATCTGTCTCGCCAGACCGGCATCTCGGTCGGAATGGCCGGTACGATCCCCGCGCATCCCACGCCGCGTGTTCACGGCCGGATGGAGCCAGCGGCGGCGCTCGCGCGCTTGCTCAAGGGATCGGGATTGCGTGCGGTCCGCGCCGGCCCAACCTTATGGCGGCTGGACCGGCAGACGATCCCTGTGCCGCCCCCCGCCAGTCCGCGTGTAGCCACCGCGTTTGCAGATATCATAGTCACCGGCCGCAAGCGCGACGAGCGCTTGAGCGAGGTGCCAATAGCGATCAGCGTGATCCGGCCCGGCATGACGGGCCGGATGATCGCCCCGCGCGGCGTCCATGATCTGCTCGCCTCGGCCGAAGGGGCATTCACCACCAACCTGGGTCCAGGCCGCGATCGTATCTTCCTGCGCGGGGTGGCCGACAGCGCGTTCAACGGTTCGACCCAATCCACGGTCAACCTTTATCTCGACGACGCGCGGGTCAGCTACGCGACCCCTGATCCGGATCTGCGTCTCGTGGACATCGACCGGATCGAGTTGCTGCGCGGGCCGCAGGGCCCCCTCTATGGATCAGGCGCACTTGGCGGCATCGTGCGGATCATACCCAACAAGCCCGATGTGCAGCATTGGTCGGGCATGGCCGCGATCGAGGCCAGCCAAGTGGCGCATGGCCGCCCCGGCGGTGCGGTCGAAGGGGTGATCAATGCGCCCCTCATTCCCGACCGACTGGCCGTCCGACTTGCCGCCTACGGCGATCAGGGCGGCGGCTGGATTGACGATCCTGCGCGTGGCAAGTCGAATGTGAACCGTAGCCGGCGCTCCGGCGCGCGCGCGATGCTGGGGTGGAGGATCGATGACGCCTGGCGGGCGGATTTTGGTCTGACCACCCAATGGCTCAACGTCCGCGACAGCCAATATGCCTTTCGCGGGCTGGCAAGAAACACCGCGCGCGCCGAACCGCATGACAATGACTTTCTGGCCGCGACGGCGGCGGTGCGCGGCAAGCTGGGAACGCTCGATCTCGCCTCTTCCACCGCCTATGTGACCCATGAATTCAGCAGCATCTACGATGCGACCTCTCGCGCCCGCGCTCTTGGCCTGCCTGCGCCTTTGGGCTTCGAGGAATTGCGTCTCCTTCGACTTGCGACGCAGGAGATACGGTTGAGCGATACGCTGGCTGCTCGCCCCTGGGTCGCGGGACTGACCGTCCTCCAAGCTGAAAACACGCTGCGCGATAGCTTCTTGCCGCCGGATTCGTCGCAAATTCGGCTGCTGTCTCAGCATGATGACAGCCTTGAGGCGGCGCTGTTCGGCGAAATGACCCAGCCTTTGGGGCGGAACTGGTCGGTGGCGGTGGGCGCGCGGGCTTATGTCGCGCGGGTCGACAATGATCAGGAGGGCCAGACCAAACGACACTCGCGCAGCCAAGGGGTCTCGCCCAGCCTGACCCTGTCCTGGCACCAAGCCGACCACGGGACGGTCTGGCTCCGATACGCGAGCGCGGTGCGGCCGGGCGGCATCAATACGGATGGTGAACCCAGTGCCCGGTCTTTCCGATCAGACGAACTCAAGAGCCTCGAACTGGGCTGGCGATTGGCGCTGGCCGATGGCCACATCCAGCTCGATGGCAGCCTGTTCGGGCTTCGCTGGGAAAATGTTCAGAGCGACACGCTGGGTCTGGACAGCCTTGTAAGGACCATCAACGCCGGACGGGCACGCAATGTCGGTATCGAACTTTCGTCCATAGTTCGCGTCGATCCGTTCCGGCTGGAGGGCAATCTCACGGTCCAGCACGGCAGGCTCTATCGCCCGTCGGCGGCGGCCAATGCGCTTGGCGACGACAATCGCCTTCCGGTGCTCCCGGATTTTGCCGGCGGGCTCAAATTCTCCTACACGCGGTCCGTCGGCAACGCGGCCTTCGGCGGGTTCGTTTCGGCCCGCTACACCGGCTCCGCTCGCCTCAGCTTCGATCCGTCGCTCGACCGTCCGATGGGGAATTTCTGGGTCGCCGACATTGGCGCAGAACTGTCGCGGGGCGATTGGAAAGCAGGGTTGACGCTCACCAACTTTCTCGACCAGCGTGAAGACAGTTTCGGCTTTGGCAACCCCTTCACGGTGCGCCTGATCGATCAGCGTACGCCGATGCAGCCCAGAACGATGACCCTGCGACTACAAAAAAACTTCTGATCGCAACTGGGGTGCTCCCTCGCCGGTGCCGTCCTGCACCGGGGTTGGGGGAGAGAGCGATGGGTAAGGTTATTGCAGGTGCAGCGCTGGCCGGGGCGCTGATCATGGCTTCGCCTTGTAAGGCGCGATCGCTGCATCGGTGGGACCAGGCGAGCACGGTTGCCGCCGGGGCGGTCGCCGCGCTCGCGCTCGGTGTCCCGCTGACAAAGTCCGACGTTGCCGGTATCGAACAGGCCGGGCTCAGCATGGCGGTAGGCACTGCGAGCGCGTTCGCGCTCAAATCCCTGGTCGACGAGCGCCGCCCTGACGGGACGGATCACCACAGCTTCCCATCGGGGCATACCAGTTTCTCGTTCGCCGCCGCCGCATCGCTGGAGAACCGCTATGGCTGGAAGGTCGGGTTGCCCGCTTTCGCGCTGGCGAGCTTTGTCGGCGTGGCGCGGGTCGAGGCGAAACGGCATCACTGGTATGACGTCGCTGCGGGGGCAGCCATCGGATCGGCATCAGGCTTCCTGCTCACACACCGGGCTGGGCGCACCGTTGATCTGTCTGCCTGGGGAGGGGCGGGAGGTGGCGGACTGGCCCTGCGTGCGATTTTTTAGGCTAATGCCAGCAACACCATCAATTGGGCGAATACAGGCTTTGGGATGTTTTTCGCGCCGCCTCTTTAGGCAATCCTACGTGCTCGCTGACGTCCGACCACGTACATTTCACGGATAGGGGATGAATACAGCCAAGCATATTCTAAATGCTTGGAAAATATGGTGACCCCTACGGGAATCGAACCCGTGTTTCAGCCGTGAAAGGGCCGCGTCCTAACCGCTAGACGAAGGGGCCACTGCGCGCGCCGCCGATGGGGCAGCGTGCTGAAGCGAGGGCGCAATTACGGGGAGACGGGCACAGGGTCAAGCCCTTGGCGTCAAGAAAATCGCGCCCCGGCTCAGTCGGCCCAGGCGGCGTCCTCCAGGTGCAGTTCGGCGGCCGGGCGGCTGCCCCAATCGTCGATCTTCGCCTTGCCCGCGACCCACAGGCGCCGGTCGCGCGGCGCGCCCAATATCGCCTGCCCCAGGTCGGTTTCCGCCTGGCGGAAGGCGATGGTCTTGATCGACCGGCCATCCTCCCCGCTCATGATCGCGCGCAGATGGCCGTTGCCCACCACATCGGCCTTCACCACCCGCATCGGCCCGGCGGCGATCAGCGGAGCGGGCCAGCCGGCGCCATAGGGGCCGCCCTGCTCGATCGCGGCGACGAAATCGGGATTGACCCCCGCGGGCGCAAGCACCGCGTCGATCAGCAGAGCGCGGTCGTCGCGCGCCTTCGCCACCGAAACGGACAGGCGATCGTCGAGGTAATCGGCGAGCGCGTCGATCCGGTCCGCCGCGACCGTCAGCCCCGCCGCCATGGCGTGTCCGCCGCCCGCAACCAGCAGCCCGCTGTCCTTGGCCGCCAACACCGCCGCGCCCAGATCCACGCCGGAGACCGAACGGCCCGAACCCTTGCCCACCCCCGCATCATCCAGCGCGATGACGATCGCGGGCCGGCCCGCCTTGTCCTTGATGCGCCCGGCGACGATGCCGATGACGCCGGGGTGCCAGCCCGGCCCGGCGATGACCGCGACGGCGCGATTGCCCTGCGCCGCCAGCAGCGCCTCGGCCTGTTCCTGCACCGTCGCCTCGATCGCTCGACGCTCCTCATTATAGTGATCCAGTTGCGCCGCGATTCGCGCCGCCTCCACCGGGTCGTCGGTCGTCAAAAGGCGCACGCCCAGATCCGCCTGCCCGACGCGCCCGCCCGCATTGATGCGCGGCCCGAGCGCGAAGCCCAGATCGTGGCAGAGCGGCGCGCGGGTGAGGCGCGCGGCGTCGATCAGCGCGGCGAGGCCGATATTGCGGCGCTTGGCCATCACCTTGAGCCCCTGCGCCACGAAGGCGCGGTTGAGGCCCTTCAATTGCGCCACGTCGGCCACGGTGCCGAGCGCGACGATATCGAGCAATTCCATCAGCCCCGGCTCTGCCCGATGCGCGAACCAGCCCCGCGCGCGCAGCGTCCGCACCAGCGCCGCGCCGAGCAGGAAGGCGACGCCGACCGCCGCCAGATGGCCGTGGCAGGCAGCGTCTGGATGCTCGTCCAGCCGGTTTGGGTTCACCAGCGCGAAGGCGTCCGGCAACTGGGTGGCGCATTTATGATGATCGACCACGACCACATCGACGCCCGTCGCCCGCGCCATGCTGAGCGCGTCGAACGCCTGCGCGCCGCAATCGACGGTCACGATCAGGGTCGCGCCCTCCCCCGCCAGCCGCACCAGCGCCTCGCCCGATGGGCCATAGCCTTCCATCAGCCGGTCGGGGATATAGGGCTTTGCGTGCAGGCCCAGGTCGCGCAGCAGCCGGATCAGCAGCGCCGCGCTGGTCGCACCATCGACGTCATAATCGCCAAAGATGCGGACATCCTCTTGCGCCTGCACCGCGTCGGCCAGCCGTTCGGCGGCGGCGTCCATGTCGCGGAACAGGCTGGGGTCGGGCATGAAGGCGCGGATGGTGGGGTTGCGGTGGGCCTCCACCGTCTCGCGCGCGCAGCCGCGGGCCAGCAGCAGCTGCGTCACCAGATCGTCGGGCAGATAGGCGGGATTGCGCCCGTCCGCGCCGCCGCCGCGCCAGCGCCACGGCTGTCCGCTGATCGACCGGGAAATGTTGAGCGCGAAGGTCATTGCCCCGCTGTAGCGCCCGACGAGTCGCGTGGGAAGCGCGGCAAATCATGTCGCAGGTGGAACCCTCGCAACGCGTTGGGCGTATTGCTTCTTTGCCGGGCCATAACATATGCGCGGCGCGAAAGGGGCTGCGCGGCGCGATGACGGAACCACAGGCATATCATGTCCGGTGCATGGTGGGCCTGTTGCTGTTGAGTGCATCGCCGCTGCCGCTGCTCGCCCAGACCGCCACCCCGCCCGCACTCGAACCCGGCGCCGAAGAACCGATCCTGCCCGACGACCAGTTTGAGGCGCGGCTGCCCAAGGTGGAGAGCGCCGATCCCAATGCGCCGCTGCCCTCGATCGACAGCTGGATCGACCAGCAGATGCCGCAGCAACCGGCCGCGCCGAACGCGCTGCCGCCAGCGATCGAGCCTGCGGAGGAGCGGGAGCTTGCTCAGCCGCTGCCGCCGCTTAACAGCGTGACGGTGCCCGCCAATGTCGCGGCAAACGACGATCCCGATGCTAAGCCGCCCGAAGTGCGCTACGCCACGACGATCGACGGATTCGGGAAGACGGGGCTGGAGGACGAGTTCCGCGGCGAATCCGCGCTGATCGACGGCAAGGGCCGGGCCGACACGGCAGCGATGGTGCAGCAGCGCGCCGACGAGGACGAGAAGCTGGCGGTGCGCCTGCTTTATTCCGAAGGCTATTATGACGCGACCGCGCTCGCCAGCCTCGATCAGAGCGGTAACGGACAGCTGACGGCGGTCATCTCGGTGACGCCGGGCAAGCGTTACAAGATCGGCACCATCGTCATCACCGCCGACGCGACAGTGCCGCCGACTTTGATCCGCGACAGCCTGCCGCTCAAGACGGGCGACTATATCGTGGCCGCCACGGTCGAGAGCGCCGAGGCCAATGTCGGCGTGCGGCTGCCCGAAAATGGCTACCCGTTCGCGAAGGTCGGGCAGCGCGACATCTTGCTCGATCCCGCCACGGTGACGGGCGACTACACACTGCCGGTCGAGGTCGGTCCGCGCGGCACGTTTCGCAAGATCACCACGAGCGGCGAGAAACAGGCGTTCGGCGCGGACCATATGGAAGTCATCCGGCGCTACAAGCCCGGTGAACTCTATGACAGTCGCAAGGTCGACGATCTCCGCAAGGCGCTGGTCGCGACTGGCCTCTTCTCCAGCGTCGCGGTCGATCCGGTGCGGACCAACGAACCGGGACCGGACGGGACGGAATATGTGGATCTGCATGTCGAGCAGGAAGCCGGGCCGGCGCGCACGCTCGCGGCCGAAGGCGGCTATGGCACTGGCCAGGGCTTCCGCGCGGAGGGCACATGGACCCACCGCAACCTGTTCCCGCCCGAAGGCGCGCTGATCCTGGGCGCGATCGCGGGCACGCAGGAACAGGGCGCGTCGGCGACTTTCCGACGCTCCAACGCGGGCAAGCGCGACAAGACATTCCAGACCGGAATCACGCTCAATCACCAGAATTACGACGCCTATGAGGCGTTCACCGCCGGCGTGAACATCGGCTGGTCGCGCCAGTCCACGCCGATCTTCCAGAAGCGCTGGACCTACAGCTATGGTGCCGAGATATTGGGCACCAACGAGCAGGTGGTGGTGGACCCCGCGACCGGGGACAAGACGCGGCGGACCTATTTCATCGCCGGGCTGCCGGTGCAGATCGGCTATGACCGCTCCAATGACCTGCTGAACCCCACCAAGGGCTTCCGCGCCAATCTGCGCGCCGAACCGGAAGGATCGCTTCAGGGTAAATTCTCCCCCTATCTGCGCGCCACCTTCGACCTTTCGGGCTATTATCCGGTGATGGACAGCCTAGTGATTGCCGGCCGGGTGCGCCTGGGGACGATCAGCGGGGTCGATCTGGACGATGTCGCGCCGTCCCGCCGCATCTATGCGGGCGGCGGTGGATCGGTGCGCGGTTTCGGCTATCAGGAACTGGGGCCGAAGGATGTGAACAACGATCCCATAGGCGGCCGATCGGTCAACGAGTTCGCGGTCGAGGGGCGCTATCGCTTCGGCAATTATGGCGTGGTCGCATTCGTGGACGGCGGCCAAGTCTATGACAGCCAAATCCCCCGGTTCAGCGACATGCGCTATGGCGTTGGCGTCGGCGGGCGCTTCTACACCAATTTCGGGCCGTTCCGCGCGGACATCGCCATGCCGATCAACCGGCAACCGGGCGAATCCAAATTCGCCATCTATATCGGCATCGGGCAGGCTTTCTGATGGCGCAGAACGATACCCCTCCCCCCGCCGACGTCGTGGTCATCCGCGAAGGCCGCCCGCTGTGGCAGAAGATCGCGATCGGCATCGTCGGCCTGATCGTCGCTTTGCTCCTGCTGGTCGCCGGACTGCTGTTCGGGCTCAATACGCAGCCAGGCAAGCGCTTCCTGATCGGCCAGATCGCCGCGCTCCAACTGGAGTCCGGCATGAAGATCGAGGTGGGACGGATCGACGGGTCGATCTATGGCGATATGGTGATCCATGACCTCGTCCTGCGCGATCCCAAGGGCGTGTTCGCGGTCTCGCCGCAGGTCCATGTCGTGTGGAAGCCGTTCCGCTACATCAACAATCACCTGTCTGTCAGCCTGCTTGAAAGCCCGTTGATCGTGCTGGCGCGCAGCCCGCAGTTCAATGTGACGCAGAGCGATCCCAATGCGCCGATCCTGCCCGACCTCGATATCGACGTCGACCGGATGAAGATCGCCCGCTTCGTGCTGGCGCGGCCTGTGATCGGGCAGAAGCGCGAGATCGCGATCGACGGCGTCACCCATATCGCCGACGGTCGCGCGCAGCTTTCCGCCAGCGCCATCGTCGATAGCGGCGACAGGTTGGAGGCGAAGCTGGACGCCGTGCCTGCCCAGAACCGCCTCGCCATGAGCGGCACGCTGACCGCGCCCAGAGGCGGCGTGATCGCCGCCATGTCGGGCCTGACCGATGGCGTCACCGCGACGCTGGACGGCCGGGGCACCTGGCAGGCGTGGGATGGACGGCTGATCGCGCGCTCGCCCAAGGGTGAACTGGCGAACCTGGCGCTGGCGGCGCGCGATGGCAATTTCGCGGTCAAGGGGCCGGTGCGACCGGGTCTGGTCCTGGCCGGCACGGTCGACCGGCTGACTGGGCCGCAACTCGACGTCGATCTGCTCGCTGGCCTCAACGAACGGCGGGTGAACCTGAAAGGGACGTTGCGATCTCCCGCTCTTTCCGCGGACGCGCAGGGGTTGGTGGATCTGGGCACGAGCCGGTTCAGCGCGCTCCGCATCAACGCCGCCCTGCTGACTCCCGGCGCGATCATGGAGAAGGTGAAGGGGCGCGACGTGCGCGCCTCGGTCATCCTCGACGGGCCGATGGCGACGCCCTTCATCGACTATGACCTCACCGCCAAATATCTGGCGTTCGACGCGACGGGCATCGAAAATCTGAAGGCCAGCGGCCGGGCGGTGATCGACAGCGACCGCATCCGCATTCCGGTGAACGCGACCGCGACCCGTGTCACCGGCCTCAACGCGGCGGCGGGCGGCCTGCTCAATAATCTGCGGGTGAAGGGCGACTTCGCTTACGCCAGCGGGAAACTGATCAGCGACAATCTCAAGATCGACAGCGACCGGGTGGACGCGACCGCCATCGTGCTCGCCGACCTCGACAACGCTCTGTATCGCGGGGCGCTGAAAGGACGTGTCAACGACTACAAGATCGACGGCGTCGGCATCGTCAACCTGAACACCGATGTCGAGCTGGTGCCTGGGCCGCGCGGCGGGTTCGGCCTCGCCGGCCGCTTCGGGGTCCGCACCGCGCGGTGGGAGAATGCCTCGGTCCGCGACTTCCTGGGTGGCAACGCAGTGGCGAGCGGCCGCATAGGCATGACGCCGGAGGGCAAGTTCACCCTTGCGGGCCTGAAGGGCGCCGCCCCCAATTTCACCATCCATTCGGGATCGGGCAGCTACGACACCAACGGGCAGATTGCCTTCGACGCGACCGCATCCTCGCGGCAATATGGCCCGCTGGCGCTGACGGTGCGGGGTACTATGGAGCGCCCGCAAGCCGTGCTGCGCGCGGCACGGCCCAATGTCGGCGTGCAGCTCAACGATGTCGTCGCGAAGCTCAACGGCGAAGCGGGCGGCTACCGGCTCGAAGCGACGGGCGGGTCGCCTTACGGCCCCTTCTTCGCCAATGTCCTGATCAGCACGGCGCAGGGACCGCTGACGATCGACGTGACCCGCGCGCGCTTTGCCGGCGTCGATATGAACGGCCGTATCCAGCAGAGCCCCGCCGGCCCCTTCACCGGGCAGCTGGCGATGAACGGCTCCGGCATCACCGGGCAGGTGCGGCTGGCGGCCGTGGGCAAGGCGCAGGGCGTCGACCTCAACGCCACCGCAAGCAACGCGAAGCTGCCGGGCGAGGCCGACGTCGTCATCGGCCGGGCGATCGTCACCGCCTCGATGGTGCTGACCGACCAGCCGCAGATCCGCGCCGACGCGCAGATCGCCAACGCCGCCTATGGCGACTATGTCGTGCGCAAGGCGCGCGGCCGGATCGACTATCAGGGCGGACGCGGACGGGCGCAGCTGGTCGCCGACGGATCGAGCGGCGTGCCCTTCTCGATCGCCGCCAACGCCGCCTTGCGCCCGAACCTCTACGCCGTCGCGTTGCAAGGCAAGGCGGCCGACATCGATTTCCGCCTGGGTCGCCCCGCCATCATACGCGTCGAGCAGGGCGGATACCGCCTGGAGCCTGCAACGCTGGTGCTGCCGCAGGGCAAGGTCGATCTGGCGGGCCGCTTCGGCGGGACGACGGCGCTCCAGGCGCGGTTCAAGGATTTCGACCTCGGCATCCTCAACATCGCCGCGCCGGGGCTGGGCATCACCGGGCGCGCGACCGGCACGCTGGACTATGCGCAAGCGGGCAGCGCCTTTCCCACCGCGACCACCCGCCTTGCCATCAACGATTTCCGCCGCTCCAGCCTGACCGCCGTGTCCGATCCGGTGTCGATGAGCGTCGAGGGCAAGCTGTCGTCGGCTGGCGGCGACATGCGCGGCCTCATCCGGCGCGGTGGCACTACGCTCGGCCGCTTCGTGGCGACGCTCGTGCCGCCCGGCGCGGGCGCAAGCTGGGCCGAACAGTTGCAGAATGCGCCGCTAGGCGGCGGCATCCGCTATGCCGGACCGGCCGACGTCCTCTTCTCCTTCGCCGGGCTCGCCGACCAGCAGCTGACGGGCGGCCTGGCGGTTGCGGCAGACTTCGGCGGGCGGCTCGCCGATCCACGCCTCAACGGCGTGGTGCGCGCCAATGCGCTTACTTACGAGAATGAGACGTTCGGCACGCGGGTGACCCAGATGCGGCTGGATGGACGTTTCACCAACGACCGGCTGGACATTCGCGACTTTTCCGGTCGCGCAGGCGACGGCACGGTGCAGGCGTCGGGCACCGTCGGGCTGGCGGCGGATAGCGGCTTCCCCATGGACATCGCCGTCAAGCTCGACCGCGCGCGCCTCGCCCGCAGCGAGGCGATCACGAGCGTCATCAGCGGCACGATGAACATCACCAACAGCGCGCAGGCCGGCGGCCTCATCCGGGGCGATCTGTCGCTGCCCGAAACCCGCTACCGCGTCGCCTGGCAGGGCGGCACGGAAATCCGCCAGCTCACCGGCGTGCGGCGGAAGGGCGACAATAGCGATCCGCTGGCGGCGCGCACCGCCCAGCGGCAGGCGGCTGCGCGTCCAGCCGACTGGAAGCTCGACATCCGGATAAGGGCCGACAACGAGATTTACGTGACCGGCATGGGTCTCGATTCCGAGTGGAAGACCAACATGCGCGTCACCGGCACCACCGCCGCGCCGCGCGTGACCGGCCGGATCGAGGTGATACGCGGCCGCTACAGCTTCTCAGGCCACCAGTTCGACCTGGAACAGGGCATCATCAACTTCAACGGACCGATGATGAACCCGACGCTCCAGATCAAGGCGGAGACCCGGATCGACACGGTGACCGCCGGCATCCAGGTGACCGGGAGCGCGCAGCAGCCCGACATCGCCTTCATCTCCACGCCCACCTTGCCGCAGGACGAGATATTGGCGCGCATCCTGTTTGGCGACAATGTCGCGAATCTTTCGGCGGTGCAGGCGGTGCAGCTCGCCGCCGCGCTCAACGGGCTGCGCGGTGGCAGCGGTGGCCTCAACCCCATGGGCAAGCTGCAAGGTGCGTCGGGTATCGACCGGATCGGCATCGTGGGCGGCGACGAGAAGACCGGGCGCGGCACGTCGCTCGCGGTGGGGCAGCATATCTCCAACAATATCTATGTGGAGGTCATCACCGACTCCAAGGGCTTCACCGCCACCCAGCTGGAGATCGCCCTTTCGAAGGCGCTCAGCCTGCTGTCGCGCACCGGCACCAACGCCGGATCGTCGGCGAACCTGCGCTATTCGAAGGACTATTGAGCGGCGCGGGTCAGGCCCGCGTCACATTGATCGCCTGCGCGTTCATCGTCGCGCCGCCGAAGATCGTCATGAAGGCGATGTCGGTGGCGTCGCGGCCGACGGCGATTCGGACCATCGTTTCGACAGGGGCAAGGCCGGTCGCGTCGACGATGTGCCACGCGCCATCGAGCCACACCTCCACCACTGCATGGAAGTCCGGCGGGTCGAGATCGAGTGCATAGACCGACACCAGCCGCGCAGGGATATCGCGCGACCGGATCAGCGCGGCGGTCAAATGCGCATAGTCGCGGCACACGCCCTGCTGGGCGACGAACGTGTCGGCGGCCGTGGTGACGTTCGTCGAGCTGCCCGGCGCATAGACGAGATTGGCGTGAACCCACTCGACCAGCGCCTTCACCAGCGCGCCACCGTCCAGATCGGGGAAGTGGCCACAGACGAAACTGACGAAACGGTCGGCTTCACAATAGCGGCTGGGCCAGATGAAGGGCAGCACCTCCTCCGGCAGGCTCGGCAGCGGGCTGCGCGGCAGCGCCGCGATGTCAACGGGCGCGCGGTCGACCTCCACCCTCGCGCGATAGGTGCTGACCATTCGCCCCGTGCCGGTGCGGGTCCAGGTGCGGCGGCCGACGCCGCTGCCGCCGCGCTTGTTGGTGAGCGGACCGGCATTGTCGATGATATGCGACTGGGCAATAACCTGCTGGTCGGGCAGCGAGGCCGCCTCCACCGCCAGCAGCACATCGGTGGGCTCGGCAAAATCATAGTCGAGGATCGCTTCGATCGCGACGCGCATAAGGCAGGGATTCCGATTGTCAGAGGGGCAGGCCGATTCGGCCGTTGCGCGCAGCATCGGAGGGATGCAGGAGCGGCGCAAGGGGCGGCTTCGCACGCTACCGATCTTTGGGAAGAGCGACCTGCTGCCCGGTCAGGAAACCTCCCGATGATATCGTCTCCCAGGCTGGGCGACCTTCCCCGAAGACCGCCCTTCACCGCTTGCTTACCATTTTCCGCTAAGCCGCCAGCCATGCACAAGGCCGATCCCTGTCCCCCCTCCGCCGTCAGCCATGGCGTCGGCATCGCCGGGCTGGCGGGGTTGGCGGTGTGGACACTGGTCGCCCGCCATTTCGGGATGAGCGGCCCCAATGCGGGGCTGGCGGCGGTGGCGGCCTGCGGACTGCCGATGGTGCTCTGGTCGCTGGTGGTGGACAAGGTGCATCGCCGCGCGTCGACCGGCATCGACTGGCACGCGCCCAAGCGCTCCCTGCGCGCGGCGCTCGACATCAGCCTCGTCAAGATCGCCGGGCTGTGGGCGACCTGGCTCGCCATCGCCATCTTCTATTGCATCGCCCGCTGGTACTGGAGCGGCAATTACCGCTTTTCGATGGACCTGTTCATCGCGGCAGCGCCCTGGTTGCTGGCGGCGTCCATCCCCTATATCGTCTGGATCGACCGGCGGCTGGCCGAGCCGCGCGACGCTTCCTATCATTTCGGCCAGTGGGTGATCGGCGGCGCGGCGGGCGCGCCCGCCATGGAACAGGTATGGCATCATGCCCGCGCCTGGGCGGTGAAAGGCTTCTTCCTCGCCTTCATGGTCTCGATCGTGCCGGGCAATTTCGCCAGCGTGGTGGAGTGGCGGTGGAGCGACGCGATCGCCAATCCGGTGGCGCTGGCGGGCTTCCTTGTGGCGATCATGTTCATGGTCGATGTCTGCATCGCAACGGTCGGCTATATGCTGACCTTCAAGCCGCTCGATTCGCACATTCGCACCGCCAACCCTTTCCTGAGCGGTTGGGTCGCGGCGCTGATCTGCTACCCGCCCTTCGTGCTGATGGGCGGCGGCGGACCGCTCGACTATCATGCCGGCGGCGCGGAATGGGATGTGTGGACGCAAGGGTCGACCACGCTCCAATGGATATTGGGCGGCTGGCTGGTGCTGCTGACCGGCATCTACGCCTGGGCGACGGTGGCGTTCGGCATCCGCTTTTCCAACCTCACCCATCGCGGCATATTGACCCACGGCCCCTATCGCTGGAGCCGGCACCCGGCCTATCTGTCGAAGAATCTCTTCTGGTGGTTCTCTTCGCTGCCGTTCCTGACGGTCAGCGGGTCCATGACCGACATGGTGCGCAATTGCGCGATGCTGGGCCTCACCAACGCGGTCTATTATTGGCGCGCGAAAACCGAGGAGCAGCATCTGTCCGCCGATCTCGCCTATCGCACCTATAGCGACTGGATGGAGCGCAATGCGCCAGTGCCCCGCTTCTTCCGCTGGGCTACGGGCAGGCGACCGGCCGCGCCCCTGGCGCAGCCGGCGGAGTAGCTAGAAACTCTCCTCCGCATAGATGCGGCTGAGGTCGCCGGCCCATTCCCCATGATAGCGGTTTAGCAGCCGTTCGGCGTTGGTCTTGCCGGTAGCCGCGACCTCTTCGAGGAAGCCGAGATAGCCCGTCTCATTGTCGCCCGCGCCATTGAGGCGGGCGCGGGCGGCCAGCCCCGACCGGGCGATCGCCACGACTTCGCGCGCGATGTCGCGCAGCTTGGCGTTACCGCCGATCGGCGCGTCGAGGCCGAGTTTCGGCACCGAGTCGCGCAGGATTTGCCGCTCCTCCATGGTCCAGTCCTTGACCACATCCCAGGCGGCGTCGAGCGCTTGGCTGTCGTAGAGCAGGCCGACCCACAGCGCCGGCAGCGCGCAGATGCGGTTCCACGGCCCGCCATCCGCGCCGCGCATTTCGAGGAAGCTCTTCATCCGCACTTCGGGGAAGGCGGTGGACAGATGATCCTCCCAGTCCTTTTCGGTCGGCTTTTCGCCTGGCAGCACCGAAAGACGGCCGTCGAGGAAATCGCGGAAGCTGAGGCCCGCAGCATCGATATAGCGGCCGTCGC
The DNA here is from genome assembly GCF_041877245.1 of Sphingobium agrisoli. Lineage (NCBI taxonomy): Bacteria > Pseudomonadati > Pseudomonadota > Alphaproteobacteria > Sphingomonadales > Sphingobiaceae > Sphingobium > Sphingobium agrisoli. Next base: position 78,555 of record NZ_JBHDJI010000010.1, read on the forward strand.
GGTACACGAAATACATCGGCACATCGAGCGCATAGTCGGCATAGCGTTCGTAGCCGAAACCGTCCTCGAACACGAAGGGCAGCATGCCGGTGCGGTGCGGATCGGTGTCCGACCAGATATGGCTGCGGTAGGACAGGAAGCCGTTGGGCTTGCCGTCGGTGAAAGGGGAGTTGGCGAACAGCGCGGTTGCGAGCGGCTGAAGCGCGAGGGAGACGCGGAACTTCTGCGCCATGTCCGCCTCGCTGCCATAATCGAGGTTGGTCTGGATGGTGCAGGTGCGCAGCATCATGTCGAGCCCCATCGACCCCACGCGCGGCATGTGCCGCAGCATGATCTCGTACCGGCCCTTGGGCATGATGGGCAGGTCTTCGCGGCTTTTGTCGGGCCACATGCCAAGGCCAAGGAAGCCCAGGCCCAGCATGTCGCCGACATATTTGACCTGTTCCAGGTGGTGCCCGGTTTCCGCGCAGGTCTGGTGGAGATTTTCGAGCGGCGCGCCGCTGAGTTCGAGCTGGCCGGCCGGCTCCAGGCTGATCGTGCCGTCGGCGCCGGACAAGGCGATGATATTCTCGCCCTCGAACACCGGCTGCCAGCCATAGCGGGTCAGACCGATCAGCAATGTGTGGATGCCGCCCTTCTCCTCATAGGACGGGGCGTGATGATCGGAGCGAGCATAGACAAACTTTTCATGTTCGGTGCCAATGCGCCAGCGGTCCTTGGGCTTTTCTCCCTTGGCGAAGGCCGCGATCAGCTGGTCGCGGCTTTCGATGACGGGATCATTGCCCCCTGAGTCGGTTCTGGTGCTCATGCCCCGCCCTTAGTCCTTCCCCCAGTCGCGTCAAACAGGACACGCGGCGCACAGATAGGCTGCGCCCCGGACGAACGCAATAACATGGCGAATTGCAACTAACTCCAGTCTCCGTTGATCGCCATCCAGGCTGAGGTGGCGGCGATGGCTGCGGTTTCGGCCCGCAGGATACGCGGCCCCAGAGAGACGGGGACTGCTTGCCCCACGGCGCGAATCGCGTCCCGCTCGGCCGGGTCGAAGCCGCCCTCCGGCCCCACGAGGAAGGCGGCCGGGCCGGAATGGGCGCGCAGCGCCTGCTCCAGCGGCGCGCCGCCGGTCTCGTCGGCGAAAAAGAGGTGGCGGCCGGCAGGCCAGTCCCGCAGCAGCGAATCGAGCTTCACCATCTCGGCAAGTTCGGGGAGCGCAGTGCGGCCGCATTGCTCCGCCGCCTCGACCAGATGGGCGTGGAGCCGGTCGAAATTGAGCTTGTCCACCACCGCGCGGCGGGTGAGCACGGGTAGCAGCCGCGCGACGCCCAGCTCGCATGCCTTTTCGGCGATCAGGTCGATGCGGCCCTTTTTGATCGGGGCGCAGCAGAGCCAGAAATCGGGCACGACCTCCGGCGGCTTCGTCTGAGACACGCACTCCAGCACGAGATCGCGCTTGCGGATGTCGCGCGCGCGCGCCGCCCATTCACCCGACCGGCCGTCGAAGAGCAGGACGATGTCGTCGGGCTTCACCCGCATGACGCTGATGAGATAATGGGCCGGGTTGCCGTCCACGGGCACGACCCCCCCCTCCCCCAACTGCGTTTCGACATGCAGGCGCGGCGCGCTTTGCGGCGGCCAGGCGGGCGTTGCGGTCATCTGGGCCATAAACTCCGTTTCGGCCGAACCCTTTGACAGGCTCAGGACAGGCTTGTTGCAGCCCGGTTCTTCTCTAAAGAGCAGGACTGCCCTTCGACAAGCGCGGGGCGAACGGAGCATGATTTGAACAGCATCGTCCCCGACAGCCAGGCCAGCGGGCTGCTGGCGCGGTTGCCGGAAACGCCGCGCATCCTGATGCAACTCGCCCGGCTGGACCGGCCCATTGGCTGGTGGCTGCTGTTCTGGCCCGGCGCTTGGGCGGTGGCGCTGGCCGGTGGCGGTTTCGCGCGCTGGCCGCTGATCGCCTGGCTGCTGCTGGGCAGCATCGCCATGCGCGGGGCGGGCTGCGTGTTCAACGACATCGTCGACCGCGACATCGACCGGAAAGTTGCGCGCACCGCCGTCCGCCCGCTCGCCAGCGGCGCGATCGGCGTCAAGGCGGCCTGGGCGTGGCTGCTGGCGCTGTGCCTGGTCGGCCTTGTGGTGCTGCTGCAATTGCGTCCCTATGCCCAGATCGTCTCGCTCGGCAGCCTGGTGCTGGTTGCCGCCTATCCCTTCATGAAGCGGATCACCGGCTGGCCGCAGCTCTGGCTCGGTCTCGTTTTTTCCTGGGCGGCGCTGGTGGGATGGAGCGAGGTCTGGGGCGCGCTCACCGCGCCGGGATTGACGCTTTACGCCGGCTGCATCTTCTGGGTGGTGGGCTATGACACCATCTACGCGTTGCAGGACCGGGAAGATGATGCGCTGATCGGAATCGGCTCCAGCGCCCTGTCGATGGGACGGCATGTGTGCGTCGGGGTGGCGATCTGTTACGCGCTGGCGCTCATGCTGTGGTCAGCAACTATCTGGCAGGTCCGGCCGCAGGGGCTGGCGCTGATCGCGCTCCTGCCGATGGCGGCGCATCTGGGCTGGCAGGTCTTGACTTTGAAGGAGGACGGCATCGATCCGCTCGTGAAATTCCGGTCCAATCGCTTTGCGGGCCTGCTCATGTTCCTGGCCTGCCTGACGGTGGGGAGCACTGCATGACCCCGCCGAACCCTGGCGACGATTGCTGGCGCATCGAGCGGGCGGCGAAGGCCAGCGTCATCATCGACGCCGACGCCTATTTCCGCCATGCCCGCGCCGCGATGATGAAGGCCAAGCACCGCATCATGCTGATCGGCTGGGACTTCGACGCCGCCATCAGCCTGATCCGCGAGGACGAGGCGCAGGACGGCGCGCCGGTGGCGATCGGCGAATTCATCACCTGGCTGGTCGAGCGGACGCCGGATCTGGAAATCTTCCTGCTGCGCTGGGATGTCGGCGCCATGAAGTCCATGGTGCGGCCCACCAACCTCTTCACCACGCTCAAGTGGATGGCGCATCCGCGCGTGACGGTAAAGCTGGACAGCCATCATCCGCCTGCCGCCTCGCACCACCAGAAGATCGTGGTGATCGACGACTGTTTCGCCTTTTGCGGCGGGATCGACATGACCGGCGACCGCTGGGACACGCGCCACCACCGCGACGAGGATCCTGGACGCCATCATCCCGACGGGTCGCCCTATGGCCCCTGGCATGACGCGACGACAGCGTTGATGGGCCCGGTCGCGGCGGCGCTGGGCGAACATGCGCGGATGCGCTGGACGGCCGCCGGGGGCGATCCGCTGGAGCCGGTGCCAGGCGTGCTCGACTGCTGGCCCGACGCGCTGCCGGTGATGTTCGAGAATGTCGATGTCGCCATTGCCCGCACCGCGCCGAAGATGGATGATCAGGCCGAAACGACCGAGATCGAGGCACTGTATCTCAAGCAGATCGCGGCGGCGCGGCGGCACATCTATGCCGAAAGCCAGTATTTCGCCTCCCGCCGGATCGCGGAGGCGATCGCGGCGCGGCTGGCGGAGCCGGACGGGCCGGAGATCGTCATCGTCAATCCCGAACAGGCGGACGGCTGGCTGGAGCAACAGGCGATGGACACGGCGCGCGCGCGCCTGTTCGAGGCACTGAAGGCGCGCGATTCCCATGGCCGCTTCCGCATCTATCACCCCTTCACCCAGCGGGGCGCGCCGATCTATGTCCACGCCAAGATATTGATTGTGGACGACCGGCTGATCCGCGTCGGCTCGTCCAACATGAACAACCGATCGATGCGGCTCGATACCGAATGCGATGTCTGCATCGACACCGCGCTGCCGGCCAATGACGGGTGGCAGGCGACGATCCAGCGTGTCCGCGAAGACCTGATCGCCGAACATCTGGATTTGCCGCGCGAGCGGGTGAGCGCGGTGATCGCCGAGCGCGGGCTGGTCGCGGGAATCGAGGAATTGCGCCAGAAGCCCGGCAAGACGCTTCGCCCCTATGTAACCCCCGACCTCAACGAGGTGCAGCAGTGGCTGGCCGACAATGAGGTGCTCGACCCTGAAGGTCCGGACGAAATGTTCGAGCCGGTGAGCGAACGCGGACTGTTTCGGCGGATGAAGGGCTGGTTGGCGCGGGGCTAGACCAAGTGAACAGCGAGTGAGACAGGTGTTTGGCGTTTTCCCGGGGCGGAACGCGCGCTATTCCGCGGCTTGCGACAGCATCGCACGGTCCGCCATCACCGCCTCGGCGATCCGGCGCGAGCGCGCATGGTCGACGTCGATCGCCACCGCCCCGTCGCTCAGGATCACCGGGCTGATCGTCATGCGGAAGCGTCGGGAAAACCGGGCGAACGTGTCCGCCAGAGTACCGATGCCGTAGCGGAAACGAATGAGGTTCAGGAGGCCGAACGCACCGACGATCCGCAGCGGGTGCTTCACGAACTGGCCGCCGGTGCGGAAGGTCTCGGCAGCCTTAAGCGCGGCGCGATTCCGCAGCCAGTAGCCGTTGCAATTGGAATAGCTGTCGTCGGCGAAGCGGTAGAATTTGCGCTGCCCCTCGGGGTGCGCGGCCAGTACGGAGTCGCGCCGGGCGAAGGCGACGGCGGCATCCGCCTGGGCTGCGGCGCAGCCGGCCAGCATCTCGTCGATCGCGGTCGGGCTGAGCAGCACATTGTCGGCGGTGGTGATGAACAGGGGGAACGCCGCGCCTGCGGCCCCGGCGACGACCGAATCGACTAAATTGGGCTGCGCCGCGATCCCCGTCACCCGGCCGTTGGCGACGAGGCCGCGCAGGGCGGGGAGCCGCGCCAGGATCGCGGGATCCTCGATCACCACCCGGATTGCCCCGATGCGGGCGGAGCCGGCCAGCGCCTCGATCACGTGGAGCAGCATCGGCCGCCCGGCGACCGGGACCAGGCATTTATGGCTGACGCCGGCTTCCTGCGCGAGCGGATCGGTCGTGCCGTCGCGCCGGCCGGCGAGCACGATGGCGGTGGTGCGCGCGGACATCAGGCGGCCTCTCGCGCCGGAAGGGCGGTGAGCAGGCCGTGGCGCGCCAGGCTGTGGCCGACGATGGTTTCGACCAGCGCGGCATGATCGACGCCGATGGAAGCGGCCGAACGGGAGATAGTCTTTTTCGACCAGAGATTGCAGGACAGGTTCACTTCCATGAACAATATCTGCCCGCTCGCGGGATCGTAGCGAAATTCGAAGCGGCCATAGTCGAACGGCCAGAGTTCGGGCAACAGCCGCCGGGTCATCGCCTCCAGCCGGGCGCGCAGGTCCATGTCCTCGACCAGCACCAGCGGATCGTCGCCCGCATCGACCAGCCCGCGCTTCTCCGCATAGCTGCGCTCGCGGTGCGGATCGGCGGGGACATACATCATCGGTGGCAAGACCCAGGGGTCGCCCGCGCTGCCGCCCACGACCGGCACGGCGATATCGACCAGCGGCGCCCATTGTTCGACCAGCACGTCATGGCCGAGCGCGAACAGGCTTTCGGCATGGTCGCGCGCCTGCGCCCAGCTATCGACCATCTTGAGGCCCCAGGAGGCGGAGGAGGCGTTGGGCTTGACCACCAGCCGCTCCGCTTCGAACGCCGGGGCGTCGAACAGGCCGCCGCGCCGGAAGAGCTGCGCCGGCATGGTCGCGACGCCGCGCGCGCGGGCGACGAGCTTGCTCAGATATTTGTCGTCGGAAAGGCCCCGCACGATCGGCGACGCGCCGAGGAAGGGCACGGACCGCCAGCTCAGCAGCAGGGGTGCCAGCATCTCGCTGTTCTGGAAGCCGCCGCGATTGAGCAGGGTGACGACGAAATCGACATCGGGCCGATCGAACAGCGCCTCATAGCTGTTGGCGACCTGCACATGAAGGCCGATCGCCTCCAGCGTGGCGCGCAGTTCATGATGATAGACGGCGTGATTGCCATCCTGCGCATCCGGACTGCCGTCGGCGCACGCATGTTTGGCGAGGAAAAGCAGCCGCAGCCGCGCCTTGTCGGTGGCAGGGATGCGGATCAGGCGGGGATGGGTCGCGGTCATTGACCTAGAATAGCCAGACAGCATGACGCCGCGCTTACGGTTGCATTGCAGCAAAATAACCGTGGCGGGGCGGCGCGGTGACGCTTTTGCTGCGCTTTTCTTACGGGTCGCCGGGGAAGAAGAGGCTGAGGGTTCGATGAGAAGTGGTGATGCGGGCGTGAAGAGCGGTATGCGCACCTGTGAGGAGCATGATTACCGAACGGAGGAAGGTTGATCCGTCGAGCAAAAAGGAGGTGAGGCGTGATTTCAAGATTTTATCCAAGTTTTTCTGGGGCATTTCTCGGTTTGGTAATCATGCAGGGTTGCGCCCAGCCAGCTAAGATAAACGCAGGGAGGTCTAGTGAGATAGTAGTTGAGAAGAAGGGAATATTCTTTTCGGGCGAGTATAGCGTGTTTAAGTCATCTGATGGCGACGTCTTCGTCCTTCGTACCCGGGACGAAAAACAAAGCGTGCTGTTTAGTCGACTAGCACCGATGGCGATCGATGCAGAAGACGTATGTCTGTATTTAACGATCCGTGGTAAAATAGGCGGAGAATTAGACTATAATGGCAGAAAAATCTTCGACGTAGGCAAAGTGAAGAAGGCCAGAAAGATTGAGTGTCATTGGGAAATGCTATAATGCCAAACTCTCGTGATAATGGCTCTTAATAAGCAGCGCCGATGACGCCCTGAAGCCTACCTCTTCAAGTTCAAGGCGCGTGACTCGTTTGATGGTTTGGGAGTGGGGTCGATCCGGTTAGCGCTGTTCTTCCACGAGACGCCCCACCCCGACCCCTCCCCTGAAGGGGAGGGGCTATAGGTCATCATCAGCGCTGCTTGGTATAAGATCGTTTCAATATCTATTGCAGCGCGAGCGGCTCCGCCTCCGCCTCCAGTTCCGTGCCCATGACGCGGGCGAGGGTCGGGGCGATCGCGCGCATGTCGATCTGGCCCAAATCCTTGGCTTTGGCGACGCCCTTGCCCATCACGAGGAAGGTGGCCTGAAGGTTGGCGGGGCCAGGGAAATAGCCGTGCATGCCCTTGACCGGGCTGTGGGCAAGGAGCGGCGCGGCAGCCCCCCGGAAGATGTCAGTGACGAAGCCGGGCATCAGATTGACCATGAAAGTCGCGCGCGGATTGCCGCCCAGCAGCGCCACGTCGCGGGTGGTCGCGACCTTGGCGATGCCGTTGGCGGGGTTGGCGGCAAGCTTGTCGAGCAGCGCCTTGACCTTCGCTTTCGTTGCCTCGTCGCCCGGCCGCGCGAGCATGATCGCCGCCGATCCGCCGGCAATCCAGGGCATGGCGGTCCAGGATGCGACCTTGCCGTCCTTGTCCAGCGTGATGAACCCGTCGTCGATGAAGGGGCGGAACAGGTTGATCGCGGTGTGCGTCGCCTCGAACCCATGGTCGCTGACCAAAGCGATCACGGCGTCGGGATGCGCCTTGCGCTCGGCGGCGACGAGATCGCCGACGATCGCATCGATCTTTTCCAAGACCGCCTTCGCTTCAGGCGAATCCGGTCCCTTCGCATGCTGCTCATGGTCGAGCGCGGTCAGATAGACGGTCAGGAATTGCGGCTTGTGCGCGTCGATGAGGGCAGCGGCATAGCGGCCGCGCTTCTGGTCGCCGGGCAGGCTTTCGTCGATGCCCATGGCATAGGGTTCGCCCACCGCCGTTTCCAATTCGTCGCGCAGGCCCGGTGTCGAAAGCGCGTCGAGCAGCTTGGCGTCGTCGGGATGGCCGGTGCGCCAGATTTGCGGCAGGTTCCAGGTCACGCCCTTCGCCGCGACGCTGACCGGCCAGTGGATGTTGCCGGTGGAAAGGCCCGCCTTGGCTGCCGCTTCCCACAGCGTCGGCACCTGGATGTCCTGCGCATACCAGTACCAGCCACCCTGGTTGATGTTGGTGGGGTCGAACGTCGTGTTGGCGTAGATGCCGTGGGTCGCCGGCGCCGTGCCGGTCATCAGCGTCACATGGCTGGGATAGGTCAGCGTCGGCAGCACGCCGGTGACGCCGCTGGCATGCGCGCCTTCGGTCAGGAAGCGGCGGAGGTTGGGGATGGCAAGGCCGCGCTTGCCCGCCTCCGTCACGTCGCCGGGGCGCAGGCCGTCGATCGAGATCAGAAGCACTGGCTCCGCCAGCGCCGCGTTTGGCGCGACGGCGGCGAGGAGGAGAGCGGCGAGCAAGCAGGATTTGCGATTCATGTCTTGGCCTCTTGGCGATAGAATCACCCCTCGCCTTCATGGGAGGGGATGGGCGTGGGGGCTATCCAGATAACGCGGCGCTGAAGGCTTGCCCCCACCCCAAACCCCTCCCCTAAAGGGGAGGGGCTTTTTTTTGTGGATCAGAACCCCGTCTTGAGCGTCGCGAAGAATTGCTGCGGCGCGCCGACCAGCAGGGTCTGCGCGTCGCCGCTATTGCCAAAGCCGCCCGACCCGATGGTGCTGACATAGCGCTTGTCGAACAGGTTGGTGGCGTTCAATTGCACCTCGATCCGGTCGGTGAAGCGATAGCCGATGGTCGCGTCCACCAGCACGCGGCCGGGAACCGACACGTCGTTGGTGTAGCTATAGAAGCGGCGCGACATATAGTTGACGCCGACCCGCGCGATGCGCTTGCCATCGTCGAAGTTGAGTTCGCCGCGCGCCATGTGCTTGGGGCTGTCGACCACGGTCTTGCCCTTGATCGCCGCGACCAGCGCGCCGTTCGAGCTGTTGAACACATCATCGCGATAGGTGGCGTCGGTATAGCTGTAGGAGCCGAACAGGCTGAGCCCCGAGCCGAGGGTCACGGTGCCCGCCGCCTCGATGCCGATCGAGCGGACGCCGCCGACATTCTGGAGCGCCGAGGCCAGGCCCTGGATCGGGCTGCCGACCTGCACCGACAGCAGGCGATTGCGGAAGTTCACCAGATAGGCGCCGATCACGCCGCTGAACGCCGGGCTGTTGTAGCGCAGACCCAGTTCATAGGTGTCCGACTCCTCGGGCTTGAGATCATCCTTGATCGCGTCGAAGCCGGTCTGGCTGGTGCCGAACGGTCCCGTCGTGGTCGCAGAAGCGAAGGCGCGGGTCGACTGGCTGAAGCCGCCGTAGATTTCGGCCTCCGGGCTCAGCTCCACGGCGAAGCCGGCGGTCGGCTGGAACCAGTCGGTGGCATCGATCTTGCCCTGCGGGAAGCTGGCCTGGACCACCGCCTGCGCCTCGTTGGTGACCTTGAAGCCCTTCCATCCGAGGTTGATCGTCACCATGCCCAGGTCGATCTTGTCCTGCACATGATATTGGAAGGTGTCGGTGGTGAAATCGAATTCCCACTGGGTCGCGAACGGGTTCTTCGGATAGTCGCGGAAGGAAAGGCCCGGCTGGGTGCGGCTGGCGAAGGCGTAGAAGCGGCGGGCCTGGTTGAACTTGTTATTCTCATACCATGCGCCCACGTTCAGCGTCTGCACGCCGATGGTGAAATCCACGCTGCCGAACGCGCCATAGCGCTCCATCCCATATTCGGTGGTGCGAACCGACAGGGGAACGCCGTTCGGGCTGGGAACATAGGGCGTGCCCCACAGGCCCATGCCCTCATTCTTGTGGTAATAGCCCTTGAACCGGAAGGTGGCGGCGTCGCCGATCGGGGTGGTCACGCCCACCGCGCCCAGCCAGTCCTTACGCAGGCCCGCGGCGTCATAATAAGCGTCGTCGGCGCTGGTGACATTGCCGGGATAGACCTGGCCCGTGGCGACGGCCGCGCCGCTATAGTCGTAGAGGCCGTCCGGGACCGGCGCGCCGCCGGCGTTGGCGACACGGTCCACGTCGTTCAGTCGATCGGCATAATCGATCGCGCGGGCATAATCGGGATAGCTGTTGTCCCAGTCCCAGCCGAGGCGACGGATCATGCCCATCGACATGTCCTGATAATCCTGCTCCCGCCGGTCGGAATAGCTGAGCCAGCCGTCGATGCTGGCCTCTCCGACCGGGATCACGACCTTGGCATTGCCCATGTGCTGATCCTCCGTGCCGGTGCCCTTATATTTGTCGGTAGAGCCATAGCCGTAGGACAGATAGCCGCGGATGCCGTCGCGGGTGCCGAGCGCCAGACGACCGAAGGCACGCCATGTTTCATTGCTGCCATAGGTCAGGTTGCCCTGCGCGCCCAATGCGCCGCCGCTCAGATAATCGGCCGGGTCGGCCGAGAAGGTCTCGACCGTGCCGCCGAGGTTGCCGGTCGACTGGGTGCCAAGCGAGCCCGCGCCCTGGGCGACGCGGACGCTGCCGATATTCTCGCTGCTGACCGCGCGGGTGATGTGCAGGCCGTTATGATTGCCATAGCTCATGTCGCCGAGCGGGATGCCATCGAAGGTGAAGCCTAGCTGGTTCTGGTTGAAGCTGCGGATGGTGACGCGCTGCGACCATTCATAATTGCCGAACGGGTCGGCCGACTGGAAGTTGACGGACGGCAGCTTCTCGATCGCCTTCAGCGGATTGGTGCCGGGCGTCAGGACCGTGATCTCCTGCGCCTTCAATTCCTGCACCTGGCGGGTTTCGCCCCGGCCGAACACGACGATTTCGGCGTCGGCCGCGACATCGGCGTCTGCCGGCATGGGGGCCGGCGCGGGTGCCGGCGCGGCGTCCTGCGCGAAGACGGGCGTGGCGAACATGGCGGTCGACGCCATCAGCAGCGCGGTGGTGATACGCATAATCTTTAAATCCCCCTCTTGGACCTTCGGGCCGGGGGCGCCCTATCCACGCTATGTTGCACTGCAATGTGCGGGCGTTGACAGGACGACGTCATTTCCGTGACGGGATTGTCATATGGCGGGCGGGGATGTGGGGCCGGCGTGCGGTGGAACCGGCCTGAACACAATGGCTTGTCATGCGTTGACGGTGGCAGAGACAGAAAAAGGATGCCGCCATGACGATTTCCGTGACCTTCCCCGACGGCAATATCCGCGACGTGCCGAGCGCGCTGCGCCCCATATTGGGCGAGGATGGTCGCACTATCTTCCGCAACGAACCGCTCGATTGCAGCGATCGCTGGCGCTTCGTGGCAGAGGATGCCGGCTGGACGGCACGTCCCCGGATCAGCAGCGTGATGCTGGTGCGGTCTGCCGAGGTCGACGAATGGTGGCGCAGCGTCCCGGTGATGGCCGGTCACCCGGCGGAATTGCTCGCGGCCTGACGCGTCAGCCGGGATCGCCGCGCTCGGCCAGGTCCATGAAGGTGCGCGCGGCATCCCGATCCGCAGGGTCCTCGAACACGCGGTCGAGATCGGGGGCATGCCCCAGCAGGAACAGCAGCGACCAGAGGGCGAAGCGGCGACCCCGGTCGGTTTCCAGCCCCAGGTCGACGCGCATCCGGTCGACCCCGTCGGCCAGCGCATCGGGGGTCAGGGCGTCGAGGTCGGCGCTGCCGAAATAGCGCCGCAGTTGATCGTCAAAATCCATTGGGCGACCTTATACCAAGCGGCTCTCATGGGCACCCCTGTCGTGCGGTCCCCCGGCAAAGGAAGGCTCCTCCGCCGGGTAACATGCTGCGCATCCTTCACCCCAGCGCCTTATCGCTCCACCCCCTTCGCCTTGCCCCATGCGCGCGCGGCGGTGTAGCCGAGATAGCCGGTGCCGAAGAGCGCGTAGAGCGGTTCGGGCAGCGCGTTGAAATAGGCGCGCATCGCCGCAATGATCGCCGCCGCCGTCGTTGGCGCGACCCCGGCGATCAGCCCCATCGGCACCGACCAGAGCAGCAGCGCGTACATGACGTAGAGGAAGGCCGGCCGCGCGCGCCGGGTCCACGGGTCGGCGGCGGTGTCGGCGGCGGTCATGCCATGCCCTCCGAACCGATCCGGTTCGCAAGCCAGCCATAGAGGAAGGCTTCGTTGGCCGGTCGCCCCTCCGCGATCGAGACATAATGTTCGCCCTGAAGCGCGTGCAGCGCCTTCACCAGCACCTTGCCTCCCGCCGATCCGCGCAGCGCCTGAAAGGCGCGCAGGGCCGCCAGCGTGCGCGCGCCGACGACACGATCGACCTTAAGGTCGGGATAATCCTTCTGGTTGCGGTTGAGCGCGTTCAGCGCTCGCTGAAGAAATCCCGTCGCGGTCGCCGGACCCATGTTAAACGCCGCGTCGAACAGGGTGGCCGCGACGATCCAGTTGATTTCCGCCACGAAATGATAGCCCGGCTTCTCCCAGTAGAGCCGGCGGTATATCTGCGCCGCGAATGCGCGTGGCAGCGCGCGCATGTCGCCGCGATACCCATTCGCCCGCGCAACCGCGTGGGTGATCCCCATATTGGTCGCCCCGCCGCGATCGGCCGGATGATTGCTATACCCGCCTTCGCGCGCGATGACGCCGTCGATGAGCCTGCCTATGTCCATGGTCGCCTCCGTATGTCGAATGAGGCGAATCAGTTATCCCATTTGGTTTGTTGTAGGACAGAGGCTTATTCGTCTGCTATCGGTGATGCACAGCGATGGGTTGACCGCCCTGGTGATATGTAGTTCCTTCCTATGATGCGGAATAATTCAGATCACATTCCTTGTACGGCCCGCTCTGCATTAGCTCAATCGTTGCTGCCGACGTGCGGGAGAATATGCAATTCAGATATTGGCAGTTCCGTTGAAATTCTTCGTGCTGTGCGCGAGCTATGAGAATGCGACAACCAATTGTAGGCGAAAACCATCATTGGTGGCCTGAAAGCTTATCAAAATCGTGGTGCCGAGCGGATAGGCGGATCATGTCAATCCGATCTAACGATTATCGAAAGCCTTATGCACCTAAATCGATCGGTCGGATCAGCGATGGTCACAACCTCCTGAGAGGTGGTGATTGGGACGAGACATTTGAGCCATTGTTTGATCGGGCCGACAACGATTTTCCTAAAGTCGTAAAATGGCTTAGCGGGCTTTTTCGGAGGCCACCCGATGGCGAAAGTCGCGCCCATGCACCTCTAGCACCCGACTCGCTAATCAGCAGGTTGTCCAATTGTTTAGCATCACTAATTGCCCGCAACCCTACAACCCGCGAGAGCGTTCGCCAGAGCGCGCGAGATTTCCGAAGTCTGGTCGGGCTAGGGTCAGGAGACGTCTCGGACAACTTGGTCGCGGCAGTTATCAAAGATTTGTATCTCGATTATGCGAAGCGTATTCACCGATCGGGCAAGTTTGCCTTCCTCTACGCGCCGGAAGGCAAGGAATTTATCTTCGGCGATGGTTTCCTTCATTCCTTCCTTCCCGTTAGGGGCGGGCCGTTGGAAGCGCACTGCCTTATTCCATTGAGTCCATTCGTCACAGTGCTGTGGTTCTACCCAGCACGTGCCCTTATAAAGCCCCTGGCTGTAACTATCCAATTAACAGATGAAGAGACGTTATTCTGCAACCAAACGATCCAAGTTTACTCCAAAGATTTTATATATTTTCGATCTGTTGAGCCCGAAATTTGCGAAGGATTTGCAGCGGGCGAACGCATACCTTATGACTTAACTGGGCGTCCTCATGCACATCCGATTTTAGACAGTTTGATGGAGGAGGTTCGCAGATTTCGCTAGCCAAGTAGGCGCTGCCGAACGTCCCCTCCCGCGCTATCGCTTGGGAGTTTTTCCGGTGGCCGTCCCCCGGACGGCCACTTGGCCGGAAAAACTTGGTCGGGACGAGAGGATTCGAACCTCCGACCCCCACACCCCCAGTGTGATGCGCTACCAGGCTGCGCTACGTCCCGACCGGAGGGCGCCCTTTAGAAGCAGGCGGGGCAGGATGCAAGGGGCAACTCGCGCCGGTGCCGCGACCCGCCCCGATCCCTAATCATATTGCCTCTGCCCCCCTGTCTGTGTTAGCCGCGCGGGCTTGATCGGCGGGGCCGCAAGGCCGCCAGCCCACCACGAAAAACCCTGCCACGAGAAAATAAGGCGAAAGTCCCACTCATGTTCATTACTCCAGCCTTTGCCCAGACCGCGGGCGGGCAAGCCTCCGGCGCCGGTATCCTGGTGCAGATGGCCCCGCTGGTCCTGATCTTCGTGGTCTTCTATTTCCTGCTGATCCGCCCGCAGCAGAAGAAGATGAAGGATCACAAGGCCAAGATCGACGCGGTGAAGAAGGGCGACCAGGTCGTCACCGGCGGCGGCTTGGTGGGCAAGGTCGCGCGGGTGGACGACATCTATGTCGACGTGGAACTCGCGCCGGGGATGAAGGTCAAGGCGGTCAAATCGACGCTGACCGACGTCATTGATCCCCTGTCCGCCAAGCCCGCGAACGACTGAGCGCGCACCCGATGCTGAACTTCTCGCGCTGGGCGGTCGCCGCGATCATCCTGCCGCTCCTGATCGGCGTGCTGTGCGCCGTGCCGAGCTTCCTGCCCGACAGCGCCGTGGCGCATCTGCCCGGCTTCATGCGGACGCGCGTGAACCTCGGCCTCGATCTCGCCGGCGGCAGCCATCTCCTGCTCGAAGCCTCGACCCAGGATGTCGCCAGGCAGCGCCTGACCAATATGGAGGAGCAGGTCCGCACCGAACTGCGCCGGGGCGAGCCCAAGATCGCGATCGGCGACATTTCCGCGCGCGACGGGAAGCTGAGCTTCATGGTCCGCAACCCGTCCCAGGTGGACGCCGCCGTCGAGCGCATCCGGCCGCTGACGCAGGGGGCGGGCCTCACCGGCCAGCGCGACTTCAATGTCGAGGTGGTGAACAGCTCCACCGTCGTCATCACGCCGACCAGCGCGGGCATCGACAATGCGGTCAAGAGCGCGATGGAAGTCGCGACCGAGGTGATCCGCAAGCGCATTGACGAAATGGGCACGCGCGAGCCGACCATCCAGCAGCAGGGCGACAACCGCATCGTGGTGCAGGTGCCGGGGTTGCAAGACCCCAAGGCGCTGAAGGACTTGCTGGGCCAGACCGCCAAGCTCGAATTCAAGCTGGTCGACACCACCGCCAACCCCGCCGAAGTGGCGCAGGGCCGCGCGCCGGTGGGCAGCGAAGTGCTGCCCTATGCCGACAACCCGTCGGGCGTGCCGGCGATCGCGGTCAGGCGGCAGGTGATGGTGTCGGGCGAGGATCTGACCGACGCGACGCAGGGCTATGACCAGAACAACCAGGCGATCGTCAACATCCGCTTCAACGGATCGGGCGGCCGCAAGTTCGGGCAGGTGACGTCGCAAAATGTCAACAAGCCCTTCGCCATCATCCTCGACGGCCGGGTGCTGTCCGCGCCTAACATCAATGAACCGATCCTGGGCGGCAGCGCGCAGATCAGCGGCAACTTCACCGTGGAAAGCGCCAACCAGCTCGCCATCGCGCTGCGGTCGGGCAAGCTGCCCGTCGCGCTGACGGTGGTGGAGGAGCGGACGGTGGGACCGGGCCTCGGCGCGGACTCGATCCGTGCGGGCCTCATCGCGTCGATCATCGCGGTGGTGGCGGTCGCGGCCTTCATGCTGGTGAGCTATGGTCGCTTCGGTGTCTATGCCAATATCGCGGTCGCCATCAACGTGCTCGTGATCCTGGGCGTGATGGGCATTTTGGGCGCGACGCTGACGCTGCCGGGCATCGCCGGCTTCGTGCTGACGATCGGCACGGCGGTGGACGCCAACGTGCTGATCTACGAACGCATCCGCGAGGAAAGGCGGCGCGGCCGCAATGTCGTCGCGTCGATCGAGCATGGCTATAAGGAAGCGAGCCGCACCATCTTCGAAGCGAACGTGACCCACGCCATTGCCGGCGGCATCATGCTCGCGCTCGGCTCCGGCCCGGTCAAGGGCTTCGCCATCGTGCTGCTGATCGGCATCGCGACCAGCGTGTTCACCGCCGTCACCTTCACCCGCGTGCTGGCGGCCCACTGGGTCCGCACCAAGCGCCCGACCGAAATCAATATCTGACGGGGCGGAAGAGAAAATCCATGAAACTGCTCAAGCTCGTCCCGGACAACACGAATATCGGCTTCGTCGCCATGCGGAAATGGGCGTTCGCGCTCACTGCGCTGCTGACGGTGCTGGCGGTCGGCGCGACCCTGCACAAGGGGCTCAACATGGGCGTCGACTTCGTCGGCGGCCTGATGATCGAGGCGAAATTCCCGCAAAATGTCGAGACCGACAAGGTGCGGTCCACCATCGCGTCGCTGAACGTGGGCGAAAGCTCGCTCCAGCAGTTCGGCGATCCCAAGACGGTGCAGATCCGCCTGCCCCTGCCCGAGCAGGGTGGCGCGGGCGCGGCCAATGCGGTGGTCGAAAAGACCCGGAAGGCGATGGAAGCGCAATTCCCCGGCGTCACCTTCTCCCGCTACGACACGGTGTCGGGCAAGGTGTCGGGTGAACTGATTCAGACTGGCGTACTGGCGGTGATCCTGGCCGTGCTCGGTATCGCGATCTTCTCCTGGTTCCGCTACGAATGGCAGTTCGGTGTCTCCACCTTCGTCGCGATCATGCACGACGTGCTGATGACGCTCGGTTTCTTTGCGGTGACTCAGCTGGAGTTCGACCTCAACATCGTCGCCGCCGTGCTGACGATCGTGGGCTATTCGATCAACGACAAGATGGTGATCGACGACCGCATCCGCGAAAATATGCGGAAATATCGTAAAATGGACATGAAGGCGCTCATCGACCTGTCCGTCAACGAAACGCTGCCGCGCACGGTGATGACCTCGCTGACGATCCTGCTGGCGCTGGGGTCGCTGCTGCTGTTCGGCGGCCATGTGCTGCGCGGCTTCACCGCCGCGATGATGCTGGGCGTGGTGGTCGGCACCTATTCGTCCATCTACGTCTCCTCCTCGCTGCTGATCTCGCTGGGGCTGACCCCGGCGGCGTCGGAAAAGAAGGCCGCGAAGAAGAGCGACTATGCCGGCAATGCCGAGCGGATCGCGCCGCGCGACGACGGGGCGCGGCCCTGAGCGACGCCGGGATTCATCTCCGCCGCGACGATAGTGGGCAGGGACCGATCGTCACCGGCTTTCAGGGGCGCGGCTTTCGTGTGCGCGACGATGTATTCCCGGGCGGCCTGTTGCTGAGCCCGGTCCGCGCGCTCGCCTGGGATCGTGCGCCGGCGGTGGAGGCGCTGACCGTCGCGGCGCTGGGCGATCTGCTGGCGCTCGATCCCGTGCCTGAATTTCTGCTGCTCGGCACCGGCGCCGGGCTGCGCCAGCCGCCGCGCCCCTTCGTGCGCGAGTTGGAATTGCGCGGCATTGGCGTAGAGGCGATGGACAGCCGCGCGGCGGCCCGCGCCTGGGGCGTGCTGCGCGCCGAGGAGCGGTGGATCGTGGCGGCGTTGCTGCCGCTCTGAGCGCCTGAAGCCAGCCGCCTTGCGCGGGCGATATTATCTGCTTAAGACTATGCCCAAGTTCCGGTCCCGCCACGGGATTGGCGATGAGCAGAAGCGAGTTTCGGCCTTGGTGCAGCATAGCCGCCCATCGCCGCAGAGTTCCGGCCCGGCCGGCCGTTCAGCGGGCAAGCGCGCCCGATCCGGCCCGGGCGATGGGAGCAAGGCTGCGGCCCTTCCTCCCCCGTCGGTGCAGCGGGGTTTTTCACCGCATGGTGCGCGCGATCATCGGTTTGACCGCAAATCCTATGCCGCCATCGATCTTGGCACCAACAACTGCCGCCTCCTGATCGCCAAACCGTCGGCGGACGGGTTTATCGTCGTGGATGCCTTTTCCCGCATCGTGCGGCTGGGCGAGGGGCTGGCATCGAGTGGCCGGATCAGCGACGCGGCGATCGATCGCGCGATCGCCGCGCTGTCGGTGTGTGCCGACAAGCTGAAGCGCCGCCATGTGACGCTGGCGCGATCGGTCGCGACCGAGGCCTGCCGCCGCGCGTCCAACGGCGCGGAGTTCATCCAGCGCGTCTATCGCGAGACCGGCATCGCGCTCGACATCATCAGCGCGCAGGAGGAAGCGCGGCTCGCCGTGCTGGGCTGCCACGCCCTGCTGGAGCCGGGCGACGGCCCGGCGCTGATCTTCGACATTGGCGGCGGATCGACCGAACTGGTGCTGGTGGACGCGCATGGCGATGGGGCGCCGACGATCGTCGACTGGGTGAGCGCGCCCTGGGGCGTGGTGTCGCTGACCGAAAGCGAGGCGTTCGATACCGGCGACGCGGGCGAACGGCTGGCCGCCTATGGCCGGATGCGTGCGCGGGTCGCCGACGCTTTCCTGCCGCTCGCCCGCCGCCTGCCGCGCGAGGCGGAAGATATCCGCTTGCTCGGCACGTCGGGCACGGTGACGACGCTCGCCAGCCTGCACCTTGGCCTGCCCCGTTACGACCGGCAGGCGATCGATGGCCTTATCGTGCCGTCCGAATCGATGCGCGCCATTTCCGGGCGGCTGTCGAGCATGTCGCTGGCCGAACGACAGACTCTGCCCTGCATCGGCACCGAGCGCGCCGACTTGGTAGTGGCGGGCTGCGCCATCCTAGAATCCATCCTCGACATCTGGCCGGCGCAGCGGCTGGGCGTCGCCGACCGGGGCATCCGCGAAGGCATATTGCGCGGCCTGATGGACCGCGGCGGGAGGATGATGTGAGGGGGTCGGGCGTCGGCAAGGTGCGGGTCAAGACCGCCAAGGGCCGCACCGCGCAGTCGGTGCGCTGGCTCGAACGCCACCTCAACGACCCTTATGTCCGCAAAGCGAAGGCGGAAGGCTGGCGCAGTCGCGCCGCCTTCAAGCTGATCGAACTGGACGAAAAATTTCACTTCGTGAAGGGATCGAAGGCGGTCGTCGATCTGGGCGTCGCGCCGGGCGGCTGGGCACAGGTGGTGCGGAAGATGGCACCGAAAGCCGCCGTGGTCGGCATCGACCTGCTGGCGGTCGATCCCATCCCCGGCGTCACCCTGTTCCAGATGGACTTCATGGATGATGCCGCACCGGGCCTGCTGCGCGATGCGCTGGGGCAGGCGCCGGACCTCGTCATTTCCGACATGGCGGCCAATACGGTCGGACACGCGGCCACCGATCATTTGCGCACCATGGGCCTCGTCGAAGCGGCGGCCTGGTTCGCGGTCGAAAATCTGCGCAAGGGCGGCACCTTCGTCGCCAAGGTATTCGCAGGCGGCACCGACGGCGACCTGCTGGTGCTGCTCAAGAAGAATTTCACGACGATCAAGCACGCCAAGCCGCCCGCCAGCCGCAAGGGCAGCGTCGAATGGTATGTCGTCGCGCAGGGTTTCAAAGGCAGGGCGGACGAAACGGCCTGAGCGGCCACAAGGGGGATCATTGGTCGCTACGGTTTCGACGGTCGCCTATCTCGGGCTGGAGGCGCGCGGGGTCGAGGTGCAGTGCCAGCTCGTTCCGGGCCTGCCCAATTTCATCCTCGTCGGCCTGCCCGATAAGGCTGTGGCCGAAAGCCGCGAGCGGGTGCGCAACGCAATCGCCGCGATCGGGCTTTCGCTGCCGCCTAAGCGCATCACCGTGAACCTCTCGCCCGCCGACCTGCCCAAGGAAGGATCGCATTTCGACCTGCCGATCGCGCTCGCGCTGCTCGGCGCGATGGGGGTGATCGATGCCGAGACGCTGTCGGGATATATCGTCGTGGGCGAACTGGGGCTGGATGGCCGCACCGCGCCCTCGCCCGGCGTGCTACTGGCGGCGCTTCATGCCGGGGGCCAAGATATGGGGCTGGTCTGCCCGGTCGCGCAGGGAAGCGAAGCGGCCTGGGCAGGACAGGTGGAGGTCGTCGCCGCGCCGGACCTTCTGAGCCTGCTCAACCATTTCAAGGGGACCGCCGCCCTGTCGCCGCCGCAGCCGGGCGTGGTCGAGACGCCGGGGCGGACGGCCGACCTCAAACAGGTGAAAGGGCAGGAAGTCGCCAAGCGCGCGCTGGAGATCGCGGCGGCGGGCGGGCATAATCTGCTGATGGTGGGGCCTCCGGGCGCGGGCAAATCGCTGATGGCGAGTTGCATGCCCGGCATATTGCCCGAGATGACGCCCGCGGAGGCGCTCGAAAGCTCGATGGTGGCGAGCGTCGCGGGGATGCTGGAGGGCGGGCGGATCAGTCGCGCCCGCCCCTTCCGCGCGCCCCATCACAGCGCGTCGATGGCGGCGCTGGTCGGCGGTGGCCTGAAAGCCCGGCCGGGCGAGGTCAGCATGGCGCATCTGGGCGTACTGTTCCTCGACGAACTGCCCGAATTTCAGCGCACTGTGCTCGATTCGCTGCGACAGCCGCTGGAAACGGGCGAGGTGACGGTGGCGCGGGCGAACGCGCATGTGACCTTTCCCGCGCGGGTACAGCTGGTGGCGGCGATGAACCCGTGCCGCTGCGGCCATCTGGGCGACCCGGCGCTCGCCTGCTCGCGCGCGCCGCGCTGCGCCGCCGATTATCAGGCGAAGGTCTCCGGCCCGCTGCTCGACCGCATCGACCTGCATGTCGAGGTGCAGGCGGTGACCGCTGCCGATCTGGTCCTGCCCCCGCCCGCCGAAGGATCGGTCGAGGTCGCCGCGCGGGTGGCGGCGGCGCGGCGGGTGCAGACAGCGCGCTACGCCGGCACGGCCACGCGCACCAATGCGGAGGTGGATGGCGAGGCGCTGGAGGCGGTGGCCGCGCCGGACGAGGCCGGGCGGCTGCTCCTGGCGCAAGCGGCCGCCGCGATGAAGCTCTCCGCGCGCGGCTATACCCGGGTGTTGCGGGTGGCGCGGACGATCGCCGACCTTGCCGGCGCGGAGCAGGTGGGGCGAGTGCACGTGGCGGAGGCTTTGAGCTACCGGCGGCGCGCGCCAGTGAGTTGAGGCGTCATGTGGGCGCGGATCAAGGATTGGGCGGAGCGGTTGAAACGCGACATCGTCGCGCTGTGGATCGCGGCCCGATGCCCCGACACGCCATGGATCGCGCGGATCATCGCGCTGCTGGTCGCAGGCTATGCGCTCAGTCCGATCGACCTCGTCCCTGACTTCATCCCTGTGGCGGGGCTGATCGACGATCTGCTGATCGTGCCGCTCGGGATTGCGCTGGTTGTCGCCTGCATCCCGCCGGCGCTGATGGCGCGCTATCGCGAAGAGGCGGCGGGGATGTTGGAACGCCCCGTCAGCCGAACAGGTGCGATGGCGATCCTGTCGCTGTGGGCCGTCGGTCTGGTGCTGCTATGCCTGGGGGCGGTCAGGGCAGCGGCCGGACGCTGAGCAGCGTGTAGAGGCCGATCATCATGCCGCCGCCCGCGAAGCCGATAAGGAAACGGCGGATGTCGGGCCAAAAATCCAGCTGTTCCATCGCGCGTCCTTTCTTCCGCCCAGGGTCGCAAGCCGATTAGGCGCGGGGGCAGGACACTTCCAGTGACAAATATGGTTAGGGACGCGACGCCCTTCCGTTCGGGCTGACCGAGAGCAGATGCGGGCTTTGTGGCGCTTGCAACCGTTCGAGGCAATGCATTTGGAGCGGATGGCCTGGCTGAGAAACACGGGTGGACCGGCGCAGCCAGTCCGGGCGCTGGTGCGGGGTCACCGCCGCCGCACCAGCAGCGGCAGTCTGGGCGGATCGAGCGCCGTGCGCCATGCTTACGGATAGGGTAAGCCTAAAGCAGCCGCTGCTGCCGTCAGATCATCAGAATTTGAAGATCGTGCCCAGATAGACGGCCTGGCTGTCCTGGCGCTCGTCGGTCATGGGGGCGAGGCGGCCGGCAACGCTGTTATTGTAGCGGACGCCCGCGGTGACGTTCAGGTTGCGCGTCAGCGAATAGGAGCTGGCGAGATCCAGCGAATAATCCTTGTCCGCGGACGGGTTCTTCACGCTGGCGGCAGGCTCGCGGCGGGTTTCGAGCAGCACCTTGGTGCTGAAACGGTCCTTCTTGCCATCATCCAGCGAGAAATTCTTGGCATCGACCATGGTTTCGACCGCGACCGGATCGAGCGCCTTGCGGCCAACCGATTCGGGCAGGGCGAATTTACGCCAGTTGTGCCCGCCATTCAGGCTGAAGGCGACCGGAGTGATGTCGACCGGGGCGAGGGTGCGGTTGACCGTCACGCCATCGTCGGCGGCGCGGACCATGACGGTAACCGAGCGGCGACCGCTGAGCGACCCGCTGGTCGGCGTGAAGCGGAAGCCCTGCCCGCTCGCCTTGGCCGCGATCTTCGCATAAGCGAGAGCGAGCTTGGGATCGCGGATCGTGGGCGTGAAGGAGGAGATGCTGCCGAGCGCGTCGAGCGACACCAGAGGGCCGCCATGCGCCCGCGCCAGATCGCTGGCTGCGCCGAACGCGGGGGACAGCATGAAGCCGGTCACGGCTGCCGCCGCGCCTGCCACTGCCAAATATCCCCTGGTCACACGCATGTCTCGACTCATTCCCCGTTCTTATATCTTTCAAAACGCACTACACCCATAAAGCCGCCACTGGCTAGGGCCACAACGCCTTTTTGTCGGAGCTGTTGCATCGAACACACAGGCTGCGTGCATCATGGCGAGCCGACTCGTCGAGGGCAGGCGCAGCGCCCCCTTGCCCCGCGCCGCGCGGTCACTATAGAAGCGGGCAGTTTTTCGTCTTTTCAAGCTAGGACATGCCTGATGGTCCGCCGCCTTCCCGCCTCTGCAACCGCCGGCCTGCTGCTGGCCGCGCTCCTGCCGCTCGCCGCCTGCGGGGGCGGGTCGAAGGACCGGCCGAAGGCGGACCTCGCCGCGTCGAAGGTGACGACGATCGGGGTGAACGCCTATCTGTGGCGCGCCAGCCTCGACACCTTGTCCTTCATGCCGATGGTGCAAACCGATTCGAACGGCGGCGTGATCGTGACCGACTGGTATGCCAATCCCAACACGCCGGGCGAGCGGATGAAGGTCACCGTGTCGATCCTGGACCAGGATCTGCGCGCCGACGCGCTGCGCGTCGCGGCGAGCCGGCAGGTGAACCAGAACGGCCAGTGGGTCGATGCACCGGTCGCGGCCGCGACGGTCCAGAAGCTGGAAGAGATCATCCTCACCAAGGCCCGCGACCTGCGCCGCATGGCGATCGCGGGCTGAGCAAGCCCCTCTGGGCGGGCGATTGCCGCCTGCTGACTTAAACCATCGGGGCTGGGCTGAACACAAGGCCCAGCCCGATTGCATTTACAAGGATTGGACATGCAAAGGCGCTTCAACCCGCTTGAGGCCGACGCCCGCTGGCAGGCGACCTGGGACGAGCGGCAGAGCTTCAGGGCCGACGACGCGTCGCCCAAGCCGCGCTCCTATGTGCTGGAAATGTTCCCCTATCCCTCGGGGCGCATCCATATCGGCCATGTCCGCAATTACTCGATGGGCGACGTGCTAGCGCGATTCCGCCGGATGACCGGGCATGAGGTGCTGCACCCAATGGGGTGGGACGCCTTCGGCATGCCGGCGGAAAATGCAGCGATGGAAAAGAAGGTGCATCCGGGCACTTGGACCCGATCCAACATCGCTAACATGCGCGCGCAGCTCAAGAAGCTGGGCTTCGCGATCGACTGGTCCAGAGAACTCGCCACCTGCGAGCCGGACTATTATGGCCATGAGCAGGCTCTGTTCCTTGACATGCTGGCGGCGGGCCTCGTCTATCGCAAGGAGAGCGCGGTCAACTGGGATCCGGTCGACATGACCGTGCTGGCGAACGAGCAGGTGATCGACGGGCGAGGCTGGCGATCGGGTGCGCTGGTCGAGAAGCGCAAGCTCAGCCAATGGTTCCTCAAGATCACCGCCTTCGCCGACGATCTGCTGGAAGGGCTGAAGACGCTGGATCAGTGGCCCGACAAGGTGCGGACCATGCAGGAGAACTGGATCGGCAGGTCCGTCGGCCTGCAATTCCGGTTCGACTTCGCGCCCTTCCCGGAGCGCGAGGCGCTCGAAGGGTTGGACGCGGGCGCGGGGATCGCGGTCTATTCGACCCGGCCCGACACCATCTTTGGCGCCAGCTTCGTCGCGATCGCGGCGGACCATCCGGTCGCGCAGGCGGTGGCGGCGAACGATGCCGACGCCGCCGCCTTCATCGAAAAGTGCAAGGAAGGCGGCACCACCGCGGCCGAGCTGGAGACGGCGGAAAAGCTGGGTTTCGACACCGGCCTGTCGGTCACGCACCCGTTCGATCCCGATTGGCAACTGCCGGTCTTCATCGCCAATTTCGTGCTGATGGACTATGGCACGGGCGCGGTGATGGGGGTGCCCGCGCACGACCAGCGCGACCTCGACTTCGCGCGCAAATATATGCTGCCCGTCGAGCGCGTCGTCGCGGCGGAGGGCGAGGCGGGCAAGCCGATCCACGACGAAGCCTATACCGGGCCGGGGCGCCTCGTAAACTCGCGCTTTCTGGACGGGATGAGCGTCGAGGAGGCCAAGGCCGCCGTCATCGCGCGCGCGCAGAGCGAAGGCTGGGGCGAGGGCAAGACCGTGTTCCGCCTGCGCGACTGGGGCGTGTCGCGCCAGCGTTACTGGGGCACGCCGATCCCGGTCATCCACTGCGAGGGTTGTGGCGTGGTGCCGGTGCCCAAGGCGCAGCTGCCGGTGGTGCTGCCCGAAGATGTCAGCTTCGACATTCCGGGCAATCCGCTCGATCGCCACCCGACGTGGAAGCATGTCGACTGCCCGCAGTGCGGCAAGCCGGCGGTGCGCGAGACCGATACGCTCGACACCTTCGCCGATTCGAGCTGGTATTTCATCCGCTTCGCCAGCCAGCCATCGGACAAGCCATTCGACCGCGCGACCGTCGAGCAATGGCTGCCGGTCGGCCAATATATCGGCGGCGTGGAACATGCGATCCTGCACCTGCTCTACGCCCGCTTCTGGACCCGCGCGCTCCAGCATATGGGGCAGCTAGGTTTTGCCGAGCCGTTCACCGGCTTGTTCACCCAGGGCATGGTGACGCACGAGACGTACAAGGCGGGCGACGGCAGCTGGCTCTCGCCCGGTGAAGTGAAGAAGTCGGGCGACGACTACACCCACATCGAAAGCGGCGCGCCGGTGACGGTCGGCCGCGTCGAGAAAATGTCCAAGTCCAAGAAGAATGTCGTCGATCCCGACGACATCATCGCCCAATATGGCGCGGACGCGGTGCGCTGGTTCATGCTGTCCGACAGCCCGCCCGAGCGTGACCTGCCGTGGACCGAGGCAGGGATTGAGGGCAGCTGGCGCTTCGTCAACCGCGTGTGGCGGCTGTTCGGCGAGGCCGATGCGCGCGCGGAAGGGCAGGACAAGGCGCTGGACCGCAAGCTGCATCAGACCATTGATGGCGTTGCGAAGGACATCGAAGCGCTGGGCTTCAACAAGGCCGTCGCCAAGATCTACGAGCTGGTGAACGCGATCGAGAAGGCGAAGCCCTCCGCGTCGCGCACCGCCACGATCCGCGCGTTGGCGCTGCTGGTCGCGCCGATGACGCCGCATCTGGCCGAGGAAGGCTGGGCCGAGATGGGTGGCGAAGGGTTGATCGCCGACGCGGCATGGCCGGCGGTCGATCCGGCGCTGCTGGTCGAGGATGAGGTCACCATCGCCTGCCAGGTGATGGGCAAGCTGCGCGACACCATCACCGTGGCGAAAGGGACGTCGAAGGAGGAGTTGGAACGGCTCGCCATCGCCGCGCCCAATGTCGCGCGAATCCTTGATGGGGCGTCGCCGAAGAAGGTGATCGTGGTGCCCGATCGGCTGGTCAATCTGGTGATCTGAACCGTCTGCCGTGCTCCTGCGAAAAGCAGGAGCCCAGGGTCGATCGGGCGGCCCTCCATCCTGGGCTCCGGCTTTCGCCGGAGCACGGTTTAAATCGGCGTGGACAATGCTAAGGAGGGTCCATGAAGCGCGCCCTCCCCCTCATCGCTCTCGCCACCCTCACCGCCTGCGGGCTGCGGCCGGTCTATGGCGGGGGAAGCCATGGCGCGGTGGCAAGCGCGCTGGGCAGCGTCGAGGTCGCGCCGATCGAGGGCAAGGCGGGATGGCTGGTCCGCAATGCGCTTAATGACCGGCTGGCGGCGATGGGGGCGGGCGATGCGCCCCGCTATAGGCTGGTGGTGAAGCTGGACGACGATATCGCCGGCTTCGGCCTGCGGTCCGACGCCGCCATCACCCGCGAGCGGCGGACGCTGCGCGCCCGCTACCAGCTGGTCGATGCCGCGACCGGCGCGCAGATATTGGACGACACCGCCGGGTCGGACGCGGGCATCGACGTCACCTCCAGCGAATATGCGACGATCGCGGCCGAGGATACAGCGCTCGAACGGTTGTCCCAGCGGGTCGCCGACCAGATCGTCACCCGCCTCGCCCTTCATTCGCGCAAGGCGGCCAATCCTTGAAGGCCAATCGCGGCCAGATGGAAAGGGCGCTCGACGCGCCGCCTGCCGACGTCCGCTTCTTCCTGCTCTACGGGCCCGACGAGGCCGGCAGCAGCGCGCTCGCCCGGAGGCTGGAGCGGGCGATGGGGCCGCAGGCGGAGCGGATCGACCTCGACAATGCGACGCTGAAGGACGATCCCGCCCGGCTGGCGGACGAGGCGGCGTCCTTCTCCATGTTCGGCGACAGGCGCTGGGTTCGGGTGAGCGGGATGGGCGACGAGTCCGCCCCTGCCCTCGCCGCTTTGTTAGAGGCGGAGGCGGCGGGCAATCCGGTGATCGCAGTCGCAGGCGCGCTCAAGCCCACGTCCAAGCTGCTGAAGCTGGCGCTGGACCACAAGGGCGCGCTGGCGCTCATATCCTATCAGCCCGACGCGCGGGAGGCGGAGCAGATCGCCATCGGCATCGCCCGCGAAGGGGGCTTGCGCCTTCCCACCGAACTGGCGCGGCGGATCGTTGATCTCGCCAATGGCGACCGGGCGTTGATGGCGGGCGAGGTGGAGAAGCTGATCCTCTATCTCGACGCCGCGCCCGAACGCCCGCGCGAGGCGAGCGCCGAGGCGCTGGATGCGCTGGCCGCCGACAATCCCGATACCGAGACAGGACCGCTGGTGAACGCCGTGCTGGGCGGCGACCTCAAGTCCATGCACAAGGAATTGCTGCGCCTTTCCGAAACCGGCGCGGCGATGGCCTCGGTCATCCGCCCGCTGCTCAACCGCGCGATGCTGATCGCCACGATCCGCGCCGAAGCAGGTGACGGCGGCCGGGCGGAGGCAGCCGTGGAGGCCGCGGGCAAGGCGGTGTTCTGGAAGGAGAAGGGCGCGGTGACGCGGCAGGTGCGTCAGTGGGATTCGCCCGGCATCGCCCGCGTCGTCCAGCGACTGCTCGACGCCGAGCGCGCGACCCGGTCCGGCCGGGGCACAGGCGACCTGATGGTGCGGCAGGAGTTGCTGACCATTGCCCGGCAGGCGGCGCGGGAGCGGGCTTGATCGCGCGTGCCGCCACGACCATATTGCGGCCATGGACAAGCTCAATCTTTCGCAAGCCGAATGGCGCGACCGCCTTTCGCCCGAACAATATCATGTGCTGCGCGAAGCGGGCACCGAGCGCGCCTTCACCGGCAAATATAATGCCAACAAGGCCGATGGCGTCTATTATTGCGCCGGCTGCGGCGCGGAGCTGTTCGACGCGGAAGAGAAATATGACAGCGGGTCGGGCTGGCCCAGCTTCACCGCGCCGGTCGATATCGACGCGGTCGAGGAGATACGCGACGCCAGCCATGGCATGATCCGCACCGAAGTGCGCTGCGCCAAGTGCGAGGGGCATCTGGGCCATGTCTTTCCGGACGGGCCGGGGGTCAATGGCCTGCGCTACTGCATGAACAGCGCCAGCCTGGACTTCAAACCGCGCGGCGAAGCCGAATAACGGCGGTTCATCCTGCGTAAAGCGCCGATCGTCATGAAGACGCCTGCCGCCAGCATTTGCACTGGCGAGTGCGGGGATTAGGCCCTATTCGGGGCGGCACAGATGGCAGGATCAGGCAAGAGCAGGGCGGCGCGCACGGGCGTCAAGAAATGGCTGGTGCGCGGGGTCAAGATCGGCCTGGCGGCGGCGGTCGCTGGCCTCTTGGCCATAGTGATCGCGGTGGTGATCGCGATGCAGTCGCTGCCAAGCTATGACAGCCTGAAATCCTCGCCCAACGGCCAGATGATCCGCGTCCATGCCGCCGATGGCAGCGTGATCGTGTCGTTGGGGCCGAGCTTCGGCCAATGGCTGCACTATGAGCAGATCCCGCAGGTCATGGTCGACGCCATGATCTCGACCGAGGACAAGCGTTTTTACCTTCACCCCGGTGTCGATCCGGTCGGCCTGGCGCGCGCCGCCTGGGTCGCGGTGGAGCGGCGCGGGTCGGGCCGGCGCTGGCAGGGCGCGTCGACCATCACCCAGCAAGTGACGCGCAATATCTTCCTCAACAACAGCTACAGTTTCGGCCGCAAGGTGCGCGAGATGGTGCTGGCGCTCGCCATGGAGCGCAAATTCTCCAAGCGGCAGATATTGGAACTGTATCTCAACAAGGTCTATTTCGGCGGCGGCGCTTATGGCATCGATGCCGCCAGCCGCAAATTCTTCGGCCATCCCGCGACCCGCCTCAGCCTACCTGAAGCGGCGATCATCGCGGGGCTGGTGAAAGCCCCGTCCAGCTATAGCCCCACCGCCGACGCCGACGCGGCGATCGGGCGCGCGGGCGTCGTGCTGGACCTGATGGAAGAGAATGAGACGATCTCCGCGTCGGAACGCGCCGGTGCCGACCTTGCCAACGTCAAAATGGCCCCCGAGCCGCCGCAAAACAGCGTCCGCTACTTCACCGACTGGGCGTTGCCGCAGCTCGACGTGCTGATCGACGAGCCGAACGAGCCGCTGGAGGTCTATACCACGATCGACCTGGGCATGCAGAATGCCGCGACCGCCGCGATCAAGGCCAATGTGCCCGCCGGCACGCAGGGCGCGCTGGTCAGCCTGGATCGCGACGGCGCCGTGCGGGCGATGGTCGGCGGCCTCGATTATGTGACCTCCAACTATAATCGCGCCACGACCGCGACGCGCCAGCCGGGATCGGCCTGGAAGATCTTCGTCTATATGGCGGCGCTGGAGGCGGGCTATACCCCCGACACCAGCGTGACCGACGAGCCGGTGACGATCAACGGGTGGAGCCCGCGCAACAGCAACGGGCGCTTTTCGGGCACGATCGACGTCCGCACCGCCTTCGCCTATTCGATCAACACGGTGGCGGCGAAGCTGGGCGTAGAGGTTGGGTTCCCGACCGTGGCGGACATGGCGCGGCGGTTCGGGGTGACGACGCCGATCAACACCCACCCCTCGATGGTGCTGGGCACATCGGACGTGCGCCTGATCGACATGACCCGCGCCTTCGCCTCGATCGCGCGCAAGGGGATCGCGGTAACGCCCTATGGCATTACCAAGGTGACGACGGCCGACGGTCGGCTGCTTTATAACCATGAGGACGATACCAGCCGCGTGCTGGTCGCGCCATGGGTGGCGGCGGGCATGACCGATCTCATGCAGACGGCGGTCAGCACCGGCACCGGCCGCGCGGCGCAGATCGGGCGCCCGGTCGCCGGCAAGACCGGCACCACCAGCAGCAACAAGGATGGCTGGTTCCTGGGCTTTTCCAGCGGGATCACGACCGGCGTGTGGATGGGCCGGGACGATGCGCGCGCGGTGGGCGTGCTCCAGGGCGGTCGCGCCCCGGCCCGCGCCTTTGCCGCTTACATGAAGGTGGCGACGGCAAAGCGTCCGGTCGAGCAGTTCGAGACCGAAGTGACCTTGCCCGAATGGCAACTGGAGCCGGACGAAGAAGCCTATTATGGCGCGCCGGACAATGGCGCGGACCCCGGCATGATGGTGGACGAGAACGGCCTGCCGATTGAGCGCCGCCGGCCCGAGGAGGCAGGATCGGAGGACGACCCGCAGATGGAGGTCGATCCCGAGGATCGGCCGCAACCGCCCAAGCTGGACCAGCAGTGGATCGACAATGTGCTAGGGCGCCAGCGGCAACAGCCTCCACCCAGGTCTGCGCCAAACCCCTGACGGTTGCGCGACACTCGCCGCATGTCGGGCGTTCTGGAAGGCAGTCCTTACCCCGAAGTCGGGAAGCCGGGCGCCCTACTTCGCCTCGACCACCCGCATCGCCGCCCCGCCTCCCGGCGCAAGCCACAGGTCATACCGGTCGCCCTTGCTGACGGTGCGTGTCTCATAGGCGATCTTGTGCCGCGCCTCGGTCAGATAGGTCGCGCCGTCGCCATCCTTGTAGATCGTCGCGGTATAGCTCTTCCCCGGCTCCAGGAAATCGAAGCTGAGCGGCACCGTCCGCGCCGTCGCGTCATTGACCCCGCCGACATACCAGTTCGCGCTGTTGCGATCCTTTCGCGCGAATATCGCATAGTCGCCGACTTCGCCCGCGATCAGATGGCTTTCGCTCCAGTCCGCCGGCACCTTGGCGATGAAGTCCAGTTCCCTGGGATATTTCGCCAGCGTCTCGACAAAGTCGGCCGCCATCTGGATCGGCGAATAGATGGCGAGGTACAGCCCCAGCTGCTTCGCCAGGGTCGAGGCGAGCGGCGCATGTTCCGCCCCCTCCAGGCTCAGCACGCCGGGCGTGAAGTCCATCGGCCCCGACAGCATCCGCGTATAGACCAGGGTCGGCTCATGGTCCGGCCCGTTGGCGAAGGCGCCCCAGGCGTTATACTCCATACCCCGCGCCCCTTCGCGCGCGACCCAGTTGGGGTAGGTGCGGCGCAGGCCCGTATCCTTGACCGGCTCATGGGCGTTGACCGCGACATGATATTTGGCGGCGGTCTCGACGACCTTCAGATGATGCTGCACCTGCCGCTGCCCGTCATGCCATTCCATCCGGGTCGTCCCCGGCGCGTCAGCGGGCGCGATGATCCCGCCCATGTCCGCGACATAGCCGGTCTTGACGACATCCACGCCGAGCCCGCCATAGAGCTTCATCGCGTCATCGAGTTGCGCCTCGTAATTGGCGATGTTGCCGCCGGTCTCATGATGGCCGATCAGGTGGACGCCCTTCTTCTTCGCATAGGCGGCCAGCCCCGGCAGATCGAAATCGGGCGTCGACTGCGTGAAGCTGAACGCATCGCCATGTCCGAACCATTCGCCGTTCCAGCCCTTGTCCCACCCTTCCACCAGCACGCCCCGGAACCCGTGCCTGGCCGCGAAATCGATATATTGCTTCGTCCGCCGGGTCGTCGCGCCATGCTTGGGCCCCTCGGCCCAGCTCCAGTCGCCCCGGATCATCCCCCACCAGATGCCGATATATTTGGCGGGCTTGAACCAGCTGACATCGCCCAGCTTGTTGGGTTCGTTGAGGTTCAGCTCCAGGTCGTTCTCCACCAGCCCCGCCGCGCTGTCGGCGATGCGGATCGCGCGCCATGGCGTGTTGAACGGCAGGTCGCGGGTCACCCGCGCGCCCTGCGACGAAGGCGACAGCGTCGTGCGGAAGGTCTGGCCCGACGCCCGCTTCAGCCAATAGGCCGAATAGTCGACCAGCGCGGCTTCGTGGAAGCTCAGATGCGTGCCGTCCTCCAGCCGCATCGTGATCGGCGTATGTGCGGTCGACACGGCGTCGATCGGCGTTGCCTGATAGACCTGCTCGTACCGGTTCCATTCGCCGCCGGGAATCCACCAGGCTGTGCCCTTGGGCGCGATGTCGAACTCGGTCGACTCGTCCGCGATCTTCATCGTTTTGATGCCGGGCTGCTCGGGCAGCTCGTAGCGGAAGCCGACGCCATCATCGAATAGCCGGAACCGCACGTTCATCAGCCGCGCGCCCTGCACGTCCGACTGTTTGAAGCGCACCAGCAGCTCATTGTGATTGTCCGTCACATAGCGCCGCTCGCCCCAGGGCTGCTCCCATGTCTGCTTGTCCGACCGCTTCTCCGATCCCGTCATCGAGAAGCCGCGGACCATGTTGAGCCCGTCGGTCAGGATGAAGCCCAGCTTCGACGGCGCGATCAGCAGCTTGCCCTTGCGCGAGAGCGACCAGGTTGGCCGGCTGTCATTGTCGGTCGAAACGGTCAGCACGATGCTGCCATCGGGCGAAGCCGCCGTGACCGAGGGCCGCGCTTCCTGCGCCAGAACCGGCGTCACCAGCAGGAAAGGGACCGCCAGAGCGGCCTTGAACATCGTCGTCATCGTCATTCCTCGATCATCAGCGCGCCATAGGCGGGCAGGGCGCCGGGCGCGGCACCATTCACCGCAGCGAGCACATGGTTGGTGGCGGCGATCTCGGCCGGCCAGTCCGCCGCCTGTGCCGACAGATTGAACAGGCAGAGCAGCGACTGGCCCTCGACATGCCGGCGGAACAGCAGCCGCTGATCGTCGGCGATCAGCACGTCCAGCGCGCCATGCCTGAGCGGCGGATTATCCTTTCGCAGCGCCAGCATCGCGCGGGTGTGATGCAGCAGCGAGCCTGTATCCGCTTCCTGCGAGTCCACCGCCCGTGCGCGGTTCTCTTCGCCCACCGGCAACCATGGCTCCACGCTGGAAAAGCCCGCCTGCGGCGCATCCGCTTCCCAGGGCAGCGGGGTGCGCGCCCCGTCGCGCGACAGGGTCAGCGGCCAGTTGGCGATGGCTTCGGGATCTTGCAGCTTGTCGAAGGGGATATCGACCTGGGTGATCCCCAGTTCCTCGCCCTGATAGAGGATGGCGTTGCCGCGCAGCGCAATGAGCAGCATCGCCTTCATCCGCCCGAACGCTGCCCGGTCCTGCGGCGCGCACCAGCGCGACAGCGCACGCGGCGCGTCATGATTCTCGAACGCCCAGCTCGGCCATCCCATGCCCGGCTCATCGGGCCAGCGCTCCACCGTGTCCTTGACCAGCGCCGGGGTGAGCGCGTCGGCGTAGAGGAAGTTGAAGCCATAGGCGCTGTTGAGATGCGTGTCGCCCGCCGTATAGGCCTTCATCTCCGCTTCCGCGAGGGCGCCCCCCACCTCCGCCACCGTGAAGATCGCGCCATATTCGTCGCACAAGCGGCGGATGCGCGCGACGAAATCGGTGACGCCTTCATGGCTCTGACTGTATTTCTTGATCTGGAAATCGAACGGCCGGGTCCGCAGCTTGCCATCGGCCGGCGCGGGCGGATTGTCGCGCAGCAGCGGGTCGTGCATCGAATGGTTGAGCGCGTCGAGCCGGAAGCCGTCCACCCCCCGATCGAGCCAGAAACGCATCGCGCCGAGCAGCGCGTCCTGAACAGCCGAATTATGCACATTGAGCTGCGGCTGACTGCTCAAGAACTGGTGCATATAATATTGCCCGCGCCGCGCGTCCCAGGTCCAGGCCGGGCCGCCGAACACGGATTGCCAGTTATTGGGCGGCGTGCCGTCCGGCTTGGGATCGGCCCAGACATACCAGTCCGCCTTGTCACCGCCCCGCCCCGCCCGGCTTTTTGCGAACCAGTCGTGCAGGTCGGATGTATGGGCATAGACTTGGTCGATCGTGACCTTGAGGCCCAGATCATGCGCCCGCGCAACCAGCGCCTCGAAATCGCCAAGCGTGCCGAAGATCGGATCGACGTCGCAATAATCGGCGATGTCATAGCCGAAATCGCGCATGGGGGAGGTGAAGAAGGGCGAAATCCAGATCGCGTCGACGCCCAGCTTCGCGACATGCTCCAGCCGCTGGGTGATGCCGGCAAGGTCGCCGATCCCATCGCCATTGCTGTCGCAGAAACTGCGCGGATAAATCTGGTAGATGACCGCGCCCTTCCACCAGGGCAGGTCGGCGTGAACGGAAAGCGTCATGGTCTGGGATCAGTCCTTGGCGGCGCAGACGGCATAGCCGAACGCCGGGAGGGTAAGGGCGATGCTGCCGGGCGCAACCGGCGCTTCTGGGCAGGGGCCGGCGAGGGCGGTGAACCCGCCGCTCGCCGGATCGACCGCAATATGGCCCGACAGCGGAGCGGCCGATGTGTTGAAGGCGACCACGACCTCGCGGCCCGTGTCGGGATCGATCCGCGACACGGCGAACAGGCCCGGTTTTTCCGAACTCGCCCGCAGGACAGTCGCGCCGCGCGACAAGGCAGGCGTTTCGCGCCGGATCTTGGAAAGCTTGGCGATCTCGCGATAAAGCGGATGGCCAGCCTCGAAATTGTCGCGCGCCGTCGTCGCCGCCGTCCCGATCAGCGTGTCATCATTGTACTCCGCGACTTTCGACGCGAACATGTCCTGCCGGGCCTGCTGGTCATTGCCCTTGCCGGCAAAGCCCTGTTCGTCGCCATAATAGAGCGTCGGCACGCCGCGTAGCGTCAGCAGCATCGCGTGGCCCAGCATGTCCCGCGCCAGCGCCTCGGCATCGCTCATCGCGGGGTTCTGCTGCCGCAGGAACCAGCCGAAGCGCCCCGCGTCATGATTGCCAAGGAAGGTCGGCAGTTGCAGCGCCGCCGCCTTGCCGCCTTCGTAAAGGGCGTCATCCTCGACCATCCGCGCCAGCATCTCGGTGCCCGTCTTGCCGCTCGCCGCGTCCACCGCCGCGCGCATGAAGGCGAAGTCCAGCACGGCCGGGAACGCCGCGCTCCGCGTCCAGCTCGCCAGCAGCGCCGGGTCATAGTCGCCGGTCGCCACTTCGCCGAAGACATGGAAATTGGGAATGCCCTTTGCCGCCGCATGGGCGCGGATCGCGGGGATGAAGGCGCGCCAGAATTCCGCGTTCACATGCCGCGCGGTATCGATCCGGTATCCATCGATGCCGAAGCGGTCGATCCAGCCCTTGTAGATATCGATGAAGCCAGCCACCACGCGCGGGTCTTCGGTCGCCAGATCGTCGAGCCCGACAAAGTCGCCATATTGCGAACTCTCGCCCTTCCAGTCGGTATCGCCGCGATTGTGATAATAGATCGGATCGTTGAGCCAGGCGGGCACCTTCACCCGCGCCTCGCCCTTGGGCACGACGGGCGTATAGGCAAAGGCCGGATCGGTCAGTTTCGCCCAGTTGGCGGCGCTGGCATTATGATCGCCGGCAAAGCCCGCATTGATCGCCCCGCCTTTCACCCCGCCCTTGCGCGACCAGGGATACTCGGCCTTGCTGCGATAGGGTGCGGCGCTGGTCGGGCTTTCCGCATATTGGATCACATCGGCGGTATGGTTGGCGATGATGTCCATATAGACTTTCATGCCCCGCGCATGGGCGGCGTCGACCAGCGCCTTGAAGTCGGCATCGGTGCCGAAATGCGGATCGACGCGCGTGAAATCGGTCACCCAATAGCCATGATAGCCCGAACTTTCCTGGCCCTTCCCACCCTGCACCGGCTTGTTCTTGAAAATGGGCGCCAGCCAGATGGCGGTCGCGCCCAGCTCCTGAATATAATCGAGCTTCGCCGTCAGCCCCTTCAGGTCGCCGCCGTGATAGAAGCCGCGCGACGCGGGATCATAGCCCGTCGCCAGCCGATCGCCCTTGAGGCCGCCCCGGTCATTCGTGGGAGCGCCATTGGCGAAGCGGTCGGGCAGCACGAAATAGACGATTTCCTGTTCGGGCGTCCTCGCCCGCAGGTCGCCGAGCGTGTCGGCGGTGGCGGGCGTCGTCGCCATCATCATCGCCCCTGTCATCAGGGCGGCCAATTTACGCATGAACAGGCTCCTTGGGGTGCAATCGCGCCAGCAGATCGGCGTGCGGCGGCATGTGGCGGACCTCGCTGGTCGCCGCCTTGTGAACCGTGTCGAGAAAGGCGGCGAGCTGCCGCTCGTCCAGTTGCTCGGCCAGTGGATGCCACCCATCGGGCAGGATATTCTGGCCGACCATCACCTGCACCCACCCCGGCACGTCGAACAGTTCATCGCCCTCGCGGATGATCCGCCCATGCGCGCGGAACAGCGCGATCCGCTGCGCCAGCCGCTCGGACAGATCCATCTGCCGCAGCCGGTCCCAGAACGGCTCGCCCGCCCTTCCGTTGGCGGCATAGTGCAGGATCACGAAATCGCGGATTCGCTCGATCTCGAAGGCGGTCAGTCGGTTATAGGTGTTCCGGTCCGCCGCCGCGATCCTGCCCTCCGGCAGCAGGTCTAACAATCGGCTGATCCCGGTCTGGATGAGGTGGATGCTGGTCGATTCGAGGGGCTCGATGAAACCCGACGACAGGCCGATGGCGACCACATTATGCCGCCACGCCTCGCGCCGTCGCCCGGCCGTGAAACGGATCGTGCGCGGTTCGGCCATCGGTTCGCCGTCCAGCCCCGCCAGCAGCATCGCCGTCGCTTCGTCTTCGCTCATATAAGCGGAGCAAAAGACATGGCCGTTGCCGGTGCGATGCTGGAGCGGGATGCGCCAGCGCCACCCGGCGCGGCTGGCGATCGCGCGCGTGTAGGGCACCGGCCCCTCGACTCGCGCGCTGGGCACCGCGACCGCCCGGTCGCAGGCCAGCCATTCGCTCCAATCCTCATATCCCGCGCCCAGCGCATCGGCGATCAGCAGCCCGCGCATCCCCGAACAGTCGACGAACAGCGCGCCCTCGACCGACCCGCCGTCCGCCAGCCTGATCGCGCGGACATCGCCGCTCTCGCCGTCGCGCCGCACCTCCACGATCCGCCCCTCGCGCCGCACGACCCCGCGCGCCTCTGCATAGGCGCGCAGATGGCGGGCATAGAGGGTCGCGTCGAAATGATAGGCATAGGGCATGGGCGGCAGCGCGCTGCCAGGCGCGCGCTCGACCGGCGCGAAGCGACCGGCTTCGCACGCCGCGACGTTCAGCACATAATCGCCGATCGGCCGCGCCAGCCCCAGCGCCCGCCCGCGCAACCAATATTGGTGGAAGGGCAGCAGCCCCAGGCTCCGCCCGACCAGGCCAAAGCCGTGGATATAGCGTTCGTCGAACCCGCCCCAGCCTTCAAAGGCGATGCCCAGCTTGTAGCTGCCCTGCGTCGCGCGCAGGAAATCGGCTTCGTCGATGCCGAGCGACTGGTTGAACAGGCGGATCGCGGGGATGGTCGCCTCGCCGACGCCGATCGTGCCGATCTCGTCCGATTCGACCAGCGTCACCCGCCAGCCGCGCGGCAGGAAGCGGGCGAGCGCCGCCGCCGTCATCCAGCCGGCCGTGCCCCCGCCGGCGATCACGATGGTGCGCGCGGCCGTTCCATCCATGGGATGATCCCCCTTGCGAAGATATGCCCCGGCGGCGCGACCTGTGCCGCCGGAACCACTCTACATATCAGAAGCGGTAGTTGAAGCCCGCCATGAAGCGGCGGCCATAGCTTTGATAGTTGCGGATCTGGAGCGGCGCGCCCGGATCGATCGACACGAACGGTTCGTCGGTCAGGTTCTGCCCCTGGAGGAACAGCGACACGCCTTCGAGCGCGCTGCCCTTCTGGAACTCATAGCCGATCTGGCCGTCGACGATGGTCTCGCTCAAGGCCCGGCGCAATTCCCGCTCGCCGCCGAAGCCGACGAACTGGCCGACGAAGGAGGAACGGTAGCGGACCGATCCGCGTGCGGAGAAGCCCCATTTCTCGAAGAAGAGCGTACCGTTTGCGACCCAGCGCGAATAATCGGGCAAGTCCTCCGCATCGGCGCCCACGCCGGGGCGGATGCTCGTCTTGGTATAGCCGACACCGCCGGTCAGGCCGAACCCGTCGAGCGCGGGCGTCACCACCTCGAACGGCACCGTGCCTGCAAGTTCAAAGCCATAGAGCTTACCGCCA
This sequence comes from Sphingobium agrisoli, assembly GCF_041877245.1. Taxonomy (NCBI): domain Bacteria; kingdom Pseudomonadati; phylum Pseudomonadota; class Alphaproteobacteria; order Sphingomonadales; family Sphingobiaceae; genus Sphingobium; species Sphingobium agrisoli. The sequence goes on from NZ_JBHDJI010000010.1 coordinate 115,984, forward strand.
TTGCCGTTGACCGGCCGGGTGATCGTGCCGCGCAGGTCGGTCACGCCCGGCGGCACCACCACCGGCAGGCCGTTATAATCGAACGGCACCGTCTCGCGATAGACGTAGCTTTGCAGCTTCTTGTAGAACATCTGGAGGCCCAAATACCCCTTGGTTCCGAAATATTTCTCGATATTGAAGTCCGCCGCCCAGGCGCGATAAGGCCGCAGATAGGGGTTGCCGCCGGTGCCGGTCACGATGCCGCTCGCGGTGTTGAACCCGTAATCCAGGCTCACCTTCATGTCCTCGAAGCGCGGCCGCTGGATTTCGCGCGCCGCCGCCAGCCGGACGACGAGGTCACTCGGCAGGCGCAGCGACAGGTTCATGCTGGGCAAGATATCCCAATAATCGTCGCCCCGGGTGGTTGGCACCAGCGATGCGGCGGCCAGATTGACGAATCCGCGCGACTTTTGCTCGGTATTCTGCGCCAGCACGCCGATATTGCCGGTGAGTTCCGACGCACCGACCGCGGTCTTGATGTCCGCCATCAGATAGGCCGACATGACCCGCTCGGTCACGGCATAGGCTTTGGCGGGCACGTCCTTGCTGGGGTTGAGCGTCTTTACATAAACCCCGTCCGCCAGCAGCTTGAACGGATCGTAGGACAGGATGGGGCCAGCGCCGATGAAGCTCAGATCCGTCGCGCCCATGCGATATTCCTGCGGCACCGCCAGCTGGCGCGCGCCGCCCGCCAGGTTCAGGAAATATTCGTCAGGGGTCTTGGCCTTGGTGCGGTCGGTATAGCCCAGACCCGCCGAAATCTTTGAGAAGAAGCCCCCTTCCAGCTCCTTGCCGACTTCGATCTGATAGCTTTTCAGCTCATCGTCGATGATGCGGTCGTTATAATAGCCTTCCTGATGGCCGAGCGGCGCGCCGCCGCCCCAGCCCAGCGGATCGGTCAGCACGATCTTGTTGACGTCCGAATAGTCGAGCTGGTGGCTGGTGAAGCGCGTACCCTTCTTGCCGCTGACGAAGGTCAGCGTGTCGGTCGCGCCCACGCCGCCGCCGGGGCCGGTGCCGGCATTGGTCTCCAGCGACAATTCGCTGCGGTCGGTGCGCGAATAGCCGAAGTCGAAGCTCGCCGACCAGCCGTCGTCGCCGATATATTTGGCGTTGAACCCGCCGGAGAAGATGGTGGAGGTGCGCTCATAGCCATGGTTGTTCACCACCGCCTCGACATTGGAGAAGGTGCCGCCCTTGATGAAGTCGCCATCGGTCTCAAGCCCCGTCGGCGACAGCTGCGCGCCCGACCAGAAGAGCGGGAATTCGATCCCGCGCTTGATCTGCTTGTCCTTGAAATCACCATAGAAGCCGTCGAAGGTCAGCATCAGCGTGTCGCTGGCGCGATATTGCACCGCGCCCTGGATGCCCAGACGCTTGAGCTGGGTCGACACGCCGAACGGCTTCATGCCGCCGATCACCTTGTCGCCGTTCGGCCCGTCGGCATAGCCCCAGGCCTCGAACTCCTCGCTCTGATAGGGTTCGTCGCTATAGGCGACCGACAGCGCGACACCGATCGTATCCCCGCCGAACTGGTCGACATAGGTGCCGGTCAGCCGATAACCCTTGTCTTTGCTGTCGGCATTGACCTTGCCGAGGTCGGCATAGACGCCGCGCGCGCCCAGCGCGACCAGCCGCTTGCCATAGTCGAGCGGGCGGATGGTGCGGATGTCGACCGTGCCGACCAGCCCCTGGTGGATGAGGTTCGCCTGCGGCGTCTTGTACACGTCGACCCGGTTGACGACTTCGGCCGGATATTGGTCGAACTCGACATTGCGCTGCTCGCCGGTGGAGGTCTGCGGCCGGCCGTTGAGCGTGGTGGAGGACAGGTCGGCGCTCGCGCCGCGGATCGCGATGGAATTGGCGCGGCCGAACAGCCGCTGCGATGTGAGGCCGGGCAGGCGGGCGATGGATTCGCCGATCGACGCATCGGGCAGCTTGCCGATATCCTCGGCCGACACCGATTCCACGATCGTCTGCGCATTCTTCTTGACGTTGACCGCGCTCTCCAGCGCGGCGCGGAAGCCCGTGACGACGATCGTGTCGGCCGGCTCGTCCTGCGGCGCGGCGGTGCTCGCCTGCGGCGCCTGCTGAGCGGTCGCCGGCGCGGCGATCGCGATGGCAAGCAGGGATGCGCCCAGCCACGGAGCGCGCGCGATATGGTTAGCCACTGTAAGATCCTCTCCCCTATGACATCGGCACAGCCCTCTTGGCCGATGCGGATACCCTGGTTCCGCAGGCGCGACCGTGCAGTGTCGCTGTCCTGCGGAGATTTCGTCATAGGCCCGTCCGGCCGTCAGCGGCCATACGGCATACGTATGCGCGGTTTATGCAACACGCCGCTGTGGCCGCAGCGTCACGATCCTGTCTGGCCGAAAGGACGCAATTGCCAAGGTTTCCGCGCTGCCCTATCGTCGTTGCGGCGTGACAAGCGCGCCTTTTTGGAGCGGAGCCATGGGGCGGCAGCCCAGCAGCAAGCCGACCAGTTTCGACATCGCCTATCTCGCCGGCGTGTCGCAGCCGACCGTCAGCCGCGCGCTGCGCGGATCGCGCTCGGTCAGCCTCGAAACCCGCGAGCGGATCGAGGCGATCGCGCGCGAACTCAATTATTCGGTCGACAAGAACGCCTCATCGCTCCGTTCGCAGCGGTCGAACACGATCGCTCTGCTCTTCTTTGAAGACCCGACCCCGGACGAATCGAACATCAACCCCTTCTTCCTCGCGATGCTGGGTTCGATCACCCGCCAATGCGGCGCGCGCGGGCTGGACCTGCTCATCTCCTTCCAGAAGATGGAGGATGACTGGCATGTCCGCTACCAGGACAGCCATCGCGCCGATGGCCTGATCTTGCTCGGCTATGGCGACTATACGCTCTATGAGCGGCGGCTCACCGATCTGGTCGGCCACGGCACTCATTTCGTGCGCTGGGGATCGGTGGGGGACGATACGATCGGGCCGACCGTGGGCTCCGACAATGTGGGGGCGGGGCGGCTGGCCGGCGAACATCTGCTGGGCCTGGGGCGGCGGCGCATCGCCTTCCTCGGCCATGCCGATGGCCATTACCCCGAATTCGCCGATCGCTTCGCGGGGTTTTGCCAGGCGCTGGCGGCGCACGGCCTCTCGCCTGATCCCAAGCTTCAGGTCGACGCGCTGACCGCCGAGGAGGCGGGTCAGGCCGCCGCCCAGACGTTGATCGCGCGCGGCGTTCCGTTCGACGCCATCTTCGCCGCCAGCGACCTCATCGCCATCGGCGCAATGCGCGCGCTCGCGCAGGCTGGTCTGCGCGTCCCCGAAGATGTGGCGATCATCGGCTTCGACGATATTCCCGCCGCCAGCCTGACCAGCCCGCCGCTCTCCACGCTGATGCAGGACTTGAAGGGCGCAGGCCGGTTACTGGTCGATACGCTGGTCGCGCAGATCGAAGGGCTGCCGGTGCCGCCCTCCACCCTGCCCGCGCGGCTCGTCATCCGCGCCAGCACGGCGGCCTGAAAAGAGCCGCTATCCGGCCGCGCTATGCTGGCCGCAGGACGCGGAGACCGCGACACTGCCGAGGTAGCCGAGCTGCGTCGCCTTGAACACGGTCTGGCTGCGATTGACCGCCTCCAGCTTCATCGCGGCATTGTGGATGTGGAACCGCACCGTCGCGCAACTGCGCGCCAGGATCATCGCGATCTCGACATCGGTCTTGCCGAGCGCCGCCCAGCGCAGGCATTCGACCTCGCGCTTCGACAGGCGGCAATTGCGCGGAATCCAGTGCCGCTCGCTCGCCACCCGCGAATAGCCGGTGATGAAGCGCCGCGCCTGATATTCCAGCACATCGGCATAGAGGTCAAACTCGCGCGATAGATCGTCGCTGCGGTCGTCGATCAGCGAGAAGCTGACCACCCCGATCTGGCCGAAGGGCAGGTGCACCGGCACGACGATCACCGCCTTGGCGTTCACCTCGTCGCGGAAATGCGACAGGTCGATCTGGTCCAGCAGCGGGTTGGGCGCGCGGGTATGGATGCCCTTGGCATTCACCCAGAAGGGTTCGCTTTCATAACGGCAGGCAAAGGTCAGCGGCGAACTCAGCGCCAGCAACGGCTTCTTCCACCACTGGTCCTTCGATCCGGGCCAGCCGAACACGGCGGAGGCCAGCGCATGGCCCTGCGCGTCCATCATCGGCGATTTGGAGGCGATGTTGGCACAGGCGGCGACCTGGAAATTGCCGATCTCCTTTGCAAGATCGCGCAACGCCTCCGCGGCCGGCCGCACGTCTTCGATCGACGCGATGCAGATGGTGCCCTGCCTGCTTGACCGGAAATCGACCGGGCTCATGCTCTCTGGGTCGAAACGATCCGTGCAGGCGACGAATGAGTCGTCTGTTCTCTCCATAGACGGAAAGCTACGCCTCTCCAGATGCTTAGACAAGTGTTCAAAAACCTGTGACTAGTGAGAGGTTTTTGGCGGCCATCGCCCCGATCCTATCGGAAAGCGCAGTCGGCCTGCCCGCCGTCATGATGCTTTAACCGGCCGCCGGGGCGCGACGCTTTTGCGCCACCGGCGTGGGAGAGCAGGGGTCAGGCCGCCGTGAACTTCGATTTGAATGACGAGCAGCTGATGCTCCGCGATCTGGTCGACCGCTTCGTCGCCGATCATTATGATGCCGCCCGCCGCCTCGCCTATGTCGCCCAGCCATTTGGTTTCGCGCCGGCGAACTGGCGGACGCTTGCCGACACTGGGTTGCTCGCGCTCCCCTTCGCCGAGGATATGGGCGGGCTTGGCGGCGGCGCGGCGGAGCTGATCACCGTGGCGGAAATCATGGGACGCGGTGTCGCGACCGAACCGCTGCTCTCCGTCATCCTGCTCGCAGCGTCGCTCATCGATCGATCGGGCGACGTCGCCGCGCGAGAAGCCATCCTGCCCGGCGTCATCGCCGGCACCCGCTTTCCCGCTCTCGCCCATATGGAACGTAGCGGCCGCTACCTGCCCGTCAGCCTCGCGACGCGGTTTCAGGACGGCACGCTCAGCGGCCAGAAGATCGCGGTACTGGGCGGCGGCTTCGCCGACCTGCTGCTGGTCACGGCCCGCGACGACAATGGGCATGATCAGGTCTTCACCGTCGATCCGGCTGGCCCCGGAGTCGCCCGCGCCGACTATCGGCTGGTCGACGGGTCGGTCGCGAGCGACATCGTCTTCACCGCCGCACCCGCGACTTTGCTCGCCGGCGGCGCGGCGGCGCTGGACGCGGTGCTCGATCAGGCCCGGCTCGCCATCGCCGCCGAACTGGTCGGCCTCATGACCCACATGTTCGACGCCACGCTCGACTATGTGAAGACGCGGCAGCAATTCGGCCAGCCGATCGGCCGCTTTCAGGCGATCCAGCATCGGCTGGCGGACTGCTACGCGCTGCTCGAACTCAGCCGCTCGCAGCTCTACCGCGCCGCCGCCCAGCCGCCGCCGCAGGCACGCGCCGCGATCCTGGGCGCGAAAGCCTATATCAGCGCCAGTGCGATCCATATTGCCGAGGAAGCGGTGCAACTCCATGGCGGCATCGGCACGACCGAGGAATTGATGGTTGGGCAGGCGTTCAAGCGGGTCATGCTCCTCACCCGCCTGCTCGGCGACGCCGATCATGACCTGCGCGCCTATGCCGCGCTCAGCCGCGCCGCATGACCCCCTTGCGCCGCATCCCGCCCGCATGGCAGACGCTCACACCCATGCAGGAGCGGAGATAGACATGGCCGGGACTTTCCACCGCGTCGCCAGGGCGGACGAAATTGAGGGCCTCGGCCCCCACCCCTTCATCGTGCATGGCTGGCCGGTGGTGCTGGTCCGGGACGAAGGCCGGCTGCACGCGCTCATCAACCGCTGCACGCACCAGGCCGCCGCGCTCGCGCCCGATGGCCGGGTGCGGCGCGGCGCGATCATGTGTCCGCTCCACGGCGCGCGCTTCAAGCTCGACAGCGGCGAATGCCTCGGCGGCGCGGGCTATGCGCCGCTGATCCGCTTCGACGTGCGGGAGGATGCCGATGGCTGGGTCGAAGTCGCCGTGCCCGACGAAGCGCCGGGCGCGGAGCATCTGCCGGTCGGGCCGCTCAGCTGACGGGCTTCTCCTTCGCCCATTCGATTCCCCGCCGCAGCAACTCGCGGAACACCGGCAAATCCCACGCGCAGCGATCCACCTGCGGCCACCAGTCCAGGAAAGGCTGCATGTCATAATGCCCCCGGCAATGGCCGAGCGTGTTGTAGAGGACCGCGCCCGCGCCCTGCGCCTTGATATACAGCACCGGATGCCGGTCCTGCGCCCATTCATGTTCGTCGAACCCGGTCGCCTGGCCCTGAAATTCCGTGTCCAGCAGCACATGCAGGTCGCCATGCCGCTCCATCAGATAGAGTTCGTCCTTCGTCTCGAACGGCGCGATTCCCTGTGTTAGCGGATGGTCGCGATCGGCCACCTCCACCTTGTAGGGCGCGATCGGCGGATGGGCGATGAACTGCGTGCCCAGCGTCTCCATCAGCAGCGGCGCCCAGCGCGGCGCGCCGTACAGGCCATTGTCGAACAGGCGCAACACGCTGTTGGTGCCATGGAGCGCATACCAGCGCCCGCCGCCCCGCACCCAATCGCGCAGCGCCTCCTGCACCTCCAGCGGCGGCGTCACGTCGCAGGTGTAGGTGATCAGGAAATCGGCCTGCCGGATGGCGTCCAGATTGCCATAATCCTCGAACACCCGCGTCCGCACGCGAGGGTCTTGCGCCAGCAGCGTCAGCAATTCCAGCCGGGCAAAGTCGAAATCATGATACAGCCCGCCCGCGATCAGGACGCAGTTGAGCCGGGGCGGATGCGCGTCCTCGCTCATGCCCGCCTCCGTCAAAACTGGACGCGCTTGGTCAGGCCGCCGTCCACGACCAGGCTCGCGCCGGTCATGAAGCGGCAGGCGGGCGACGCGACGAAGGCGATCGCCTTGCCGATCTCCTCGCCGCTGCACATTCGCCCCGTCGGGATCTGCGCCAATATGCCGTCGTGGAACTCGGTCATATTCGCCTTGATATAGGCCCATGGCCCGTCGTCGGTATAGACAGGGCCCGGGATCACGCAATTGACGCGAATGCCCTCCGCCGCATGTTTCTGCGCCAGTGCGCTACTGTAGTTGATCACGGCCGCCTTCAGCGCATTGTAGGGCTGCGGCCCCATGAACTCCTCCACCGCGCCGGTGGACGAAATGGTGACGATCGACCCAGCGTCGGACTTCTGCAAATGCGGCAGGGCGGCACGCACCCCGCGCGAGAGCGGCAAGATGTCGGCGTTCATCACCGCCATCCAGCCTTCGTCGCTGTCCACGCCCAAATTGGTAGATACGAAAGATATGAAGATGTCGCACCCGCCCAGAGCGTCGGCGGCCGCGTCGATGAAGGCGGGCAACGCTTCCGCGTCGCTTGCGTCGACCGCCTGGCCGAAGGCATCGACGCCCAAGCCGCGCACCGTCTCCACCACCCGGTCGACCTTCTCCTGGGTCCGGCCGCACAGCGCGATGGCGCATCCTTCCTGCGCCAGGATTTCGGCAGTGTGACGACCGACGCTCGCATTGGCGCCGATCAGGATCGCCTTCCTGCCCTTCAAGCCCAGATCCATGTCGCTCTCCCTCGTGCGGATTCTTGGGGATGCAACATAAAGCGCCACGCACGCTGCGGCACTGTCGATTTCGCCAGTCTCCGCCACCCAACCAATTTGACAGGGCACAAGCGCCGCGCCCCACGCTATGATGGCGCAGGATAACGGAGGATGACCGCGCATGAAGAGGATCGGCGACTATCTGCGCGATCATGCCGCAAACCGGGGCGACGCGATCGCGCTGTCGTTCGAGGATCGTGAAACGACCTTCGCGCAGCTCGACCGCCGCGCCAGCCAGGTCGCCAACGGATTGCGCGCTGCCGGTCTGGCCCCCGGCAGCCGGGTCGCCTATCTCGGGCGCAACCGCGACCTTTATTTCGAGTATTGGATGGGCGCGATCCGCGCCGGCATGGTGATGGTGCCGATCAACTGGCGGCTGGCTCCGCCGGAAATTGCCTATGTTCTCGCCGACTGCCGCCCCGCATTCCTTGTCGCCGATCCCGATTTCGCCGCCCGCCTCGAATCAGTCCCGGACTGCCCGCTGCTGCTGACCGAAGGCGAAGGCGCGCTCTTCGCCGACTGGTGCGACGCGCAAGACGATGCCGATCCGCACGCCGACGCCGGACGCAACGATGTCGTGCTGCAACTGTACACCTCGGGCACCACGGGCCATCCCAAGGGCGCGATGCTCACCAACCGCAGCCTGCTCGCGCTGCGCGACAGCGCGCCGCCCGAAGCGCTGCCCGCTTGGTATCGTTGGAGCGGGGAGGACGTCGCGCTCGTCGCCATGCCCATCTTCCACATCAGCGGGTCGGGCTGGGGACTCTGGTCGCTCCAGCATGGGGCGAAAGCGATCGTCGTGCGCGAATTCGATCCGCAGCAACTGCTCGACCTGCTCGTGCGCCACCGCATCACCAAGCTGATGATCGTGCCCACCGCGCTCCGCATCGTCTGCGATCATCCCGGCGCGGCGGAGGCCGATTTCAGCTTTCTGCGCTATATCTGCTACGGCGGATCGCCGATGCCGACCGATCTGCTGCGGCAGGCGATCGCCATCTTCGGCTGCGGCTTCGCGCAGATGTACGGCATGACCGAGACGGCGGGCACCATCACTGGCCTTCCGCCGGAGGACCATGACGTCGACGGCAACGAAAGGATGGGCAGCGTCGGCCTGCCGTTACCCGGCGTCGAGGTCCGCATCCTCGATGCGCAGGGAAACGACGTGCCGCGTGGCCAAGTCGGCGAAATCGCCATCCGCTCGCCCGCCAACATGGCCGGCTACTTCAACCGCGCGCAAGCCACGGCGGAGACGATCGACGCCGACGGATGGCTCCGCACCGGCGACGCCGGCCGGATCGACGCGGACGGCTATCTCTATCTCGCCGACCGGATCAAGGACATGATCATCACCGGCGGCGAGAATGTCTATCCCGCCGAAGTCGAGAACGCGCTGTTCAGCCATCCCCAGGTCCAGGACGTCGCCGTGATCGGAGTGCCCGATCCCAAATGGGGGGAGGCGGTCCGGGCGATCGTCGTGCCGGTCGCAGGTACGCAGCCCGATCCCGCCGACATCATCGCCTGGGCGCGCGCGCGCGTCGCCGCCTACAAGGCGCCCAAGTCGGTGCTGTTCACCGACAGCCTGCCCCGCAACCCCTCAGGCAAAATTCTGCGTCGCCTGCTGCGCGAGCGCTCAACCTGAGATTTTCAAGAGTAGGGGTCGCGACCGAACCGGCATAGCCTTGCTTGCAACAAAGCAGATCAGGAGAGACGCATGAGCCGCAACTATAGCGGGCCGCTCGAAGACCGCATCGCCATCCGCGAACTGATGGAAAGCTATGTCGACGCGGTGAACCGGGTCGATCGCGATCTCATGACCAGCCTCTGGGCGCAGGACAGCCACTGGGATCTTTCCCACTATCCGCAACTGGGCGTGGTTTCCGGCCGCGACGCGATCATGGACTTATGGGCCAGCGCCATGCCCGCCTACCCCGAACTTTCCTTCGTCGCCATGCCCGGCATGATCCGGGTCGACGGCGACACGGCCGTCGCCCGCACCTATTTCTCCGAAGTCTATACCGACCCCGAAACCGGCAAGGATAAGCGCGCGCGGGCCTGCTACAATGACCGACTGGTGAAGCGGGACGGAGAATGGCTGTTCGCCGAGCGCGTCTTCACCATCCTCCACCAGACCTGATCCGGCCCGGCGAAATTTGCCGGCATCCTCTCTCCATATCGGATGCCGCCAAGCGGAAGGGCTGGACCGTCCGGACGATCCAGCCCTTCTTGCGTCAGGTAAAGCGGCTCAGCGCGCCGTCATCCCGCCATCGATCACCAGTTCCGATCCGGTCATGAAACTCGCCGCCGGGCTGGCAAGGAAGGCGATCCCCTCGGCGATCTCCGCCGGCCGCCCCATCCGGCCCACCGCATGGCCGGCCGACACCGCCGCGCGCGCCGCATCCATGTCCGCGAACAGCCCTTCATCGACATAGCGGGCGAAAATCGTGTCCATCATGTCGGTCTCGATCCCGCCGGGATGCACCGAATTGACCCGGATGGGCAGTTTGAGCGCGGCGAACTCCAGCGCCGCCGACTTGCTGAACAGCTTCACCGCCCCCTTGCTCGCGCAATAGGTCGACATCATCGCCGCGCCGCGCAGTCCGCCCACCGACGACAGGTTGATGATCGATGATCCCCCCTCGCGCCCCTCACCGGACCGCGCCAGCAGCGACTGCGCCGCGCGCGTGCCCAAAAACACGCCCTCCACGTTGATCGCGAAGCATTTGCGAAACTCGGCCAGGCTGGTCGCCGCGACGCTGTTGGTCACGCTGATCCCGGCATTGTTCACCAATATGTCGAGCCGCCCGAATTCCCGCTCGGCCCGCGCGATCGCATCCGCCCACGCCGCTTCGCTCGTCACGTCGAGCGGCGCATAGGCCACCGCCCCATCGACCTGCGCGTCCACGCCGATGTCGGTGGCGATCACCCGCGCTCCCGCCTCTGCCAATGCCGCCACGGTCGCTCGTCCGATCCCGCCGGTCGCACCAGTCACCAACGCCACCGTGCCCTGAAGGTCCGTCTTTGCCGTCATGTCTTCGCTCTCCCTCAGCGCGCGGTCCAGCCGCCATCGACCACGACTTCGCTGCCCGTCATGTAGCTGGCGTCGTCGCTCGCCAGGAAGGCGACGACCTTGCCAATCTCCACCGGCTGGGCCAGCCGCTTGAACGGCGTGGTCTGCGCCATCGCCTCGATCATCGCGTCGGCCGTCGTGCCTTCGCGCGCGGCCCAATTCTCGAATCCTTTTCGCAGCAAGGGCGTTTCGACAAAACCGGGATGCACCGAATTGACGCGGATCGGCACGCCCGCGTCGGCGAACTCCAGCGCATTGGACTTGGTGAACAGCCGCACCCCGCCCTTGGACGCATTATAGGCGCTGACCTCGCCCATCCCGACCAGCCCCATGATCGAGCTGATATTGACGATGCTCGAGCCATAGGGGGTGGACGCCCCCGCTTTTGCCAGCAGCGGCTGGAACGTCTTGGTCCCCAGGAACACCGTGTCGAGATTGAGCGTGATGAGCCGCCGCCAGTCGGCCAGCGCCAGATCCTGCACCTTCCCGGTCAGGTCCGCGCCGACATTGTTCACCAATATGTCGAGCCGGCCGAAATCCTGCTCCACCTGCGCCCGCGCCGCGATCCAGGCGTCCTCGCTGGTGGCGTCGAGCCGGATATACTGGCTTGCCGCCCGCGCCGCCTCGCTGTCCGGCGCATCGAGGTCGGTCGCATAGACGACCGCCCCATCCGCCTCCAGGCAATCACAGATCGCCTTCCCGATGCCGCGCAACCCGCCGCTCACCAGCGCGATCCTGCCCTCCAGCCTGCCCGCCATGCCGCTCTCCCGCAATTTATCCATCCTCGCGTCTTGTCCACGCTTGGCCTTCGCCCGGCACCTGCTTCTTTTTGCAGGGTGACGTGCCCCGCGCCAGCCGGCATGGTCGGCCGGAGAGGCAGGATCAGGAGAGGCCCATGGACATGGAACGCTACGCGCAGGTCAAGGCCATGGTCGAGCGCATCTACCAGCTGAGCGCCACCGGCCAGTGGGACGCGGTGGACGACATGCTGACCGACGACTTCGTCATCCATGAGGCGGAAAGCCTGCCCTTCGCCGGCTTCTACCACGGCAAGCGCGCGCTCCAGGAACTCTATGGCAAGGTGTTCGGCTTCTGGGACGATCCCGCGCTCGAAACCGGCGACATCTGCGTCGGCGAAAATCATGCCGTCGTCATGGTCGTCGTCACCGCCACGGCCAAGCATAGCGGCGAACGGCTGCGGATGCCGCTCACCGAAGTCTTTCACCTGCGCGGCGACAAATTCAGCGGCATCACCCCCTATTATTTCGACACCACCGCCATCGCGCGCGCCAACGGCCTGATCCCGGCCTGATTGAAGGACAGGACGATATGGCAAATCTCTCCGGCAAGGTCGCGCTCATCACCGGCGGCACATCGGGCATCGGCCGCGCCTGTGTCGAGCGGCTGGTCGCCGACGGCGCCCGCGTCGTCTTCACCGGATCGAACGCGGACAAAGCGCAAAGCCTGTGCGACGCGACCGGCGCGACCTTCATCCGCGCCGCGGTGCAAAACCCGGACGACTGGGCGGCGGTCGAGGAGCAGGTCGCCCGCGACTTCGGCCGGCTCGACATCGCCTTCGCCAATGCCGGCACCGAGCGCGGCGACGCCCATATCGAGGCGCTGTCGCTCGACGCCTGGAACGAGATCGTCGCGATCAACCAGACCGGCGTTCTGCTGACCATCCAGTCCGCCATCCGCCTGATGAAACGCAACCCCGGCGGCACCGGCGGTTCGATCATCGTCAACAGCTCGATGAACGCCAACCGCGCGCTCAGCAACTATGTCAGCTATTCGGTCACCAAGGCGGCGGTGGTCGCGATGGTCAAATCGGTCGCGATCCATTGCGGCCTCGAACGGCTTAATATCCGCTGCAACGCGATCCTGCCGGGCGTGGTCGAAACCGACCTCATTTCCAACATCATCGCCAAATGCCCGGACCCGGACGCCGCCCGCGCCGCCTATAACGGCATGTCGCCGATGGGCCGCATGGCAAGGCTGGAGGAAGTCGCCGGCCTCGTCGCCTATCTCGCGTCGGACGAAGCCGCCTTCATCAACGGCGCGGATTACGCCATCGACGGCGCGACCACGGCCGGCATGACCGGGGTCTGACCTGAAATGACGCAGCCGCCCCGCCACCCGTTGACGCTGGACGGCCGCGATCCCGCCAATCTGCGCGGCGACCCGATCACCGGCGATCGCTACACCTCGCGCGATTTCATGCAGCGCGAATGGGACCATATGTGGACCCGCATCTGGCATGTCGCCAGCCGCACCGCCGAACTTGCCGAACCGGGCGACTATGTCGTCCATGACTTCCGCCATGAAAGCGTGATCTGCGTGCGGCAGGACGACGGATCGGTCCGCGCCTTTTACAATAGCTGCGGCCATCGGGGGATGCGCCTCGCCGATGGCGCGTCGAGCGTCCGCGCCTTCACCTGCCCCTATCATGGCTGGACCTGGGGCCGCGATGGCGTGCTCGCCCACGCCCAGGACGCGCATGATTTCCCGCAAGGCAATCCCTGCGGCAAGCTGAAACTACGCGAGTTGCGCTGCGCGACCTGGGGTGGCTTCGTCTGGTACACGATGGACGATCAGGCGCCCGACCTCCTCGATTATCTCGCGCCGCTGCCCGATCTCTACCGCGCCTATCCGATGGACAGCGCCGTCCGCGTTGTATGGATGCGGATCAACCTCAACACCAACTGGAAGTTCGCGACCGACAACTTCTCCGAAAGCTACCATACCCGCACCGCCCATCCGCAGGTGCCGCCATGGATCGACCAGGATGTCGACACCGCCCGGCACGAAATGTATCCGGGCGGCCATGGCCGCACGGTCCAGCCGATGCGCCCGTCCCTGAGCGACCGGCTGCCTGACGGCATGCCGCACCCCTTCGATCATATCCTGCGCCAGTGGGACATCGATCCCGACGCCTACCCCGACTATGAGACCAGGGCGATGCAGGGCTGGCGCGACCTCAAGGCCGCCAAGCGCCGCCTGTGGCGCGAGCGCGGCTACGTTCATTACGAACATATGGATGATGAGCAGATCACCGACAGCCCGCACACGGTGATCTTCCCCAATGTGACGATCAGCTTCCTGCCCGACAATCTCATCTTCTTCCGCACCGAACCGCATCCCGACGATCCCGGCAAATGCCATTTCGACCTCTGGTGCATGGCCTTCCCGGTCGCGGGGCAGGAGATGGTCGAATCGATCATGGCCGGGCCGCAGCCCTTGCGGGAGGCGGAGCGCGAGGTCCGCGATTTCGACAATGGCCGTGGCGTGCCCGAACTCGCCGGGCAGATCGTCTATCAGGACATGATGCTCGCCGAAGGGATGCAGCGCGGGATGCACTCGCGCGGCTATCATGACGCCTATCTCGCCGCCCAGGAAACCCGCGTCCGCTTCTTCCACGAAGTGCTGAACGACTATCTCGAAGGGCGGCGCTGACCGTCCTAGTAGGTCACCGAAATCCCGACCGTGCGCCGCTCGCCGATCCGCCGCGCCACCACTTTTTCGGCCATCCGTTCCAGCGCGATGCTGACGCGGCCGTCGCCCACCGGGATATTTTCCAGCATCAGATCGTCGATCAGGTCGGGCAAAGTCGGGTTGTCGAGCCGCGCCACCCCCTCCGCCGCGTCGAGCCGCAGCCCCAGGAAAGACTGGATCAGCATCAACGGCGCGCCCGCCGACCAGGCCTGCGGGCTGCACGCCACCGGGTAGAATGTCGGCCCCTGCGCCCGCCGGCGCGGGAAGCCGCAGAAGAGTTCGGGCAGGCGCAGCAGGTCGACATAAGTGGCCGCGCTCACCAACCCCTCAAAAATCTGTTTGGCCTCTCGTCGATAGCCATAGCGCGAAAAACCCGCTGCGATCAGCGCATTGTCGTGCGGCCAGATCGACCCGTTATGATAGCTCATCGGATTGTAGCGCGCTTCGGTCGACGCGATAGTGCGGATGCCCCAGCCCGAAAAAGAGGCCGGCGCCATCAGCGTCCGAACCACGCTCTCGGCGCGCGCCTCCAGCGCGAGCCCGGTGAACAGGACATGCCCGGCATTGGACGACCGCACCCGGCACGGCTTCTTCTCGCCATCGAGCGCCAGCACATAGGTGCCGATCTGCGTATCGAAGAAAGCGGCGTCGAACCGCTCGCGCAACTTCTCCGCCCGCGCCGCATAGTCCGCCGCCCGCGCTCCGTCCCCCCAAGCCGTGAACAAAGCCGCCGCGCTCGTCCACGCGCCATAGACATAGGCCTGCACTTCGGCGAGCGCGATTGGCCCCTTGGCTATGCTGCCATCAGCGTGAAACACCGAATCATGGCTGTCCTTCCACCCCTGATTGACCAGCCCCTGGTCCGTGAACCGGCCATATTCGACGAAGCCGTCGCCGTCCCGGTCGCCATGCTGGTCGATCCAGTCGAGCGCCGCCTGGATGTTGGGCCGCAGCCCCGCCAGGAAATCCCTGCCCCCTGTCCGCTCCAGATAGGCCCCTGCCAGCATCAGGAAGAGCGGGGTCGAATCGATGCTGCCATAATAGTGCCGGAACGGCACCTCGCCCAGTTCCGCCATTTCGCCATGGCGCACTTCGTGCAGGATCTTGCCCGGCTCGGCGTCGGACGCCGCGTCGAACGCGCTCGCCTGGTGCGCCGCCAGGTAGCCCAGCACCCCGCGCCCGATCGCCGGGTCGAGCCACAAGGTCTCCAGCGCGGTGATGATCGCATCCCGGCCGAAAATCGTGCTGAACCAGGGGATGCCGGCATAGGGATAGGGGCCATATTCGGTCTGGGTCGACAGCATGTGGATGTCGGCCACGGATCGCTGAGTCACCTCGTTGAACAGGCTGTTGGATGACCGCAGCGTGCCGCCCCGCGCCCGCGCCGCGCGCGCATCCTGCATCTTGCCGCGAAGCGCCCGCAGAAACTCCTTGGGCAACGGCGCGTCGCCTGCCTCAGCGCCATCGCAGGTCGCGCGCAGGAACAGGGTGCAGCGCTCGCCCGGTCGCAGGTCGATCTCGAACCGCGCCTCGCTTTCGCTGAGGTGATCGGGCTTGGGATCGAAGCGCAGATGCGTCTGCCGCAATAGATCGTCGCGCCCGCGATAGCGCAGCCACAGCTGGTCCTCCGCCACCTCCGCGGGCAGCATCTCGCCCTTGCGGAGCCGGGTCATTCCCCGAATCTCGAACAGGTCGGCGAAGTCCGCCGCGAAGGCCAGGCTGATCGTCGCCCGCCGGGCCACGCTGTCGAAATTGCGCAGCGTGATCCGTTCATAGATCGCCGCCTCGTGCAGAAAACGCGTGCGGCGCATGTGCAGCAGGTCATGCTCGATCGCGACCCGCCCGTCCGGCCCGTAGAAATCGGGGTTGGTAAGGTCGCAGGTCAGCAACGTATTGTCGTCGCGCAACGCCGAACTCAGCAGCATCGGCCGCATGGAGTTGATCGTCAGGTAAAGGTGCGACAAATGCCGCGTGTCGCGATAATAAAGCCCCTCCGGGCTGCCGATCCCGGCGATCGCATCGCCGCTATGGTCGAACACCGCGAAACTGTCGCCATGCTTCAATGTCCGCGGCCGCCGCTCGTGGAGCGAAGCGGTCGCGGGGATGAAGAATTGCGTCTGCGCCTGCGAAAGATTCTGCCCCGGCTCCAGGGTCGGATCGACCTGCGGCATGGACGACATGGCGGCTCCTTAGGCTACGATCTGCAATTCGGCTTCCTCCCCCCGCTCGCGGCGAAGCCGCGCCGCTTCGGTGCGGGCGCCGGGAAGCGCATGGTAGAGCGAGACATAGTCGATCGCCATCCGCTCCGCCGTGAAACGTGCGTCAAACGCGGCGCGCACACCGCGCGGGTCGAGCTCGGGCAGGCGGGCGAGCGCCGCGACGGCCCCGTCCTCACTATCCACGATCACGCCCGATCGACCATGGTCGATCACCTCGGGCACCGATCCGCACCGGAACGCGATGACCGGCGTGGCGCAGGCCATCGCCTCGATCATCACCAGCCCGAACGGCTCGGGCCAGTCGATGGGGAAGAGCAGAGCGCTCGCCCGGCCCAGGAAATCGGCCTTCTGATGCTCGTTGATCTCGCCGATATACTCGATATCGGGGTAAAGATCGACCAACGGCTTGATCTCGCTTTCCCAGTAGGCGCGATCGACATTGTCGATCTTTGCCGCGATCCTGAGCGGCAGCCCTGCGCGCGCGGCAATGCGGATCGCCCGGTCGGGGCGCTTTTCGGGCGATATGCGGCCCAGAAACGCCAGATAACCGTCCTTCTCGTAGCGGGGTAGCAGCAAGTCGGCGGGCAGGCCGTGATAGACGGTGCCGGCCCAGTTGACTGGCGGCATCGGCAGCCGCTGATGGTCGGAAATCGACACCAGGCTATGATCGGGGAAGGCGCGGTAGAAGGGCGCGAGGTCGGGCAGGTCCAGCCGCCCGTGCAGCGTCGTGATCGTCCGTCCGGCAAAGCCCTGCACCATCGGGTGATGCAGCAGATCGATGTGGAAATGGATGGCGTCGAACTCGTCGGCGCGCTGGCGCACCTGCTCCAGCAGGATCATATGGTGCGGGATGGGATCCCTGATCGCCGGATTGAGCCGCACCGCCGTCTCGATTACCGGCACCAGCTCGGCGCTGGTGACGGAGTCGCCGCTCGCGAACAAGGTGACCTCATGCCCCTGCCGCACCAGCTCTTCCGTCAGATAGGAAACGATCCTCTCGGTGCCGCCGTAGAGCTTGGGCGGGACGCTTTCGGCAAGCGGTGCAACCTGGGCGATCTTCATGCGGCGGTCCCTCGTCCTTGCAACGCCAACGGCATCGGCGCTGCGCCTCCAATCCGCGAAGGACGCGCAGGTTGCATCGTCATGTGCCCGACACGCGTCTAAAGCCCGCCTAAACCGTTGATTAAAGCCGAAAGAGCGCCGGCAAGCTGATCCTTGTTAATGACATTTTTGAAGGCGGCACGGGCTCAGAGCGGCAGCGCGGTGGTATATTTGGTCATCGCCAGCGCGAAATGCGACGCCGCGCCCGCGACCGAAGGATGCCCCAGCAATATCTGCATCAGGAAGCGGTTATAATCGGCCACGTCCGCCACTACGACGCGGATCAGATAGTCCCACTCCCCCGACATGGAAAAACATTCGACGATCTCGGGCCGATCATCGACGAACCGCTCGAACGCGTTGCGCGCGTCGTGCGCGTGGCTCCGCATCCTTATGTTGCACAGCACATTGACCCCGCGTCCCACCCGCGCCGGATCGACCAGTCGCACAGTGGCGGTCAGGATGCCGGCCGCCTCCAGCGCCTTGATCCGCCGCCAGCAGGACGCGCTCGACGCCCCTACCCGCTCGGCCAGATCCTGATGGCTGATCGCCGCATCCATCTGCAAGGCCGTCAGTATCTTTCGATCAATCTCGTCAAAGCCGCGATTCTGTTTCATATAGATGCCATATCCAGCCTTCCTGTTTCATAATCAAGCCGAACGGCGTGAAATCTGAAACCCTCTGCCCGCGCCCTTCTGCTATGATGTAGCGATGCCCCACCCGGACTCCACCCCGCCCAAAGGCGCTTCGCCCGACTGGATCGTGCCACAGGACTGGGCCGCCTACAGCGCGGACGACCATGCGCTGTGGGACCGGCTGTTCGCGCGGCAGGCGGCGCTGCTCCCCGGCCGGGCCGCGCCCGAATTTCTGAAGGGGCTGGACATATTGCGGATCGACCGCCCCGGCATTCCCGACTTCGCCGAATTGTCCGACCGGCTGATGCGCCGCACGAGGTGGCAGGTGGTCGCAGTCCCCGGCCTCGTCCCCGACCGAGTCTTTTTCGACCATCTCGCCAACCGCCGCTTTGTTGCCGGCCGCTTCATCCGCCGTCCCGACCAGATCGACTATCTTCAGGAGCCCGACGTCTTTCATGACGTGTTCGGCCATGTTCCGCTGCTCGCCAACCCCGTGTTCGCCGATTATATGCAGGCTTATGGGGAAGGCGGGCTGCGCGCCGACGCGCTGCGCGCGATCGACCGGCTGGCGCGTCTCTACTGGTACACGGTCGAATTCGGCCTGATCCGTCAGGATGGCGACCTGCGCCTCTATGGCGCGGGCATCGTCTCCTCCCGCGCCGAATCCCTGTTCGCGCTCGACGATCCCTCGCCCAACCGCATCGGCTTCGATCTGCGCCGGCTGATGCGCACGCGCTATCGCATCGACGATTTCCAGCAGAGCTATTTCGTCATCGACAGTTTCGATCAACTGCTCCGCAGCACCGTGGAGACCGATTTTGCCCCGCTCTATGCGGAGCTTGCGGACCTCCCCGACTACGACATCGACACCATCCTGCCGACCGACCGCGTCATCACGCACGGGACGCAGGCCCATGCCAAAGCCAGCAGCCAAGAGGATCGCCCATGACCGCCAGCCCCGAAAACCCCCTCGGCCTCAACGGCTTCGAATTTGTCGAGTTCACCTCGCCCGATCCGCAGGCGATGGCCGCGCAGTTCGAACAGCTCGGCTTCGTCGCCACCCACCGCCACCCGCGCAAGAACATCACCCGCTACAAGCAGGGCCGCATCAACCTCATGCTCAACCGCGACGATGCCGGCCGCGTCGCCGAGTTTCGCGGCGTACATGGCCCCTCGGCCAGCGCCATGGCCTTCCGCGTCGCCGATCCCGCGGCGGCGATGGACTGGGCGCTGGGGCATGGCGCGGAACGCACGCAGGAAGACGACACCGTCATCATGGGGATCGGCGGCGCCTATCTCTATTTCATTGCCGACGGGACGGACCCCTACGCCGACTGGGCGGAATTTCCCGGCTGGCGCGAAGCGGAAGCGGCCAACAGCGTCGGTCTCGACCTGCTCGACCATCTGACCCACAATGTCCGGCGCGGCCAGATGCGGGTGTGGAGCGAATTCTATCGCACTCTCTTCAATTTCGAGGAGCAGAAATTCTTCGATATCAAGGGCAAGGCGACCGGCCTCACCAGCCAGGCCATGATCGCCCCCGACCGCGCGATCCGCATTCCCCTGAACGAAAGCCAGGACGACAGGAGCCAGATCGAGGAGTTCATCCGCGACTATCATGGCGAGGGCATCCAGCATCTCGCGCTCACCACCGACGACATCTATGCGACGGTCGAAAAGCTGCGCGCGCGCGGCGTCCGCCTTCAGGACACGATCGAGACCTATTATGAGCTGGTGGACAAGCGCGTGCCGGGCCATGGCGAGGATCTGGAACGGCTGAGGGCCAACCGCATCCTCATCGACGGCGACGTCGAGAGCGAGGGGCTTCTGCTCCAGATCTTCACCGAGAATATGTTCGGCCCGATCTTCTTCGAGATCATCCAGCGCAAGGGCAATCAGGGCTTTGGCAACGGCAATTTCCAGGCGCTGTTCGAAAGCATCGAGCTGGACCAGATACGGCGCGGCGTCGTCAGCGTGGACGCTTGAGCCGCGCGGACGCCAGCGCGCGCTCATAGGCGGCGATCAGCCGAGCGAAATGCGCCTCCTCGCTGAAGCGCGCGGCGACGTCGCGATGCGCCGCCGTGCCTAGCGTGCGGCACAGCCTGTCGTCGGTCCATAGCCGTTGCATCTGCCGCGCCAGGTCGTCCGCATCATCGGGCGCGAAGTGCAGCCCGGTCGCGTCTTCCCGCACCGTGTCGCGCAGCGCGCCGATCCGCGCGGCGATCACCGGCACGCCCTGCGCCATCGCCTCGCCGGCGACGATGGCGAAGGTCTCGAACCAGCGGCTCGGCACCACCAGCGCCCGTGCGCCGCGATAGAAGTCGCGCAGCAGCCCGGGATCGCCGCCGATCGTTACGGGCACGCCCTGCGCCTCGAACGGCGTGGGGTCGGAACCGGGCGGGCCCGCCAGGCGGATCGGGATGCCCGTCGTCCGCCCCGCCTTCAGCAGCAGGTCCACGCCCTTTTCCGGCACGAACCGCCCGGCAAAGCCGATATAGCCGCCCCGCGCCGGGTCGACGGGGTCAGCGTCGGCGGGGATCGCACATTCGTTGACGCTGATCCGCTCCGCCGGAATGCCCGCGCGGGTCGCCAGCCAGCCCCGGCTATAGTCGGTCAGCACGATGAACTGATCGACATGCCGGTAGAAATCCCGCCACTGCGCGATGCTGTGCCGCGCCGCGAACGCCGCGCTCTCGAAGCGGTTGCCGCGACAATCGCGCAGCACGATTTGATGCGCGCCCTTGTCCAGGCATCGCGTGCACACCCCCCGCCCGTCATGGTGAGTCGCGATCGGGCAGGTGATGCGGAAATCATAGGCGCTGTGAACGAGCGCGATCCCCGCCTTCGCGCATAGTTCGAACAGCCATGGCGTCAGCAGCGGATAAAGTTCATGGGCATGCACGATGTCGGGCCGGTCGGCCGCGATCCGCGCCGCAAAGTCGCGCATCGCGCCCGGCGCATAGAGGCCGTTGGCGAAAGCGCTCAGCCGCCCCATCAATCCTGGCGGCAGATCGCGACTGTCCCGCTCGAACGTCGCGACCCGCAACCCCCGCCGCCGCGACAGGGCGATCGTCGCGTCCCAGGCATTGTCCGCCCCGCCGCCGCCGCGATGGCGGTTGAAGACATGCAATATCTTCACGCCACCGCCCGCCGCGCGAACAGATCGGGGCGATATGCCTCCCCGATCAGCGCCGCGCTCGGCGTCTGCCCGCTCGTCTTGAGCGCGACGATCCGCCGGAACAGCGCCGCATAGCCATCGACCACCGCGTCCCACCGGAATTCCGCGTCCGCCCTAGCCTTCGCCGCCCGCCCCAGCGCCGCGCGCCGCGCCGGATCATCGTCCAGCGCCCGCAGGATCGCGGCGAGGTCGCCCGCGTCCTTGCCGAAATAGGGGTTGTCCGGTCCCACATTCTCCCGGTGGAACAGCACGTCGATCGGCACGCAGGCCGCGCCCCAGTGCATCGCGCGCAGCAGGCTGGGGTTGGTTCCGCCCACCTCATGCCCGTGCAGATAGGCCGCGCAATGGCGATAGAGCGCATTGAGCGCCCCGGATTCGAACACCCCGCCCACGCACCGCACCTGCCCGTCATGCTCGGCCGCGACCGCGCGGGCATAGTCGCTCTCATAGGGCACGGACCCCACGACGATCAGCGGCCGCTTGACCTCCGACGCGCGATATTCGCGGATGATGAGGTCGACATTATTTTCCGGCTCCATCCGCGCGACCACCAGATAATAGTCGCCCGACGTCACGCCGTATCGCGCCAGCGCCGCATCGTCCGGCGCTTGCCCCACCGCCCCCGAATAGGGGATATAGGTCGACGCCGCGCCATATTCGGCCGCGTAATAGTCCTGCATCGCCCGCGAATCCGTGACCAGCCAATCGGCCGCCCAGGCGCTCACCTTTTCCGCCCATTTATAATAACGCTGCTGCAACCGGCTCCATTTGCGCCGCTGCCAGCCGAGCCCGTCGGTATGGATCACCACCGGCACGCCCCGCGCGCGCAGCGGCAGGACGAATGGCCCGTTGCCCGGATCGACCACGAAGACGAGGTCGAAACCGCGCACGCTCGCGTCCAGTATGGAAAGGTTGCTGTGGACGATGCTCTCGAAGCTTTTGCCGCCCGGCGCGGGCAGATATCGGCATCGTACCCCGTTCCAGACCGGCGGATGCACCTCATAATATTGGCTGCGGCAATAGACGGTGACGTCCATGCCATGATCGCGCACCAGCCCGGTCGCCAGTTCCTCGACCAGCGTCGAAAAGCCGCTGTAGCGCGCCGGAATGCCGCGATCGCCGATGATCGCGACGCGCAAGGAGGCCGCCTTAGCCATGGGGCCTGAACCCGATCCATACGTCCTGCGCCATGTCCGCCGCCGGATCGGGCCGCACCATCGCCACCCGCTCGAACCCGGCCAGCAAGGTGCCCCGCACCCAAGCCGGCGGATGCAGCGCGAAATACCATTTCTTGCCTTCCTCGAACCGCCTCTGCGTGACGATTTGCCCACGCGCATAGGCGTCCGCCTCAGCCTGCCGGGTCAAAAGGTAGCGATAATGGTCGCCATGGGTCGTTGCGATCAGCATCCCGCCCGGCCGCAGCACGCGGCGCAACTCGGCGATCCACGCATGATGCATCGCCTCCGACAAATGGGTGAAGACGGAAAAATTATAGACGACATCGACGCTGCCGTCCGTGATCGGCAGCGGCGGTGCCAGGCCGTTGAGCGCGAAGTCGATCCCCGGCAGCTTCGCCCGGCACCAGTCGATCGTCGCGACATTATAGTCGGTCCCCGTGATCCGCCCCGCCCGCGCGCCCAACAACTCGGGCATATGCCGGATCAGCCGCCCCGGCCCGCAGCCCCACTCCAACACATGCAACGGTGCGTCGCCCGCCATATGGTTGCGGATCAGCCCGGCGAACACCCCGGCCTGAGCGCGCCCGCTGTCATGATAATCGGCCCAATCCACCTTGTTATAGGCGTCGAATGCCAGATCGGCGGGCGGCACCGCAAAGCCAGGATGCGCGGCGACGAACGCCCGGTTGCGCGCCGCCGCCAGCGCCTGTTTGCGGACGAAGGCCACACGGTCCAGCACCGGCAGCAGGCCGAGCGACCGGGTCGCGTTCAATATATGATATTTCATGGCTCGCTCCTCTTGGCGGTGGATCGCGGCGCGTAGAGCCGCCGGACATAGTCGGGATCGCCGCGCACCACCGCGAGCAGCGGGAAGGGCGCGTCGGCCTGCGCCAGCCGAAAGCGGTTGGCGCGGTCGCCCACCAGCTCGACCAGCAGCGCGCAGCCCGCCCCGGCCGCAAGGCCCGCCAGCACGGCGGCAAGTAGCAGCAGCTTCACTTGCGGCGCGTCGGGCTTTTCGGGCAGCGCTGCGCCCTCGACGATGCGGATCGCTGATGGCACCGCCTGCGCCGTCGCCGCCGTCACTGCCGCCGTCGTCAGCTTGTCCTGCAACGCGAGATAGGTCTTCTCCAGCAGGTCATGCGCGCGGCCCAAATCATGGCTGTCCTTCATCTTCTGCGGGATGCGGTCGATCACCGCGCGCTTCGCCGCCACCTCGGCGGACAGCGCCGCCAGCGCCGCCCGGTCACCCGCCAACGTCGCCTCCAGCTCCGCCTTGCGCGCGCGCAGCGCGTCATAGCCGGCATTGCGCGCGATGCTGGTCTGCGCCACCCCGGTCGCCGGCAGCGCGCCAAGCTGCCCGTCCAGCGCCGCGATCCGCTCGTTCATATCGGCGACGTCGGGCGAATCGGCGCGATAGCGGATCAGCATCGCGTCGCGCGCGCTCACCAGCTTCGCCCGCTCCTGCCGCAGGGCGGCGGCTACCGGATTGTCCTGCACCAGCCGCGACGCGACCAAAGTCTGCCCTTCGCGCGCCAGTTGCGCGGAGACCGCGCCCAGCATCTTGCGCGTCTCGGCGATCGCGGTGCGCTTGGCGTCCAGTTCGCCCTGCCGCGCGAGATACTGGCCGATCTCGACCTTGTCCTTCTCGAACATCAGCAGCATGTCGTTCTGAGTGTAATAGCGCGCCATCCGCGCCTCAATCGCGCGCAGCCCCTGCCGCGCCCGCTCGGCCTCCGCCGCCAGCGCCGCTTCCGCCTCGCGCGCTTCCGCCGCGAAGCGCGTGCGCCGTTGCGCGATATAGGTCGCCGCTACCCGGTCGGCGATCTGCGCGACGCGCGGCGAAGGACCACGCACCGTCAGCAGCGCGACATGGCTGTCGGGCACCTGCGTCACGAACACGCCGGCCCGGAAGTCGTCGAGCGTCCGGGCGCGGTCAATCTCCTGCGCGCTCGCGACATAGGGCGATGCTGGGCGTGCAAACAGCGCCGCCTTGGTGGCCCGCCACGCCTGCCCCGGCCAGCTTTGCGTCCACAGCCAGGTCGCATAGCGCAGCGGAGGGTGATAAACGTCGCCATAGGTGAGCCGCTCGTCGGCGATCACCTGTTTCAGCACCGGCCCGGATGTCGCCAGCACCATCTCGTCCTTCAGCGCGTCTCGCCGAAACACCGCCCAGTCGCCATAGAAGGCCTCGCGCTCGCGGTCGTCGTCGGCCACGGCGGAGAGGGTGACGCTCGCCGAATAGACCGGCGGCCAGACGATGATGTAAAGCCCGACCAGCGCCACCGTCAGCAGCATCACCGCCCCCACCAGCCGCCGATGCGCCCGCACCGCATAGGCGACGATCCGCCCCGCGCGGCGAAAGTCAAAGCTGTCCGCCTCGCTCATCGGTCGATCTCCTGAAGCAGCCGAAGCTGGACATAGGGGGCCATCAACTGGGTCAGCCCGCCCAGCGGCGCATTGACCCAGGTCTGGAGGAAGCGGGCGAAGCGCGCCCCGCCGCTTTCCTGCACCACCAGCACGTCGCCCGCGCGCAGCGGCACATTCTGGAGCGACAGCAGCAGCCCCGCATGGCCGCGCGCCTCGTTGCGCAGCAGATGCGCGACCAGATGCCCGTTGGCGTCCAGCCGGATCAGCGCCACGCCCGACAGCGCGGCGGACTTGCCCGCATCGCCCGCCAGGATGATCGCCTGCGCGGCGGTGGGCGCGTCGCGCAGCGCCACCGCGCCCGGCCGGCTCACCTCGCCCGCGACAAAGACCTTCGCCTCGCGCGGATTGGCAACGCCGATGCTCACCTGCGGATCGCGCACCCGCGCCAGCAGTACGGCGCGGATCGCCGCGCTCGCCTGGCCCGGCGTCAGCCCCGCGACCGCCACATCGCCGGATCGCGGCAACGTCACCATCCCGTCGGGCCGGACAGTCGCGCTGCGCGACAATTCGGGCATATGATCGACCATGATCTCGATCATGTCGCCCGGACCCAGCAGATAGGCCTGCTCGTAGCGCGCGGTGGAGCGGATCACCTCCGGCGCGGCGGGCAGGGCAACCGGCTCCCGTAGCCCGCCCGAACATCCGCCCAGCAGCATCGGCACGATCAGCAGCAGCGCGGTCAGAATGTTGGTGCGGGCTTTCATGCGCCGCCCCTCCCCAGCCGCATCCGCATCGCCCAGGCGCGCGGCGACAGCGGATTGGCGGCGAGCGCCTGGCCCAGCGCCGTCTTCGCCCCGGTCGCGTCGCCCGCCTCCAGCCGCATCTCCGCCACCGCGCGATGCAGCCGCGCGACGATCCGTCGCCGCCGCCGCTCCGGCGCGCCCATGTAACGCCGCCGTTCCAATATGCGCAGCATCGTTCCGACCACATCGGGATTGCCCATCAGCCCCAGCGTGTGGCGCAGCGACCCGTCATGATAGCGGAAGCCGACCAGAGCCGCCGGATCGAACCATCCGCTCGCCCCCATGTCCCCCAGCCGGGTGAAGATATTCAGCTCGAACGGAAAATTGCCGTGGCAATCGGCATCGACGAAGCCCGACATGTGCAGCATCCGGGTGCGGAACAATGTTCCCGATATCGGCGTGAACCCGCTCGCCATATGCGTCTCCAGAATCGGAAAGCGCCCGCCGCGCCGCCGCCGCCCATGTGCGCGGCGATAGGCGGCGGTTCGCGCGGGTGAGGGCGCGCCGCCCTGATCCATCAGCCACGGATTGGCGACGAACAGGGCCGCGTCGGGCGCCGCCTCCAGCGCCGCCACCCCGCGCGCCAGCCAGTTCGGCGCGACCAGATCATCGTCGTGCAGGATGCCGAAAAATTCCGCCGATCCGGCCGCCGCCAGCAGATAGCGGCCCTGCCCATATTCGCCGCCATTCTCCGCCTGTTGCACAAAGGCGAAGCGCGGATCGCGGAGCCCCTCGACAAAGGCGCGCACCTGCTCGCCAACATCGCCGGGCGAGGCATTGTCGCTCACCACCGCGCGAAAATCGGTGAAGCTCTGCGCGCGCAGGCTTGCCACCGCCTCGCGCACATAGGCGGGGCGGTTGTAGGTCGGGATGCCGATGAAGGCGCGATCAGAAGAAATGGCGATGCTCCCTGTACCAGAGGAAGGTCTGCGACAATCGCTGGTCCAGCCCCGCGCCCGGCCGCCAGCCCAGCTTTTCGGCCGCCAGCGCGCTGGAGAGATATTGCGCCTGAATTTCGCCATGGGCGTGATTGCGGACCTCCGGCTCCAGGTCGGCGCGCCCCGCCGCCGCCAGCGTCCGGCGGGTGAGGTCGAGCACGCTCACCGGCTCGCCCGTCCCGAAATTGAAGGCGCGGCCCACCACCCCCTCGTCGCCCAAATGCTCGGCGACGCGCAGATAGCCCTGCACGATATCCTCGACATAGACATAGTCGCGCACCGGCGACCCGTCCGACCGGATCACCGGCCGCGCCCCGTCGATCGCGGCGAGGCAGGTGCCCGGCACGATGCGATTGACATTGAGGTCGCCCGGCCCGAACAGATTGCCGCATCGCGTGATCGCCACCGGCAGCCGATAGGTGTTGGCATAGCTCAGCGCGATCAGGTCGGCGCAGCTTTTCGACACGTCATAGGGGTGCCGCCCCTGCAACGGGAAATCCTCATGATAGGGCAGCGCCGCATGGTCGCCATAGGCCTTGTCCGAGGAAGCGACGACGATCCGCTCGATCGTCGCCACCCGCCGGCACGCCTCCAGCAGCACCCACGTCCCCTTGATATTCGCCTCGAAGGTGGAGAGCGGATTGCGGTTCGCCACCCCCACGATCGCCTGCGCGCCGAGGTGAAACACGGTGTCGACCGCATATTCGTTCAGCGCCCGCTCGATGACCCCATAATCCTCCAGCGCGCCGCGCACGATCTTCGCCCGCTTCGACAGGTCGGTGGCGGCGAAGCGCGACTGCGGCACCATGTCGCGCACCAGCGCCACCACCTGCGCGCCCTGCTCCAGCAGGTCGGCGACCAGGCTGCCGCCCAGAAAGCCCGTGGCCCCGGTGACGAGGCAGGTTCTGCCCCTCCAGAAGCCGCTCACGCGGCGCGCTCCTCTGGCTCGGGCGACGCGATCCACGGCGCCGGGCCGCCCAGCGCGAGCAGCTCGTCCATCTCGACCACATCCTTGTAGAAATCGAACGACTTGAAGAAGCCCTCATGCCGGTAGGTAAAGGCGTCCCCGCGCGCGATCAGCGGCGGGATGATGTCGCGCTCCAGATTGTCGCCATCCCATGTGTCGAACAGGCGCGGGTCCATCACCATGAACCCGGCGTTGATCCAGTAATCGGCGATCAGCGGCTTTTCCATGAAGCGCGCGATCCCGCCATCCTGCCGCACGGTAAGCACGCCATATTGCGAATACATCGGCACCGACGTGATCGACAGCCGTCCGCCATGCGCCCGGTGAAAGGCGACGACATCATGCATCGGCACGTCCGACAGCCCGTCGCCATAGGTGGCGATGAACGGCCCGTCGATCAGGTGGCGGCAGTTGAAGATGCGCCGCCCGGTATCGGCATCCTCGCCCGTGTCCACGATCTCGACATGCGCGCCGATATCTTTGCCCTCGAAATAATCGTGCAGCACGTCCTGCCGATATCCCGCCGCCAGCACGAATTCGCGAAAACCCTGGCGGATGAAATTCTTCATGACATGGACCAGCACCGGCGTGCCGCCCAGCGGCAGCATGGGCTTGGGCAGATAGGTGGTGAAGGGAAAGGCGCGGATGCCCTGGCCCCCGCAGAGAATGACGACCTTCATGGCTTGGCTCCTTGTGGTGATGGATGGACAGGAAAGGTGGCGAGGCCGATGCCGAATTCCGGCCCGCTGACGCCCCGCAGGATCAGCGGCGCCAGCCGGTCGCGCGCGACATGCCCGCCGAACCAGAGCTTCAATGCGCCGCCGTCGATCAGCGGCGCGGGCGCCAGGATTTCGCCGTCGGTCCAGCGCGTGCTGTCCCGCGTCAGCAGCGGCGAACCGTCCTCGACGAAATGGATGCCGTCGTCGGACCGGGCGCGTTGAATCGCCACCTGCTGCCATTCGGGGTCGGCGTGCCTTCGGACATGCGCGACCGAATAGAAAAGATCGACGCCACCATCGTCCCGCGCCAGCGCTGCGGGCGACGCATAGCCGGCATAGCCCTCCGCCGCCGGATAGAGCGGCCCCTGGGTCAGCACCTGGCGCGGTGCGCTGAACCGCCTGCCATCCTCGCTCTCGATCATGCCGATCGACTGCACCGGCGGGCCGCCGCCGGGCCGCGCGCCGACCGCCGAAAAATAGATGACCAGCCGGCCGCCCAGCACCACCGCGCCCGGTTCGCTCACCAGATAGCCGTCCCAAGCCTCGGTCCGCCCGCTCGCCTTCAGCAAAGTCCAGCGCGCCACCCGCCAGGCGATCCCGTCCTCCGACGCCGCCAGCCCGATCGCCATCGGGCTAGGCCCGCCGGCCGGGTAGATGCCGGTGAACGCCATCCAGTAACGCCCCGCAAAGCGCACCACGCTCGGCGTCTCGATGCTGGCATAGGGGCCGCCAGCCGGCGTCAGCAGCGGACGGTCTGGCGACAGGGTCCAGCGAACCCCGTCCCCCGACACCGCGCGAAACGGCAGGATCGGCGGCTCGAACGGCGCGCCCGTGCTGCTCGTCATATAGAGCACATAGCGCCCGCCCTCGCGCAGCAGGCTGGGGTCATTCCACAACCCCTGCCGGCGCATCGCGCCCGCCGGGATGACCGGCGCGTCGGCGCTCACGCTGGCCGCCGCCTTGGCGCTCGGCAGCACCGGCGCTGGGTCGGGCTGCGCGCACCCGGCGACCAGCGCCAGCAGAGGCAGGGCGGCGCGCATCAGTAGGCGTTCCGCTGCACGAACGGCACCAGCAATGTCCGCGCCAGGATCGTCAGGTCCAGCCACAGCGACCAGCGGCGCAGATAATCGATATCGTGCGCGACCCGCTGCTGCATCTTGTCCAGCGTCTCGGTCTCGCCGCGCCACCCGCTGACCTGCGCCAGGCCCGTGATCCCCGGCTTGATCTTGTGTCGCACCGCATAGCGGCGGATCATCGGGCGGAATGCGTCGTCCAGAGCGACCGGATGCGGGCGCGGCCCCACCACCGACATGCTGCCCAGCGCCACATTGATGAACTGCGGCAGCTCGTCGAGCGAGGTCCGCCGCAGCAGCGCGCCCACGCGCGTCACCCGCGCGTCTCCGCGCCGCGCCTGCGCGAAGTCGGCGTTACCGGCAACCCGCATCGACCGGAATTTCCAAATGGTGAACGGCCGCCCATCCAGGCCATAGCGTCGCTGCCGGTAGAAGACCGGCCCCGGCGTATCGATCCGGATGGCGATGGCGATCAGCAACCCCAATGGCAGGATCAGCGGCAGCGCGACCAGCGTCACGGCCACATCCTCGACCCGCTTCACCACCCGCGACCAGCCGGCGAAGGGCGATTCGACGATGCTGATGACCGGCTGCCCCTGCACATCGTCCCAGCGCGCGCCGATGAGGTCGAAGCGGAACAATGGCGGGCAGTAATAGAGCGAGGCGGTGGTGTCCCCGAACCGCTCGATGATCGCCTTGATCCGCTGCTCCGCCGCCATCGGCAGCGTCACATAGATGCGGCTCACAGCGCCCTGCCGCGCGAGATCGTAGAGCCGGTCGACCGGGCCGCCGAACGGCCCCGTATCGAGCGCCGCCGTGCGCCCCGTCCTCGGCTGACGGTCGTCATAAACGCCCAGCGCCCGCATGCCCATCCAGCGCTGCCGCGCGAAGGTGGCGCACAGCCGTTCGGCCGTCTCGGTCGCGCCGATGAAGGCGGCGCTGCGCTGGTCGTGCCCGAGCGCGCGCCAGCAGCGCAGCGCCATCCGCACCGCGACCCGTGCGCCCAGGATCGCGGCGAGCGCGCTGCCATACCATCCGATCGCCGCTCCGGTCGGCGGCGCATCGCCCATCAGCGCGGTGAGCGCCATCAGCAGGGCGAAGCTCAGCGTCCAGTGCGCGGCAAGATCGGCCAGCTCATGCCGCAGCCGCACCATCCGCCACGATCGGCTCAGGCGAAAGGCCGGCGCGGTCAGCTCCAGCATCGCCAGGCACAGCAGCGCATCGACCGCGATCGGCCGCGTCGCCGACCATCCGCTCCGCGCCGCCAGCAGCAGGCAACCGAGGATCAGCAGGCTGTCGGTCAGCCGGCAGAAGCGCCCGAGCGCCGTCCCCCACTGGCCGATCGGCCCGCTCGCCCTGACATCCGCGTCCCAGCTTGGTTGATGCATATTCCGCCACACTCATGATGAAATACTGAAATTACGAATAAATCGAATAACGAATTACATGAAATGCAATAAACAACTCGACGAATCATCAAATCATGAAGTCATGGAAATTGAAAATCGATGACCCTTCCATAGGCATTAACCACGATAAATTTGGATGTTTCATTTTGATCCATCTGATTTCGGCAAGTTGATTCATGATTTTGGCGCAGTGATAATGCACTTGATGGCAGTGCTACCGATTCTTCATTGCCATCCAACAAGAGGAAGCCAGCAGTCATGTTGTGCACATTGGGTTTTCATCGCGCGGATCAGGCAGCGACCTGGAATGGCGGCATCGGCTTTGCGCGGTGCCGCGACTGCGCGACCGACCTGGTGCAACGGCCCGGCGCGCGTTGGCGGGCGGTGCCGCGAGGTTATGCCGTGGTCTGGCGTCCGGCTGATCCTATCGCGGCTCCCGCCGCCCGCCTCGCGCCGCCCCCGGCGGCGCCTGCCTCCCGAGACTATCGCCACCTCGTCCGCCGCCTTGCGGGACAGCAGGGGCCGCGCATCCTGGTCGTCAGCGCCGAATGCCCGGCCTCTGCCGCCAACGACACGCTGCTGCTGCTCGCCGCCATGCTCCAGGACGAACTGCGCGGCCGGCTTCTCCTCATCGACGCGACGCTGGCGCAGGACGGGATCAGCGCCCCGCTGGGCGCCACCGGCGCGGCCGGTCTGTCCGACATCATCGGCGACGACCCCTGGCTCGCGGTCGAGCGGATGCGGATGCTCGCCCGTCCCGACCTCTATCTCCTGCCGGCGGGACAGAACCCCGCCAGCGGCAGGCCCGATCGGCTGGCGGCGATGCTGCCCTTCCTGACGCGCCATTTCGACCATCTGCTGATCCAGCAGCGCTCGATCGCCGCCGACACCCGCAACCTGGCGCTTGCCGCCCGCGCCGACTGCGTCGCCCTGGTGGCGGAGGAAGGCCGCACCCCTATGGCCCGGCTCGACACCGCCCGCGCCCTCTATGCGGCGAGCGGCATCGCGCCGGCCGGCATCATCCTCGCCACGCGCGGATCGCGCCATGGCGACTGACACGCGGCCGCCCCGCGCGACCCTGCCGCTCGCCCTCGCCGCAGCGCTGCCCGCCGCGCTGATCGTCGCCGGCGGAACGGCCGCCCGCGCGCCGCTGGCGCTCGCCGGGGCAGCGCTGCTCGGCGGCGGACTCTGGGCCAGCGGCAATCCCCGCCTCGCCTGCCTCTGGGGCGTCGGCCTCACCGCGCCGCTCGCGATCGCCAAGCGTTTCTCGCCCATGCCGCATATGGGCGGGGCCGGGGCCTATGCGATCGAGGCGGTGGACATCTTCCTCGCCGCTCTTGCCCTGTTCCAGCTGCGCGACGGCATCCGTATGCGGCTCCCGCTCCCCGCGCTCTGCTGGGCCGGCATGATCCTGCTCGGCCTGCTGGACGCGCTCGCAGGCCCCTGGCGCCAGCTAGCCCTTGCCGAAGCGGCGCAGATGGCCAAGTCGCTCTTCCTCTTCCTCATCCTCGCCGCCGAACTAGTCCGCGTTCCCCGCTTCCTGCACCTGTTCGCCTCGCTCTGCTGCGGCCTGCTGCTCCAGTCGGCCGTTGGCATCGCCCAATATGTGAAGCGCGGCGACATCGGCCTTCAGATGCTTGGCGAAGCGACGATGACGACACTCGATTACGCCAACCGCGCGACATACATGGATGGCGGCGCGACCTTTCGCGTCGGCGGCCTGCTCGGCCATCCCAACATCCTTGCCGGCTTCCTCGCGATGCTCGCGCCGATGCTGCTGGCGATGCTGATGACCCGGCTGACACTCCCGGCGAAGGCCGCCATCGGTGCGGTGCTTGGCCTCTCCCTGCTGGCGCTGCTCCTCACCCTGTCGCGCTCGGGCTGGCTCGCTTTCGCGCTTGCGCTGCCGGTCGCCATCGGCCTGATGCTGCGCGATCGCGCGTCCCGCCGCCGCACCCTTGCCGTCACCGCGCTCGCCGGCACGATCGGCCTGATCGCCGCGCTCGCGGCCGCCCCCGCCATCGTGCGCCGCTTCACCCGCAGCGATCCGGGCGCGGTCGATTTCCGCTGGGAATGGATGGGCGTCGCCTGGGACATGGTGCGCGATCATCCGCTGACCGGCGTCGGCCTCAACAGCTTCGTCTATCACCTCCCCGGCCGCACGGCGCATGGCGGTGCCGAAGGGCTGACGCGCAGCTTCGGCGCGAACTGGCCGGTGGTCCACGACATCTACCTGCTGATCTGGGCGGAGCAGGGCACGATCGGCCTCGCCCTCTTTCTCCTGATGCTGGCGCTGATGCTCCGCACCGGCTGGCGCAACGCCCGCGCGCGCGTCGATCCCATGCTTCACGCGCTCAACGCCGGCGCGCTCGCGGGCCTCTGCGCCAACATGATCGACGGCTTCGGCAGCTTCTTCCTGCGCCAGATGCCGGCCGGCCGGACCTTCTGGATTCTCGCCGCGATCCTCGTCGCGATCGACCGCTGTCGGCGGAGGCTTGCGCCATGAGCCGCCTCATCCGCAACGGCCTCAGCCTGATCGCCGGCCGCATCCTCCTCTCCGCCGCGCGGATGCTCGCCGCGCTCGCCGTCGCGCGGCTTGCCGGGGCGGAGAGCTTCGGCGCCTACGCCCTCCTTCTCAGCCTCATCGGCATCGCCGAATGGCTGGTCGATTTCGGCCAGACCGACATCGCCGTCCGCGACATGGCCCGCCGCCCCCACCGCCGCGCCGCGACCCTCGCCGCGCTTGCCCGCGCAAAGCTATGGCAGGGGACCGCCACCGCGTTCGCCCTGCCGCTGCTGCTGCTCGTGAGCGGCCAGGGAGCATTGGTGCTCGCCGGCTGCGCGGGCAGCGTCGCCATTCTCGCCATCGCCGCGCTCCAGCCTGCCCGCGTCGCGCTGCGCCTCGCGCTGCGGATGGACCGCGACATCGGTGCGGAGCTTGCGGGCGTCGCACTGATGCTCCCGCTCCTTTTCCTCGCCAGCCTTGCCCATGCGCCGCTCCCGCTCCTGATCGCCAGCCTCGCCGCCGGCCGCCTGCTGCAAGCCGTGCTGACGATCCGCTGGGCCGGCCCGCTGGGGCATCCTGCCCGCCACGCCCTCGATCCTCTCCACCTCGCCCGCCGCGCCGCGCCCTTGGGCTTCGCCGGTCTCCTCGTCCTCCTTTACGACGCGCTCGCCCCGCTGCTGCTTGCGCGCCTCACCGACTGGCGCGCGGTCGCGCTCTTCGCCGCCGCCAGCCGCTTCACCAGCCCCGCGCTGGTCGCGATCCAGGCGCTGAACGGCGCCTTCTTCCCCGTTCTTTCGGGCCAGTCGCGGCGCGACCCCGCCGCCTTCGCCCGCACCCAGCAGGATGCGCTGCTCCTCGCCATGGCGCTCGCCGCCCCGCTCTTTGCCGGTCTCCATGTCGCGGCCGAAGCGATCATGCGCCTGCTTGGCCCCGATTTCGCCGCCGCCGCGCCGCTGTTGCGGCTCATGGCCTGGGTGCTGCTCGCCCGCGCCGTCACCACCGCCATGTCGCCGCTGATCCTGATCGCGGGGCGACAGGGCAGGGCGATGCGCCTCACCCTCGCCGCACTCATCGCGCAATGCGCCGCGCTTCTCCTGCTCGTGCCGCGCTTTGGCGCGCTGGGTGCGGCGATCGGCTATCTCGCGATCGAATTCACGCTCGGCACGCTGGCGGTCTCGGCGCTGGCGCAATCCAGCACCGGGGTCCGGCTCGACTGGTCGCCGGTCGCGCGCGCGGCCGGAGCCGCCATCCTCCTGACGCTGCTGATCGGCGCGACACCCCTTGCCGGCACGCTCGCCGGCGGCGCGCTCGCCGCGCTGCTGACCTGCGTGGCGACGCTCGCCCTCTCCCACCGCCGCCTCGCCACCCTCCGCCCGCAGGAGCGGCCCGCATGACCACCCCCCGCATAGCTATCGCCTGTCCCGGCGTCGGCCTCGTCCAGCGCGGCTTCGAGC
Organism: Sphingobium agrisoli; assembly: GCF_041877245.1. Taxonomy (NCBI): domain Bacteria; kingdom Pseudomonadati; phylum Pseudomonadota; class Alphaproteobacteria; order Sphingomonadales; family Sphingobiaceae; genus Sphingobium; species Sphingobium agrisoli. The sequence goes on from NZ_JBHDJI010000010.1 coordinate 150,780, forward strand.
GGCTGTTCCGCGACCTGTTCGACGAGATGCGCGGCGAGTTCACCATGACTCTCTTCAAAGGCGGCGGACCAAAATCGCCTGACGAAGTCACCCTCCCCTTCCTCGCGCGCGGCGGGCGAGCAATCGGCTACCTGCCGCTCCACCGCCTGATCGGCCGCACCCCGATGCACGCCGAATGCCTGACCTTCGCGCTCGCGCTGCTGCCGCATCTGACCGCCGGCCGCTACGACATCGTCCATGTGATCGACCCGCCCCTCGCGCGCCTGCTGTTCCACCTGCGCCGCCTGCTGCGCCTGCGCTTCCGCCTCCTCTATACGGAGGGCACGGCGATGCCGCCCGCCGACTATCCCCCCTGCGACCGGCTGCACCAGATGTCGGCGGCGACGCTGAGCGACGCCGTGGCGCACGGCCACGACCCCCGCGCCATGACCCTCATCCCCTGCGGCTACCGGCCCCGCCGCTTCACGCCCAGCACGGACCGCGCGACATTGCGCGCCCGCCACGGCATCGCCCCCGACCGCTTCGTCATCCTCTGCGTCGCCGCGCTCAACCGCGCGCATAAGCGCACCCATCATCTGATCGACGAAGTCGCCGCCATGCCGGGCGACCCCCTTCTCTGGCTCGACGGCAGCCTCGACCATGGCGACCCGGACCTCCCCGCTTATGCCCGGGCGCGACTGGGCGACAATGTCCGCGTCACCCATGTCCCAACCGAGCAGGTCGCCGATCTCCTCGCCCTCGCCGACGTCATGCCCCATGCCGCCACGTTCGAGGCGTTCGGCATCGCCATCGTGGAGGCCGCCGCCGCCGGCCTCCCCGTCCTGACCCACGACGCCCCCCATTTCCGCTGGCTGCTGCCCAACCCCGCCTGCTGGATCGACATGACAGCGCCCGGCGCGCTCGCCGCCGCCCTCGCCCGCTTGCGGCTCGACCCGGCCGAGCGCAGCGCCCGGCGCATGCAGGGCTATGCCCGCACCACCTATGCCTGGCCCGCCCTGCGCCCCGCCTGGGGCACCCTTTACCGGAGCATGATGCCATGACCGCCCGCCTCGCCATCGTCATCGTCAATTGGAATGTCCGCGACCTGCTGCGCGAATGCCTCACCGCCCTCGCCGCCAGCACCGGCCTGCCCGACGCCGCCGTCGACACCATCGTCGTCGACAACGCCTCGCACGATGGCAGCGGTGCCATGGTGGGCCGGGACTTCCCTTGGGTCCGCCTGATCAAAAGCGGCGCGAATCTCGGCTTCGCGCGCGGCTGCCAGCTTGGATACGAGGCGACCGCCGCCCCCATCGTCATGCTGCTCAATCCCGACACGGTCGTCGATCCCGACGCCATCGCCGCGATGCTCGCCACGATCGAGGAGGACGCCGCGATCGGCATCCTCGGCTCGCGCCTGCGCAACAGCGACGGCAGTTTCCAGCGGGCGAGCGGCGGCGCGTTCCCGACCCTCGCCAACCTCGCCTGCAACTATCTCTTTCTCGGCCGGCTGCTGCCCCGCCGCTGGCGGCCACCTGCCGTCTATCTGGACGACGACCCGCCCGGCGTGCGGGCCATCGACTGGGTATCGGGCGCGTCGCTCACCTTCCGTCGCGAAGCCGTCGGCCCGACCATCTTCCACCCCGCCTTCTTCATGTTCGGCGAGGATATGGAACTGTGCCAGCGCGTCGCCAAAGCCGGCTGGCGCGTGGTCTATTCCGCCCGGCAGAGCATCACCCACCATCATGGGGCGAGCTTTTCGCGCCAATCGTCGCTGGACGTGCTCGCCAGCGTTTACAAGGGCCCGCGCTTCTTCTTCCGTCAGGGCAGGGGGCCGCTCGCCCGCGCCGCCTACGACGCGATCCTGTTCATCGGTTATGCCGCGCGCTGGGTGGCCTTCAGCCTGCTGGGCGCACTCCGCCGCAATCCCGACCATCGCGCCATGGCGCGCTTTTCCCGCCGCTACCTCGCGGCGATGACCGCATCCATTCTGAACCGACAGGAGGCAAGGCCATGAACAAGGGCGTCAAGAAGATACTCGTGACCGGCGGGGCGGGCTTCCTCGGCTCGCATCTGTGCGACCGGCTGGTGGCGGCGGGGCATGACGTTTTGTGCGTCGACAATCTCTTCACCGGATCGCGCAGCAACCTCACCCAGTTGCTCGACCGGCGCAATTTCGAGTTCATGCGCCATGACGTGACCGTGCCGCTCTATGTCGAAGTGGACGAGATCTACAATCTCGCCTGCCCGGCGTCCCCGCTGCAATATCGCATCAACCCGGTGCAAACGACCAAGACCAGCGTCCATGGCGCGATCAACATGCTGGGCCTTGCCAAGCGCACCGGCGCGAAAATCCTGCAAGCCTCGACCAGCGAAGTCTATGGCGATCCCGCCGTCCACCCGCAGCCGGAGGATTATTGGGGCCATGTCAATCCCATCGGCCCGCGCGCCTGCTATGACGAGGGGAAGCGCTGCGCCGAAACGCTCTTCTTCGACTATCACCGGCAGGGGCGGGTGCGGATCAAGGTCGCGCGCATCTTCAACAGCTACGGCCCGCGCATGGACCCGGCGGACGGGCGCGTTGTCTCCAACTTCATCTGCCAGGCGCTGACCGGCCAGCCCATCACCCTCTATGGCGACGGCGCGCAGACCCGGTCCTTCTGCTATGTCGACGATCTGGTCGATGGCCTCATCCGCCTGATGGACAGCGCGGACGCCATCACCGGCCCGATCAACATCGGCAATCCGGGCGAATTCACCATCCGCGATCTCGCTGAAACCGTGCTGGACCTCACCGGCTCCCAATCCGCCCTGATCCGCAAGCCGCTTCCCGCCGACGACCCGCGCCAGCGACGCCCGGACATCACGCGCGCGCGGGCGGACCTTGGCTGGAGCCCGAAAATCCCGCTGCGTGAAGGGCTTACCCGCACCATCGCCTATTTCGACGCCCTCTTGAGCGGCCCGGCGGCCGGCCCGTCCCCGCTCCAGGGCGACCTGCTGTTCCCGCTGCCCCCCCGCCCCGCCCCGCCCCAACTCAGCCTCTGAAGACCGCCCAAGACCCTGTGCTAACAAAGTGCGATAACCAAAATTATGTTAAATAGTGCGTCCTGGAAACCGCCAAACAACTGTCCAGCTCGCTGTCCAAATCAGAAATCGGCCCGCCTGTCCGCCACCACCGCATCGATGAAATCCATCACCGCCCGGACCCTGGGCAACCGCTGCATGTCGGCATGGACCGCCAGCCAATAGCTGCGGTGTATCTCGACCTCGGGCAGCAGCCGAACCAGCGCGGGATCATGCTCGGCGGCGAACAGGTGCAGCACCCCAAGGCCAAATCCCCCCGCCACCGCCGCATGCTGCGCCGCGATCGATGTCGACCGGAACACCGGGGTCGCATCGGCCGATACTTCCGACAGGAAGCGCAGCTCGGGAATGTCGATCCGCGCGTCGATGTACCAGGCGAAGGGATGATCGGACAGACGATCCGCCGTTACCGGACCATGCGCCTCCAGATAGGCGCGCGAGGCATAGAGCCCCAGCCGATAGTCGATCAGGCGCCGCGCCACCACCGGGCCACTTACCGGCCGGTTGAGCAGCACCGCGACATCCGCGTCCCGGTTGGCCAGGCTCACCATTCGCGACTCGGGCGCCAGCTCCAGCCGCAATTCGGGGTGCGCCCGGTGCAGCCTGTGGATTTGCGGCGCGACCAGATAGGCGCCGAACGCCTCGGGCGTCGCCAGCCGCACCGCGCCCGTCACCCGCGCGTCCCCGCCGCCCAGCATCTCGGTCGCGGCCGCCATCTCGCCCTCGATCCGTTCGGCATGGTCGAGCAGCTTCTGCCCCGCCTCGGTCAGCTGCACGCCGCGCGGCCCCCGGTCGAACAGCCGGCTCCCCACCGCGGCCTCCAGATTGCTGAGCCGCCGCGCCACCGTGCTATGGTCGAGCCCCAGCCGCCGCCCTGCCCCGGCCAGCCGCGCCGTCCGCGCCACCGCCAGGAAGAGGCGGACATCATCCCAGTTCAGTGCCGACATATATGCACAGCCCTATCGGCAATTTCCTATGTTCCTGTGGCAATTTGCATGGACTAAACCGCCATCCTGCACAAGCATCACGCCACAGGAGAGCCGCCATGCGTCTGATCAGCCACTTCATCGACGGCCAGACCGTCTCGCAGCCCGACCGTCTGGGCGACGTCTATGCCCCCACCATCGGCCAGGTGCAGGCGCAGGTCGAACTCGCCGACATCGCCATGCTGGACCGCGCCATCGCCAGCGCGAAGGCGGCGCAGCCCGAATGGGCCGCCACCAACCCGCAGCGCCGCGCCCGCGTCATGTTCGCCTACAAGGCGCTGATCGAAGCGCATATGGACGAACTCGCCGAACTGCTCGCCTCCGAACATGGCAAGGTCGTGTCCGACGCGAAGGGCGACATCCAGCGCGGGCTGGAGGTCGTGGAATTCGCCTGCGGCATCCCCCATCTGCTGAAGGGCGAATATACACAGGGCGCTGGCCCCGGCATCGACGTCTATTCGATGCGCCAGCCGCTCGGCATCGCGGCCGGCATCACCCCCTTCAACTTCCCGGCGATGATCCCGCTCTGGATGTCCTCGGTCGCCATCGCCTGCGGCAACGCCTTCATCCTGAAGCCCTCGGAGCGCGATCCCTCGGTCCCCGTCCGCCTCGCCGAACTGATGATCGAGGCCGGCCTGCCCAAGGGGATCCTGAACGTCGTCCATGGCGACAAGCTGATCGTCGACGCGATCTGCGACCATCCAGACATCAAGGCGGTCAGCTTCGTCGGCTCGTCCGACATCGCCAACTATGTCTATCAACGCGCCGCCGCGGCGGGCAAGCGCGCCCAGTGCATGGGCGGGGCCAAGAATCACGGCATCGTCCTGCCTGACGCCGATCTCGACCAGACCGTCGCCGACCTGCTCGGCGCGGCCTATGGATCGGCCGGCGAACGCTGCATGGCGCTCCCCGTCGTGGTGCCGGTCGGCGAGAAGACGGCCGAAGCGCTGCGCGCCAGGATCGTCGAGGGCATCGAAACGCTCAAGGTCGGCATCTCGACCGACGCCGACGCCCATTATGGCCCGGTCGTCAGCGCCCAGCACAAGGCGCGGATCGAGGATTATATCCAGATGGCGGTGGACGAGGGATCGGAACTGGTGGTCGATGGCCGGGGCTTCTCGCTCCAGGGCTATGAGGAAGGCTATTTCCTCGCCCCCACCTTCCTCGACCGCGTGACGCCGACCATGCGAAGCTACCAGGAAGAGATTTTCGGCCCGGTGCTCCAGATGGTCCGCGCCGAAAGCTTCGAGGAAGCGGTCGGCCTCGCCACGCGCCACCAATATGGCAATGGTGTCGCCCTCTTCACCCGCAACGGCGACGCCGCCCGCCGCTTCGCCAGCGAGGTGGAGGTCGGCATGGTCGGCATCAATGTGCCGATCCCGGTCCCGGTCGCCTATCACAGCTTCGGCGGCTGGAAGCGGTCGGGCTTCGGCGACATGGATCAATATGGCATGGACGGCGTGCGCTTCTACACCCGCACCAAGAAGGTGACGCAGCGCTGGCCGAGCGGCGGTTCCGTGATCGACCAGAGCTTCATCATTCCGACGATGAAGTAAGCCGGGGCAGGGGCCGGGACGCTCAGCCGTCCCGGCCTTACCCTTTCATGTCGATGGTGGCGATCAGGCCGCCATCATCGGCATTGCGCAGCCTCACCGACGCCTCGAAACTCATCGCCAGAGACCGCGCGATGGTGAGGCCGATGCCGGTGCCGTGCCGCCCGCCCGGCTGGCCGCCCTGCCCCCGCGTGAAGGGCTCGAACATCTGGTCGAGCTGGTCGGCGGGAATGCCCGCGCCATGGTCGCGGACATGGATCATCAGCCGGCCATGGCCCCGGGCGCAACTGATCTCCGCCCCGCCGCCATATTTGACCGCATTGTCCACCAGATTGCCGATGCAGCGGCTGAGCGCATTGGGCTTGACCCGAACCGTCCCGCCGCAGCCGCTGACGAAGCGCACCGGCTGGCCCAGATCCTGCGCGTCCTCGGCCATGCTGGCGAGCAGCGAATCGATGTCGAGCAGCGACCATTCCTCCCGCGCCTCGGTGCTGCTGGCCAGGTCCAGCCCCTCGCGCACCAAAGTCTGCATCGCCTGGTGATCGGCCAGCAGCCGCTCGCGCAGCTCGCCATTCTCGACCAGCTCCAGCCGTAGCCGCAGGCGCGTCAGCGGCGTCTGGAGATCATGGCTGATCGCCGCGAGCAGCTGCGTCCGCTCCGCAAAGCCTGCCCGTGCCCGCCGCTGCATCAGGTTGAAGGTGGATAGCGCCGCGCGCACTTCCTCCGGCCCCGTCTCGGGTATTTCCTCCGGGTCGAGCGACAGCGAAAAGGCTTCCGCCGCCCGCTCCAGCCGGCGCAACGGCTTCGACACGAAGCGCCCGACCAATATGGCCAGCCCCGCCGACGCGACGATGATGACGATCAAGTAGAGCGGATTGAACACCGTGCTCGGCGGCTTGGCGATGCGCGGGAAGGTCAGCGCCATGGCGCGCCGCTGCCCGCCCATGTCGGTGAAGCGCACGATCCAGCAATCGGGGCGCGGCGCGTCGATCAGCCCCGCAGCACGGTTCTTCCGCAGATTTTCCGGCAGGCACAGGCCCATCGGCACTTGCCCCGCTTCGGGCTGCGATCGCGCCCCGAACCGCTCTTCGAGCGCATCGATCAGCCCCGCGTCCGGCTCGCTCAGCGCCACCCCCTCGGGCGCGGGATAGGCGCCGACGATATTGTGCGCCGCCATCATCGCCTCGACGCGCACGGGATCGCGCCGCAGCCGCTCGGCGATATCGACCGCGCTCGCCACCACCCTCTGCCGCCGCACCCGCTCGAAATCGCGGTGCCGCGCCTGCTCCGCCACCAGCAGCGCAATGATCGCCGCCACCGACATGCCCAGGGTCAGGATGAGGAAGATCTGCCCCGCCATGCTGCGGAAGAAGGCGCGCCCCCGCAGCGCCCAGCGCGCCATCATGAATAGTCCACCCCGCTTGCCAGCACATAGCCTTCGCCCCGCACCGTCAGGATCAGGTCGCCGCCACCGGGAATCGTCGCCAGCTTCTGCCGCAGGCGGCTGACCTGAAGGTCGATCGATCGGTCGAACGCCGCCGTCGCCCGCCGCTCGGGCAGCAATGTCTCGCGCGCCAGCACGACATTGGGCTCCTCGATGAAGCGGCCGAGCAGGCGGAATTCGGCCGACGACAGCATCACCAGCCGCTCATCGGGCGCGACCAGCCGGCGCTGTTGCAGGTCCAGCCGCCACGGCCCGACATGGGCATAGCGCGCCGGGCTACGCCCACCGCCATTCTCGCCCCGTCCCCGCCGCAGCAGGTTGCGGATGCGCACCAGCAATTCGCGCGGCTCGAACGGCTTGGTCAGATAATCGTCCGCGCCCAGCTCCAGCCCCAGCACCCGGTCGATCGCGCTGCCGCGCGCCGTCACCATGATGATCTGCACGTCCGACCCCTCGCCGCGCAATTCGCGGCACAGCGCCAGCCCGTCGCCATCGGGCAGGTTGAGGTCGAGGACGATGAGGTCGATCGGCTCGGCCGCCATCAGCGCTCGCAATTCGCCGATGCTCGAAGCGCCCAGCAGCCGGTAATTCTGCTGCCGCAGCTGCGCGACGATCAGATCGCGAATGTCGGCGTCGTCATCGACCACCACGATCGTCGCGCCGCCTTTGGGGCTGAAGTCCGGCATTCTTTCTTCCTAACGCCGTCCTGAGGCCGAGTCTGCCCCCGCGCGCACCTGATACAGGCTGATACAGAGCGATACGTCCCGATGCCACGCTGCGACAGATTGACGACAAATTGCTCTTTTGCGTGACTGGCGAAATGGGGATGACAGACCTGTCGGCACCCCCCGCCGACGCCAGCCGGAGCGTCCGCCCTGCGCCCGACCGCATGGTATCCCTCCCCAAGCCCCCCCCCCCCGCCATGCGGCCGGGACAAGCGAGCGGCGGCGCTCCGACTGGCAAGCCCTAGGATGTGCGTATCGACATGCCCTTGCCCACATGCCTTCAGAGCCTTCGGGTCGCGCCGCTGGCTTTCTCTCTCCTGATAACCGCCTGCGGACAGCAAAAGCCGCCGCAGAAGGGTCCGGTGGAAGTGGGCGTGGTGACGTTGACGGCGCAGGACGCCACGGTATCGACCGAACTGCCGGGTCGCACCGTGTCGACCATGATGTCGGAGGTGCGGCCGCAGGTCGCTGGCCTTATCAAGCAACGCCTGTTTACCGAAGGCGCGATGGTGCGCGCCGGCCAGCCCCTCTACCAGATCGACCCGCGCCTCTATCGCGCCTCGCGGGACGAGGCGCAGGCGGCGCTGATGAGCGCGCAGGCGACCGCCGCCGCCGCGCAGGCCCGCGCCCAGCGCTATCGCAGCCTCGGCGAGACCGAGGCAGTCAGCGCGCAGGACCGCGACGACGTCATCGCCGCCGCCCGCAAGGCGCAGGCGGCCGTGGCGCAAGCGCGCGCCAGCCTTCAGACCAGCAGCGTCAACCTTGATTTCACCCTGGTCCGCGCCCCGATCGGCGGGCGGATCGGCCGCACGCTCTTCACCCCCGGTGCGCTGGTGACGACCAGCCAGGCCGATCCGCTGACGACGATCCAGCAGCTTGATCCCATCTATGTCGACATCACCCAGTCGAGCGCCCAGTTGCTCCAGCTGCGCCGCTCGCTCGCGGCGGGCAGGACGCTGCCGGCGAGCGCGACCATTCGCTTGAAGCTGGAAGACGGCACCGATTATCCGATCGAGGGGCGGGTCGAATTCGCCGAGCCGATCGTCGACGTGAACAGCGGCACCGTCACCCTGCGCGCACGCTTTCCCAATCCTGACGGGCTGCTTTTGCCCGGCATGTTCGTCCGCGTTATCGCCCCGCAGGCAGTCGTCCCGCGCGCCATCCTCGCCCCGCAGCAGGGGATCAGCCGCGACCCCAAGGGCAATGCCACCGCGCTCGTCGTGACGAAGGGCAACAAGGTCCAGCGCCGCACCGTGACCGCCGGCCAGGCGATCGGCGACAAATGGCTCGTCACCGCCGGCCTCAAGCCCGGCGACCGGCTGATCGTCGAGGGCACCGACAAGGTCAGGCCCGACGATGTCGTGAAGCCCGTCGCCGTCGCTGCCGCAAAATAGGGCGGACCGATGCTCAGCCGCTATTTCATCGACCGGCCGATCTTCGCCTGGGTCATCGCCATCGGCATCATGCTGGCGGGCCTGGGCGCAATGCTCTCGCTGCCGATCGCCCAATATCCCGACATCGCCCCGCCCGGCGTGTCGGTCAGCGCCACCTATCCCGGCGCGTCCGCCGAAACCGTCGAATCGAGCGTCACCCAGGTCATCGAGCAGCAACTGACCGGCGTCGACGGCCTCATGTATTTCTCGTCCTCCTCCTCGTCCAACGGCCAGGCCCAGATCAGCGTGACCTTCCAGAAAGGAACCGATCCGGACACCGCGCAGGTGCAGGTCCAGAACAAGGTGCAGCAGGCGCTCAGCCGCTTGCCCAACGCCGTGCAGCAGCAGGGGCTGACCGTCACCAAGCAGCAGACCGACTTTCTGATGCTCGTCGGCCTCTATGACGAGACCGACGCCGCCAGCCAGGCGGATATCGCGGACTATCTGGTCAATAATTTCCAGGATTCGATCGCCCGCATCGACGGCATCGGATCGACCCGCATCTTCGGGTCGCAATATGCGATGCGAGTCTGGCTCGATCCCTACAAGCTCGCCGCCGTGGGGCTGATGCCTTCCGACGTGCAGAGCGCGATCGCGGCGCAGAATGTCGAGGTATCAGCCGGGCAGATCGGCGCCGATCCCGCGCCCAAGGGACAGCAGATCAACGCGACCGTCACCGCCCGCGCCCGGCTCCAGACGCCCGAGCAGTTCCGCGCCATCATCGTCAAGACCCAGAGCGACGGGTCGATCGTCCACCTGTCCGACGTCGCCCGCGTGGAACTGGGTAACGAAAATTACACGACCTCGGCCCGCATCAACGGCCATCCCGCGTCGGGCATGGCGCTTCAGCTCTCGCCCGGCGCGGACGCGCTCAAGACCGCCGAACTGGTGAAGGCAAAAGTCGCCGATCTCTCCGGCGCGCTGCCGCATGGTTACAAGGTCGTCTATCCGCGCGACACCACCCCCTTCATCAAGCTGTCGGTCGAGGAGGTCGTCCACACGCTGCTCGAAGCGGTCGGCCTGGTCGTCGTGGTGATGTTCGTCTTCCTGCAAAGCTGGCGCGCGACCCTGATCCCGGCCATCGCGGTGCCGGTGGTGCTGCTTGGCACCTTCGGCATCCTCGCGCTGTTCGGCTATTCGATCAACACGCTCACCCTGTTCGGCATGGTCCTCTCGATCGGCCTGCTGGTGGACGATGCGATCGTCGTCGTTGAAAATGTCGAGCGGCTGATGGAGGAGGATGGGCTGTCCCCGCGCGACGCGACCATCGTATCCATGTCGGAAATCGGCGGCGCGCTGGTCGGCATCGCGCTCGTCCTCTCGGCGGTGCTGCTGCCCATGGCCTTCTTCGGCGGATCGACCGGCGTCATCTATCGCCAATTCTCGATCACCATCGTCTCCTCGATGCTGCTGTCGGTGCTGGTCGCGCTGATCCTCTCACCCGCGCTCTGCGCCACGCTGCTGAAGCCCGTCAGCGCGGGCAAGAAGCACCAAGGCTGGGCCGGCAAGTTCAACCGCTGGTTCGATCGGATGACGAACGGCTATATCCGCCGCACGGAGCAGGTCATGGGCCGGCGCGCGCTGTTCTGGGGCGTCTATGCCGTCCTGCTCGCCCTTTTGGTGCTGATCTTCACCCGCCTGCCGTCCAGCTTCCTTCCCGTCGAGGATCAGGGGCAGGTCATGGTGCAAATGACCCTGCCCGCGGGCGCCAAGTCGAGCCGCACGGCGGCGGTCGCCGAACAGGTGCAGAACTACCTCTCCAGCGACGAGAAGGACAATGTGGCCTATAGCTTCATCCTGACGGGATTCAGTTTCCAGGGGCAGGGCGAAAATGTGGGCCAAGGCTTCATCAATCTCGCACCGTGGGAGGATCGCAAGGGCGCTGCCAACAGCGCGACCGCCATCGCAGGGCGGGTCAACAAGCAATTGTCGGCGATCCGGGACGCCAAGATATTGGGCATGACGCCGCCGCCGATCCGGGGACTCGGCCAATCGAGCGGCTTCACCTTCGAACTGCTGAACAGCGGCGGCCTCCCCCGCGAGCGGTTCCTGGACCTTCGCAACCAGCTGCTCGCCGCCGCGCAGAAAGACCCGCTGCTTGCCGGGGTCCGCGCCGCCACGCTGGAGGATACCCCGCAGCTCAAGATCGACATCGATTCGGAGAAGCTTTCCGTGCTGGGCCTCACCCAGCGCGACGTTGACGACGTGCTCCGCTCGGCCTGGGGCAGCACCTATGTCAACGATTTCCTCGATCGCGGCCGGGTGAAGCGCGTGTTCATGCAGGCCGACGCCCCCTATCGCGCCTTGCCGACCGACCTCGACAACTGGATGGTGCGCTCCGCCGGCACCGGGCAGATGGTGCCCTTCTCCGCCTTTGCCACCACCCGCTGGGTGATGGGGCCAACCAGCGTGCAGCGCTTTAACGGCCTTTCCGCCTACGAGCTTCAGGGACAGGCGAGCGAGGGGGCAAGCTCGGGCGAGGCGATGGACCGCATGGTCGAACTGCAAAAGCAGCTGCCCGCCGGGACCAGCTATGCATGGAGCGGCCTCTCCTATCAGGAACAGCTCTCGGGCGGGCAAGCGCCGCTGCTTTACGCGCTATCGGTGCTCGTCGTCTTCCTTTGTCTCGCAGCGCTCTACGAAAGCTGGTCGATCCCTCTCGCGGTGCTGCTGGTCATCCCGCTGGGGCTCATCGGCGCGGTGATCGCGGTGTGGGCGCGCGGGCTGGAAAACAACATCTTCTTCCAGGTCGGCCTGCTCACCACCATGGGCCTGGCCGCCAAGAATGCGATCCTGATTGTGGAGTTCGCCGAAGCCGCGCACCGCGAAGGCAAGGACGCCTACGCTTCCGCGCTGGAGGCCGCCCGGTTACGCTTTCGCCCGATCCTTATGACATCGCTCGCCTTCATCGTCGGCGTCATCCCGCTGGCGATCGCCACTGGGGCCGGCGCGCAGAGCCGCGTGGCGATCGGCACCGCCGTGGTCGGCGGCATGACGACCGCGACCTTGCTCGCTATCTTCTTCGTGCCGCTCTTCTTCTTCACCATCGCGAAACTGTTCGGATCGGACAAGCCCCGGCCCGACAAGCTCACACCTGCCGGAGTTCCGGCATGACCCGCGTTCTGTTCATCGCGCCCAGCCTGCTCACGCTCGCCGCCTGCAACCTGGCGCCCCCCTATGTCCGCCCGGCGGCGCCGGTCCCTTCCGCACTGCCGACCGGCGAGGCCTATGCGCCGCGCGCGGACGCCACTGCCGGACTGGCTTGGAACGAACTCGTGCAGGATGCCAAGCTCCGCACGATCATCGAGCGTGCCCTTGCCAACAACCGCGATCTGCGCGCCGCGCTCGCCAATGTGCAGGCGGCGCGCGGCCTCTACCGGGTGCAGCGCTCCGCGCGGCTGCCCACGATCACGGCGGACGCCGGCGCAAATTTCAGCCGCCAGAACGACCAGCGCCAGAACAGCTACAGCGCCGATATCGGCTTCAGCGTGTTCGAAATCGACCTGTTCGGCCGCGTCCGCAACCTCACCGAATCGGCGCTGCAATCCTATCTCGCGACGGAGGAAGGCGCGCGCGCCACCCGCATCAGCCTGATCGCCGAGACGGCAGATGCCTATGCGACGCTAGCGGCGGACCAGGATTTACTGGCCCTGTCGCGCAGCACGCAGGCAAGCGCCGAGCGGACATTGGCGCTCACCCGCTCGCTCAACGCCGCGGGCCTGGCGGGCAAGCTCGACGTCTATCAGGCGGAAACCACGGTCGAGCAGGCCGCCTCCGACGTTGCTGCCAATGTCACCCAGGTGGCGCAGGATCGCAACGCCATCGACCTGCTGGTCGGCGCGCCGGTCGAGCAGGCCTTGTTGCCCGGCCCGATCGACAGCCTGATCCCCGCCATCGCCCGAGCGCCCGCGGGCCTATCCTCGGCCATCCTCCTCCAGCGCCCCGACGTGTTGCAGGCCGAACATCAACTCATGGCCGCCAACGCCGACATCGGCGCGGCACGTGCGGCGCTGTTCCCGACGATCAGCCTCACATCGGCAATCGGGGTCGCAAGCTCCGCCCTGTCCTCGCTCTTCACCGGAGACGCCTTTGCCTGGTCGGTCAGCCCTTCCGCGCGACTGCCCATCTTCGGCGGCCCCAATCGCGGCAATCTCGCCTACAGCAAGGCGCAGCGCGACCTCTATGTCGCGCAATATGAGAAAGCCGTGCAGACCGCCTTCCGCGAAGTCGCCGACGCGCTTGCCCGCGATGGCACGATCGACGCGCAGCAGGCGGCGCAGCGGCGGCTGGTGCTGGCGAGCGAACGCGCCTTCGCCCTTGCCGAGCAGCGCTACCGCTCGGGCATCGATAGTTTTCTGACCGCGCTCAGCAGCCAGCGCGCGCTTTATACTGCCCGCCAATCCGCCATCGCCACGGACCTTGCGCTCGTCAGCAACCGGATCACCCTCTACCGCGCAATCGGCGCGGCCCAGTAGGGCTTTGCGTTTTTGAAACGGATCAAGCGCTCCGTACCGGAGCGTATCATTTCGTTTCGCTACGGTTTATCGCTCTTTTCCGGCACGGCGCTTATGATATTCTCCAGAAAAAGATGTTGGAGAGAGAATAGCCATGCTGTTTCTGGCACGGTGCTTGGACTGGATATGCCACGCCTTCGCGTCGGGTGCGCAGGATGAGGTGCGGCTCAACCAATTGATCTGCCCCCTTGGCCAGCGGCGTGACGCCGCTGATCGCCACAAACACTAATCGGCGTCCTCCCGACTCGCGACAAAAAAAGGCCAGTCAAAAGACCGGCCCATGAAGTTTTAGGAGAGGATGCCTGAAAGGCGGCTTCCTTGTCGCTGTACAAAATGTTGTTCGCAAATGCAGAATTCGCGCTTGATGGTTGCGAGATTTGCATTTGGACGCAAAGGCTTTGCTTCCGTAATGTCGGCTTGGTCGCTAGAGTCGGATGACATTAGATTGATCCGTACCCCGAGTTGGTGAGATAATTGCGGCATTCGGCGGGACTGAAGGTATC
>NZ_JBHDJI010000011.1:0-154454 GCF_041877245.1 Sphingobium agrisoli
GCTCGTCGAGCAGCCCTGGCGCATCATGTCACTCGGACTGCGCCAATGGGCCCATGGGTTCTGATCAATGCACCTTGATATTACTCGCATCCGCATGGATAACTTGAGCGATTATGGGAACAAGGAGGCGACACCAATCCCTTGAATAGCTACGTAAAAGGGGAGGTCACCTGAGGGGTAACGCCCAACAGGAGATAGGTGACTTATGCTGTCTGTCCGTGATCTGGACGAATTCCTCCAGAGCTTCATGCGCGCGCGCGACGAAAGCCAACTACTCGAAGCGCTCGAGCGCGTCACCCGCACGCTTGGTTTCCGCCAATTCGCCATGGGGCATCATGTCGATCTTGGGCAGCCTCCTAACGATGCCATTCGGCTTTCTACCTATAACGCCGATTGGGTCCATCACATTTTAGAACGCCAATATTTCTTTGACGACCCAGTACATTCTGCCAGCATGAAGACGGTTGTGGGATTTCGTTGGAGCGACATCCCAAATATCATCAGACTAACTCCGCGTCAGAAGCAAATTCTAGCCGAGGCGGTGGCGTTTGGACTAGGGGAAGGGTTCACTGTTCCAGTCCATCTCCCAGGCGAGTACCAGGGAACCTGCTCCTTTGGTGCGCCGTCGCTGGAGAGGTTGAAAGGCAATGCATTGCCGATTGCGCAACTCTGTGGAAGCTTTGCGTTTGAGGCTGCTCGACGCATCATCAGACGGAACTCCGGCATCAATCTTCAGCCACCGCCCGTTCTCACCCCACGGCAGCACGAAGCAACCGTCCTCATCGGGCGGGGAAAAACGGATGAGGAGATTGGACAACTTATGCGCATATCTCGGGCAACGGCCCACGAGCATGTGGAAGGCGCACGGCGTGCCTATGGAAATGCCCAGCGGCCTTATCTCATCGTTCGAGCGCTATTCGACTGCCAGATAACCTTCGCTGATTTATTGCGACGGTAACAACTGGAAATGCGAACGAGGAACGGCGCGCCAGCGGGAGTGAGCGTCGGGCATTGGCACATATAGTATTCGTGGCGTGTCAGCTAGAATAAGCGCGTAACCGCACCTAATCTACTCTGGTTTTTCTGTCATTTTTGTCCATTGTTATATAACCGTTGTCGCGAGAAATGCGACATATCGCGAAAGTTATGCTGCATCGCTCGTCAGCATTTACCCGGCCGCGCCTCGGCAGCTGAACGTGGTGTGATGTTGCAGTGCCACTAAACCTGTGACAGAATAGTGTTGTGGCGGCCAGACCTTCGGATCGAGAAGGTTGTCTATGATCGAAGAGATTACCGGCGACGCCCCGTTGGGCGCGCACGCCATCAAGGATCGCAGAAAAGACCGGCTGCTCCGTACCAAGGCTGTGATCGAACGAACCGGTCTCTCATCAATGACGATCCGGCGCCGCGAGGCAGCGGGGACCTTTCCGAAGCGTAAGCGCATCGGTGTCTACAGCGTGGCCTGGTACGAGAGCGACATCGACGATTTCGTGGCGGACCCGCTCGGCTATCGGGCACCCTGAGGCAAAAGCCCTGCCGGGTCGAGCAGCCCTTCTGTAATTAGGTCCGCCCAGCTCTGGAGAAGGTCGCCACGCGGCTTGAGGTAGCGCGCTCTGTTGTAGGCCCATTCCGAGGCCGATACGCCGGGTGGGACATGCGAAAGGGTGATGTCGATGAGCATGCGATCGAGGTCGCGCTCAAGCTCCGCGGCGCGCTCGTTCATGATCGTCGAGAATGCGGATCGCCACCCGTGGGGAACCATGCGATTCTTGAACTTCCCGTGGGCCATCCGCTTGTACATGCCGCTGATAGCCGCGTCGGTCATTGGCTCGCGCCATGACTTCGCATGCGGAAAGAGAAGCTCGCTCGATCCCGACAGGACGCGAATGGCTCGGAGCACCGCAACAGCTTGTGTCGAGAGCGGAACGTCATGACCGAAGGCAGGATTGTCTTTGTCTTCGACGACCAGTTTCATTCGCTCGGCGGGGATTCGCCAGATCGGCTTCTTGCAGGGCGAATCGGGCCTGTCCCAGTCGATGCCTTCAAATTCGGTCCAGGGTGCGGTCCGCAGAACGCCTGTGCGCACGACGGTGAGCGCCAGCAGCCGTGACGCAAGTTTGATCAGAAGGCTCGAAGTGGACTTGTCGACGCATTGCTGAAGGTCGAGAAGCGCGGGCACGTTAGTCAAGGCAGGCTGACGTCGCCCGCGACGCGCCGGTTTCAAGGCACCTCTCAGCTCATCGATCTCGAGCAACATCGTCGCCGAGAGCAGTCTCTCGCCTTTCGCTTTGGCGAACACGGCGCGGATATATCCGCGCACGCGCTTGGCTGTCTCGATGGAGCCGCGTGCTTCAATCTTCTTGAGCACTCGCAGAACGTCGGTGGCCTCGATCTCGCTGATCGGCACATGCCCGAAGGCTGGATAGACGTCGCGCTCGAAGCGATGACGGACGCGCACGGCGTTTGCCTGGGACCAAAGGGGTTCATGTTCCTCAAGCCATTCGTCGCCGAGTTTGCGGAAGGTGGCCTGTGCGCCTCGAATGTCTTCCTGGCGTTGCCGCTTGCGCTCCCAGGAGGGATCCTTGCCGGCAAGCACGATTCGTCGGGCATCGTCACGCGCGAGTCGCGCCGCGGCGAGGCCGACCTCGGGGTAGCGGCCGAGGGTCAGCGTCTTTGGCAGCCCCTTGTGCCGATAGCGATAGTGCCAGGTTTTTGTGCCCCGCGGCGATATTTGGAGAGAAAGCCCATTGGCGTCGGTCAGATTGTAGCTGTCGGCCTTAGGCTTGGCGTTCTTCACCTCGTTGATATTCAGCGTCACTTTTACACACTTTCTGGCGCCGTTTACCCCCATTTTTACACACACGAGTCGTGATAGCCCTTGGGACCCTATGTTAGCATATGGTAGAACATTGGTCGGTAAGTCCTTCTTTTATAAGGACTTACCGATACCATATGTCACGAATGTGGTGAAGCGCTGGTGGGCCCGGCAGGACTCGAACCCGCAACCTAGCCGTTATGAGCGGCCAGCTCTAACCATTGAGCTACAGGCCCCACCCGTTGACGCTGACCGATTAGGCAGGCTCAGGCCGCTTTGCAAGCCATAGTGCGCGGCGGCACGGCGGCAAGAAGCTGATCGAGCCCGGCCGGCTCCACCCCGCGCCGCGCCAGATGGTTCAGCACCCTGTCCCACCAGTCATAAAAGCTGGTCAGATCACGCTCGTCGCGAACATAGGGCGTATGACCGGGAGCGAGCGTCGGCGAGTGAAAGCTGAAATTGAGGACGCGCACGCCTTCCTCGATCAGCGCGTCGATGGCTGCGATCGCCTCTTGCACGGGCACGCCTTCGGGCGTCAGCGGCACCCGGCTCAGCATCCTTGCGCGCGCCAATGCGCCCGCCAGTGGCCCCATCGTTTGCGCCCGGCGATAGAGGCGCTCGCCCCCACCGCGCAGCAACCCGACAAAGGCGGTGGACAGAGGCAGTTCCACCAGCGACCGCGTCGGCCCCGCCCAATAAGGGTTTTGCGGCAGCCCATGGAAATCCGGGCCATGCTGATGGCTGTAATCGAACCGGCTCCGCACCGACGTGTCGAGCCGGAAGCCCGCTGCCTCCAGCAGCCCCGCGCTGTTCGGCCCGACGCCGTAGCGCCCCGCGCGATAGGCGATCGGGCGGCGGCCGAACCGGGTCTCGATCCGTTGGCAGAGCGCCTCCAGCTTGGCGCGCTCGACCGCCTCGGGCAGGAACCCGACATAGCTGTTGGCGGCGTTCACCGCCTCGACATGGGGCGGATTGACCCATGGGTGGAGATGCGCGCCGATGTCCGCCGCGCCATCGGACAGCCACTGCCCCATCATGTCCGCCGCGCGATCATCATCGACGACGGGATAGTCGGTCACATAGACGGGTTTCACCCCCGCGGCCGCGAAATAGGCTTGGCCCCGCGCCATGCCTTCGATGGCGGTGACGCCATGTCCGGTGCGGCTGAACGGCGCATCCCAGTCGAACTCTTCCTCGGTGTCGACGAACAGCATGAAGCGCGTACCGAAGCCGGGATCGAGGACGATCCTGTCCTGCGGCAGCGGCGCGCGCAACAGATTGCCGTCATGATAGGGAAGCGTCATGCACATGGCCCTAAGCCGCAATGGTTGCGATAGGGTTTAGCCCTGCCCTACCCGCTCACCCGCAGTGCTGACCGCCGGCATGGCGAGGAGAAAACGCGCCGCGTCGATATCGAGGCTGCCGCCGCATGTCGCGGCGAGTCCCCTTATCAACCGCAGCGAAAAGCCGAGGCCCAGCAACGGCCCGTCCGCCCAATCGCCATCGCCCTGATAACCGGGATCGAGCAGTTCGGCCTCATCCAGACCTGCCAGCGTCGCCGGGCGGTCGATCGCCAGGATCACGCGCCCTGTTCCGCCATCGGGCTGGATCCAGCAGGCGCCGGTGACCGGTGTTCCCTCCGTCGCGACCGACACGGCGGTCCGGAGCAGATGCTGCACCATCCGCTCGCCCTGCACCGGATCGATCCGCACCTGCGGCAGGTCCGGCGCGATCGCGATGTCGATCGTCGCGCCGCCCTGTTCATGGAAGCGGCTCGCCACCTGAGTGACCAGCAGCGCGGGGTCGACCGGCTGCGCCGTGCCCGCGCCATCGCCGCGGCTGACCCTGGCGGCGAGATCGAGGTCGTCGAACGCGACCAGCAAGTGGCGGGCATCAAGCGCGATCTTGCCCGCCATTTCGCGATATTCCACCCCGGCGGGGCCGAACAACTCCTGCTCGATGATTTCGGCAAAGCCCAATATCGCGTTGAGCGGCGTCCGCAGTTCGTGCACCAGCTGTCGCAGCGAGTCGGCGGACAGGCCGGCGATCGCCATGGTGGCGGGGCGTGGCTCGCTCGCCACTTCATGCAGATAGGGGCGGCGCGCCTGCCCGCGATAGCCCTGGAACCGGCCCGATCGCGGATCGAAAAAGGGCGTCGCCGACACCCGCCATTCGCCAGCCATCGCCCCGCCAACGATGGTGAAGCGGCCATTCTGGAATCCGCTCCGCCGTGCGAAGGCGCCCGCGACATGACCGTCCGGCCCGCTGCCGCCTTCCAGCGCGGCATCGCCCAACGACAGGCCGATCAGCGCGGCACGCGGCCCCCGGTCGATCCAGAGGATCGTGCCGGCGGCGTCGGTCTCAAACGCGAAGGCCCGTGGCGCTGTGGCTGTGGGCGGCGGCGGGCTTTCCTCCGTCACAGGCGGCTTGCGGTTGCTGGTGAAGCGCGCGATGCGATCGACGAGATTGCGGATCTGGTCTTCGCCACCGGCTGCCGGAAGTGGCTCCGCCACGTCAGGGATGGTCGCCGCATCGACCTCCGCCATCTCTGGCGTCAGGAGCATGTCCGGCTCGCCCATCATGTCGGCGCGCACCGTCGTCAGCACCAGATCATGCGCCCCGAACGCTTCGAGCGCCTGGCGGGTCGCTGGCCCCGTATCGCGCCGGCCGCGCAGCACGCCGCGCGCGGTCGGGGTGAGGTGCGGCAGCAGCGTGACCCAGGCGGCGTCGGGGAGCTGCGCCCGCGCCATCGCCGCCGCCGCAATCGACGGGCGATCATGGGCAAAGAAGCGCACGAGCGCAGGCGAACGGAGCCGGCTGCCTAGCTCGACGACGCTCGCGATCCGCTGCGTCTCGGAAAGGCGCGGCTGGAGCGCCTTCAGCCGGTCCAGCAGCGCGTCACGCTCCTCCGCGCCCATTCCCGGCCGGTCCGCGCGGTCGCGTTGCGCCAGCAAATCCGCGCATTGCCGCCACAACGTCACCGCGCTCAGCCCGGCGCGATCGTCCGCCGCCAGCACCGTCTGCATGAGATCGTCGAAGCGCACCAAAATCCCCATAGCACCGCGGCCCAAGCCCGGCTTCACTACCGATAGGGCCAGTCGCCGCAAAGGGGAAGGGCCGTCCGCTGCGAACGAAAGCGATCGTCGCATAGTGGGACAATTGCATTGGCCTGAAATATTATTATTATGGTCGGCATCAACAGGACAGGAAATAATCACTTCGATGGCCGGCCCCAATATCGACGATATCGACCTGCAAATTCTGGGGGAATTGCAGGAAAACGGCAGGATGACCAATGTCGACCTGGCGCGTAAAGTGGGGCTGACGGCGCCGCCCTGCCTGCGCCGCGTGCGCGCGCTGGAGGAAGCGGGCGCGATCACAGCCTATCATGCGGTGGTCGATCCAGCGATGCTGGGCTACACCATCACCGTGTTCGCGATGGTCAGCCTCAAGAGCCAGGCGGAGGCCGACCTGAAAGCGTTTCAGGATCATGTCGCCGCGCTGCCCGAAGTGCGCGAATGCCATATGCTGAACGGCGAAATCGACTTCATTCTAAAGGTCGTGGCGCGGGATTTGCAGAGTTTTCAGCAGTTCCTGACGTCGAAGCTGACGCCGGCGCCCAATGTCGTGAGCGTCAAGACGTCCCTCACCATTCGCACGTCCAAAAATCTGCCGGGCGTCCCGCTCCCGGTGTGATCAGGTCGCAGGTGGCGTCTTGAGGCCCGCGCTCTGGCTGCGATGGTCCACCCAGATCGACCAGAAACCCGCGACCCCGATCCACTTGCCGCCGGCCTGCGCCAGCGTCGCCTGGGCGTTGGCAAGGTCGCCCGACCGCGCGAGCGCCACGCCAAGCCGGGCGTTGGCGCGATCGGCATCGACCCCGCCCTTTGCCAGCGCGATGCGGTAGAGTTCGGCGGCCTTGGGAAACTGGCTCATGGAGAAATAACTGTCGGCCGCCGCCAGCGCCGTCTTGCCGTTGGCCGATGTCAACGCCTTGGCCGCGTCCGTCTTGAGGGCCGTGATTTCCTTGACCGCCTTGGGCGCCACCGATTTGAGCAACTGGGTCGTCGTCGGCTGCGTCGGAGTCAGCTTGCCAGCGGCGCGCCCGGCTTCGATGATCGCCTTGGCCTCGGCATAATAGCCGGACTTTTCGGCGGCCTGGGCGTAGTTTTGATAATCCCGCTCGCTCGCCATCGCGCCATTAGCGGCCTGCAGCCGATAGAGATCGAGCTGCAATTGCGGTTCGATCGCCGCCGCCGCCTGATAGTTGACGAGGGCGGTGCGCCACTCCTCCCGATTGTCCATCTGCGCGAGCCGCTCGCGATAGAGCTGCCCGAGTTCGGTCCAGTCGCCCGCCTGATACGCCATCGAAATCGCGCGATCGCTCCAAGCCGCCGGAACGGCTTTCCCTTCCGCCTTCTGCTGCGCGATGGCGGCCTGCACATAGGGGCGCGCATCCTTGGGCTTGTTGCGACGGAGCGCGATGTCGGCGCGCAGCATCGTCGCGTCGACACCCTGATAGCCAAGCGCGCGGGCCGTATCGAGCTCAGCGGTCGCGTCATCATATTTGCCGGCAAGGAAGGCGAGATAGGCCGCGACGTACCGAAGCCGCGGCGCCTGTGCGCGTGGCAGGGCGCTGGTCTTGAACAGGTCGGTCAACGCCAGTCGCTGGGCCGGCACATCGCTTCGCAACAGGGCGAGCTGAAAGCGCATGCTGGCAGCGATATAGGATTCAAAGTCGTTGCTCGGCATCAGCGCCGAGACACGCGGGCCGGCAGCCGAGGCATCGCGCGCCTTCAACGCCGCGTCGGCCGCCTGCGCATTGGCGCGGAAGCTGTCCGACATGAGGATAGGCGGGCCGACGTCGGGCGCCTTCTTCTTGGCGAGCGCGGGCGCAGGGAGCAAAGCGACCGACACGGCCAGCAGCGGCAGGCGAACCAGATTTAAACGACTGAGCATGGCCGGAAAAGGCCCTCCCCGCAGGCGAGTTATCATTTTGTTACGCCCGTGCCGCTGCCGTTTTACCGGCGGCGGCGCGGACTTTCACCTTAAGCGCCCTTGGTGCCGAGATAGGCAATCCAGAGGCCCGCGACCTGCTTGCGCGATCCGCCCTGCACCGCCTCGAAAGCCGCCTTCGCGCCGGCCGCGTCGCCACCCAGCGTCTTGGCGATGCCCAGACGGGTGTTGACTTCGTCTGCGTCCACCCCGCCCTTCTGCTTGGCGAGTTCGAACATCGCCGCCGCCTTGGCATAGTCGCCATAGCCGAGATAGGCGTCGCCGGTCGCCGCCGCGATCTTGCCATTGGCGGCCTTCTGGGCGTCCGCGGCGGCCGAGCCGAGCGAGCTTTGATCCGCCGCGATCTTGCTGGTTGCCGCCTGATAGAGGTCGGCACCCTGCGAAGCGTTCAGTACACCTTTCGCCCGGCCCTTGTCGATCACCGACTTGACCTCGCCAAAGATACCGGTCTTGGACGCCATTTCCGCATATTCGGCATAGTCGGCGGCGATGACGAGGCCGTCCGATGCACCGAGCAGGCGCAGCACGTCCAGATTTTCGCGGTTGGAGATGGTGGGATTGGCGCGCTGGAACAGGCGAACGAGCGTGCGGAGATTCTGGCCGCTGGGTTCAGCCTGGTATGCCATCTTCGCCCACTCGGTCACGTCAGGCAGCTTCGCGGCTTCGGCCCGGCCGACACCGATCTGATACCATTGCGCCGGAACCTGCTGCCCGGCCGCCTTCATGGCATCAGCCGCTGCCTTGAGCGCCGCCAATCCCTGCTGGGTGAAGCCCCGCGCCGGCTCGGCGGATGCGTTGGTCGTGCCCGCCTTGCCGAAATAGGCCTGCGCGATGGTGGGCTGAACCGCCTCTGCTTTGTACCCGACCGCCAGCGCGGCCTGGCCGCGCTGGATTGCGACATCGTAATTCTTTGCCTGAAGCGCCTGATCGGCCGCGATGGCATTGAACTGGCCGGCCTGCTCGGGAGGGGTCAGGCCGCTGTCGAGCATCTGATTCAGCGCCTCGGTCTGAAGCGCTGCATCCTTGGAGCTGATCGACAGATTGAGCTTGATCGCGCCGATCTGATATTTGTCGTCGTTCGACTTCGCTTTGCTGTCTGCGTCGGCGATTGCCGTCTTGGCACCCGCGAAATCCTGGGCCTCCGTTGCCTTCTGGGCGGCCTGGAGCGACTTTATGACCTCGGGCGACACGTTCAGCTTCGGCCCGGCCTTCTTCTCTTCCTTCTTCGCGGCAAAGGCGGGGGCCGAAACCGCTCCGCCCGTCAGCGCCAGAGCCAGCGCAAGCGCCACCGGGGTAACAAAACGCATGATCCTCATCTCCTCTGCGCCAGAATGGGGACTCCGGCGGCCTTGTCTGCTGTTGAGCGCCGGTTAGGGGACGGCGCGTGAACGGCCATTGAACAAGCCTAATTCCGCGCGCTTTGCAACTCTTATGCACCCGCTTTCGTTCCGGCCGCGATCCCATTGCGCCCGCACGCCCCTTTGGCTGCACGCGCAGGCGCGCGCGTGCGCGCGAGGGGTGACAGAATTGTTTCGCTCGGCTAGGGCTGTGCGACCGACCCGAACCATCCAAAAAGAGAATCGCTTTGACCGACGAGACCGTCCTCGCCGACCCTTCGGACATCAGCCCCATCTCCATCGTCGAGGAGATGAAGACCAGCTATCTCGACTATGCCATGTCCGTCATCGTCGCCCGCGCCCTGCCGGACGTGCGCGACGGATTGAAGCCGGTCCATCGCCGCATTCTCTTCTCCGCCCAGGAATCCGGGTTCGTCTACAACCGCCCCTACCGCAAGTCCGCCCGCCTCGTCGGCGAGGTGATGGGTAAATATCACCCGCACGGCGACAGCTCGATCTACGACGCCTTGGCGCGCATGACTCAGGACTGGTCGATGCGCGTGCCGCTGATCGACGGTCAGGGCAATTTCGGATCGATGGACCCCGATCCGCCGGCGGCCATGCGCTACACCGAGGCGCGCCTGGCGAAGGTCGCGAACGCCCTGCTGGAAGATCTCGACAAGGACACGGTCGACTTCACCCCCAACTATGACGCGTCGGAAAGCGAACCGCAGGTGCTGCCGGCGCGCTTCCCCAACCTGCTGGTCAACGGCGCGGGCGGCATCGCGGTCGGCATGGCGACCAACATCCCGCCGCACAATCTGGGCGAAGTGCTGCGCGCTTGCCTTGCCTATATCGACAATCCCGGCATCACCACCGACGACCTGATCCAGATCGTCCCCGGCCCCGATTTTCCGACCGCGCCGCTGATCCTGGGCCAGTCGGGCGCGCGCAGCGCCTATCATACCGGGCGCGGCTCGATCATGATGCGGTCGCGCCATGTGATTGAGGAAGGACGCGGCGACCGCCAGTCGATCGTGCTGACCGCAATCCCCTATCAGGTCGGCAAGTCGGGCCTTGTGGAGAAGATCGCCGAAGCCGCCAAGGACAAGCGGATCGAGGGCATCAGCGACATTCGCGACGAATCGAGCCGCGAAGGCGTGCGGATCGTCATGGACCTGAAGCGCGACGCGACACCGGAAGTCGTGCTCAACCAGCTATGGCGCAACACGCCGGCGCAATCGAGCTTCCCCGCCAACATGCTCGCCATCCGTGGGGGCCGGCCCGAACTGCTCGGCCTGCGCGAGATCATCGAAGCGTTCGTCCGCTTCCGTGAGGAGGTCATCACCCGGCGGACCAAATATGAGCTGGCAAAGGCGCGGGACCGCGCGCACATCTTGCTCGGCCTGGTGGTCGCTGTCAGCAATCTCGATGAAGTGGTGCGGATCATCCGTGGGTCGGGCAGCCCCGCCGAAGCGCGCGAGGCGCTGCTGGCGCGCGAATGGCCGATCGGCGAAATCGCGCCTTATCTGAAGCTGGTCGAGGCGATCGAGACCGAAGTCACCGGCGAAAGCTACCAGCTATCCGACATTCAGGTCCGGGCGATCCTCGACCTGCGCCTGCATCGCCTGACCGCGCTCGGCCGCGACGAGATCGGCAAGGAACTGGCCGAACTGGCGGAAGCCATCACCGAATATCTCGCCATCCTCGCCGACAGGCGCAAGCTCTACGCCGTGATGCGCGAGGAGTTTGAGGCGATCGAGCGCGAATTCGCGACCCCGCGCCTGTCGGAGATCACCGCCGCCGCCGACGGAATCGAGGACGAGGATCTGATCGAGCGTGAGGACATGGTCGTCACCGTGACCATGCAGGGCTATATCAAGCGCACCCCGCTCGACACCTTCCGGGCCCAGGCGCGCGGCGGCAAGGGCCGCTCGGGCATGGCGACGAAGGACGAGGACGCCGTCACCGAATTGTTCGTGACCTCGACCCATACGCCGGTGCTGTTCTTCTCGACCGCCGGCAAGGTGTATCGCCTCAAGGTCTGGCGCCTGCCAGAGGGCGGCCCGGCCACGCGCGGGCGGCCGATGGTCAACCTGCTGCCGCTGGGGCCGGGCGAGACGATTTCCACCGTCCTCCCGCTGCCGGAGGACGAGGCGGAGTGGGCCAAGCTCCACGTCATGTTCGCCACCGCCAAAGGCTCGGTCCGCCGCAACAGCATGGACGCGTTTGCCAACGTGCCGTCGAACGGCAAGATTGCGATGAAGTTCGAGGGCGAGGATGAGGACGACCGGCTGATCGGCGTCGCCCTGCTCGACGAAAGCGACGATGTTCTGCTCGCCACGCGGCAGGGCAAGGCGATCCGCTTCCAGGCGGAGGATGTGCGGGAATTCCAGAGCCGCAACTCGACTGGCGTGCGCGGCATGAAGCTGGCCGCCGGGGATGAGGTGATCTCGCTTTCCGTCCTCCACCGCTCCGGCGCGGACGCCGAACAGCGCGAGGAATATCTGCGCTTCGCCCCATGGAAGCCGGAAAAGGACGGCGAAATGCAGGACCGCGAAATGTTCGCGCATATGCAGGAAGCCGAGCAGTTCATCCTCACCGTCTGCGCCAACGGCTATGGCAAGCTGTCGTCAGCCTATGAATATCGCCGCACCGGGCGCGGCGGTCAGGGCATCACCAATATCGACAATATCGGCCGCAACGGGCCGGTCGTCGCCAGCTTCCCCGCGACCCGCGCCGACCAGCTCATGCTCGTCACCGATCAGGCCAAGCTCATTCGCATGGGCCTCGATTCCCTGCGGGTTATCGGCCGCAACTCGGCGGGCGTGCGCCTGTTCAACGTCGCCGACGATGAGCATGTGGTCAGCGCCGCGAAGATCGAGGAAAGCGAAGCGGACAGCGATCTGGACAGCTCTGAGGCGTGAATGATCTCTTCGCCTATAAGGTGCTGACCGCCGATCAGTTCGCGCAATTCAAGGACGACGGGGTGTTCAAAGGTGCGCCCGTCGATCTGGCGGACGGCTACATCCACATGTCCACGCGCGATCAGGCGGCGGAGACGGTGGCGAAGCATTTTGCGGGGCAGGATCGGCTCGTCATGCTGATGATCGACCTCGCCCCGTTCGGCGATGCGGTGAGATGGGAGGTTTCGCGCGGCGGCGCGCTCTTCCCGCACCTTTATGGCGACCTGCCGATGAGCGCGGTCGCGGGCAAGGTGGTGCTGCGGATCGGCGAGGACGGACGGCACCTGTTTCCGGCGGGGTTTTAGGGGGTGGCGCGAGTCATTCGCACCACCCTGCCCCGCCTGACCACATAATCCCACCCGCCCCAGCGGATGCGGTTTGATGTTGCAGCAGCGACCTGCATTGCCAAATGCGCCCAGGTGACGAGGAAGGGTGCTGCCATATCCCATATCAGCGAGCGCCGCGCCTTCGCGGCCTGAGCCGACTCCGCCACGCCTGCGATAATTTGCCGCCGCACCAGCGCCCTGCCCCACGCCGCGCCATAGCCGATCGCGATTGCCGGCCAGCCGCCCCAGCCCAGCGCCCATAGCCAACCCGCCGACTGGACCGCGACCACGGTCGTCGCCAGTCCCCACATGCCGATGCTGTTGGTGACGATATGCCGATATTGCCGCACGCCAAAGCCGATCAGGCCGCGCGCGTCGCCTGCGAGCGGGCTTGCCACCAGCAAATCACGCACCGGGCGAAGCCGCAGTTTCGCGCGCCAGCCGGCAAGCCCGATCGCCATGTCGTCAGAGAGGCGACCGGCCAGCACGGAGTGCAAGTCCAGTCGATCGGCAACAGCGCGACTCATCGCCATCGAACCGCCCCAGGGCATCGTTGCACTAGCGAAACGAGGCAGGGTCGCGAGCTGCATCTCCACCGCGCCGACCAGCGCAGCCACCGCGCCGCCTTCGGGCAGCAGCATCCGGTAACCAGTGGCAATGTCCGCCTTGCCGCGCACCAGCGGGAACAATAGCCGACCGATCAGCCGCGGCGGCGGTTCGATATCAGCGTCGATGAAGACCAGCCATTTATCCTCGGGCCGCAACGCGCCCAGCGCGGCGCGCAGCTTGTGGACCTTCTGGCCTTCGTCCGTCGCGATGCCGGCCGCGACCACCTGCACGCCCTCCTCCTCCTCCAGCGCCACCGCAGCAGGGCAATTCCCCGATGTCGCGATCAGCAGCCGAAAGGGCGCGCTCTGCGCCTTCAGGCGCGCCATCATGTCCGGCCCGCCGTCCCAGTCATCGCGCACGCTGAGGATCACCACCGTACCGTACGGCGCCTCCTCCTTCCGGTCTCTGGGCAGATGCCGCCAATAATTGAGGACGCCGATCAGCGTCAGCGCCTGTAGCAGCAGCCATAGCCAGATCATGCCCGCGCCTCTTTACCGTCCCGACTGCTCCTGTATGACGCTCGGGCGATGCTCTCCAACCCCTTTCTCTTCTGGTTGCTCAGATGGTTGCCTGCGCCGATCGCGTCCTGGCTAGGCGGATTCCTGTCGCTGCGCCTCGCCCGTCCCCACATGAAGCTGCGCGACGCCCGCGCCCGCGCCAATCTCGCCATCCTGCGCCCGGACCTGCCCGAAGCCGAACGCGAGGCGATGCTGACCCGGCGCTGGATCAATATCGGCCGCACCATGGGCGAACTCGCCAATATCGACCGGCTGGTGAACGACGCGCATGTGCGGGTGATCGACAAGCCAGGATATCAGGCGGTTCTCGACGGCCCCGGCCCGATGATCGCCTTCACCTGCCACCTCGGCAACTGGGATTTGCTCGCCGCGCATATCAAATGGTCGACCGACCGGCCGGGCCTTGGCGTCTATGAAGACCCCGACGACCCGAAGATCGCCGCGCAACTGAAGAAAGCGCGATCCAGTTATATGGGCGAGGCGATCGGCGGCGAGGGCGCGGCGCGCGGGGTGCTCAAGCATCTGACGCAGAAGGACCGCGCCACGCTCTACATCCTCGCGGACGAGCGGCGCGATCTTCAGGTCTGGTTCCCGACCTTCGGCCGCCCGCTCGAACCCTCAGGCAATCTCTCGATCGCGCTGCGGCTGGCGCGCAAGGTCGGCGCGCAGTTCCTGCCCTTCCATCTCGTCCGCACCGGCGGGCCGCATTTCGACCTGCACTGGCATCCGCCGCTCGACCCGAAAGCGATGAGCGACGCGGAGATAGTGGCCGCGCTCGACAAATTTCTTGGCGCCGCCTGCATCGCCCATGCCGACGAATGGCTCGCGCTGCACGACATGGACCTGACCGCACCCGGCCATCATGTGACTTGAGCCGCTTTCCCCGCTACAGCGCCGTCCCATGTCCCGACTCGCCATCAAGATGTGCGGCCTTTCGACGCCGGAAACCGTCGGCGCGGCAGTGCGAGCGGGGGCGAGCCATCTCGGCTTCGTGCATTTCCCCAAAAGCCCGCGCCATGTCGAACCGGACCAGATCAGGGCACTGGCGACCCCCGTTCCCGATCATGTCGGGCGGGTCGCGGTGCTCGTCGATGCCGATGACGACCAGATCGCCCGCCTCGTGTGCACCGGCGCGCTGACGGCTTTGCAGCTTCACGGGAAGGAAAGTCCAGAGCGCGTCGCAGCCGTTCGCCAGCGCTTCGACCTGCCGGTGTGGAAGGCGATCTCGGTCAAGACCCGCGCCGACATCGACGGGGCGATCGCCTACGCCGACGCGGCGGACCTGCTGCTGTTCGACGCGAAGACGCCCGAGGGCACGCTGCCCGGCGGCATGGGGATACGCTTCGACTGGACATTGCTCCGGGATGCCAGTCCAGCCCTGCCCTGGGGCCTGTCGGGCGGCCTCTCCGCCGCCAATGCGTGCGAGGCGATCCGCCTGATCGCCGCCCCGCTGATCGATGTCTCTTCGGGCATAGAGGATGCGCCAGGCATCAAGAGTGTGGACAAAATCATGGCCTTCTGCAAAGCGGTGAGCGCATGTTGACGCCGATGTCTCGCCGCGCGCGTATCGAAGGACGATGGCGCTGATCGCTTGCCACCAAGCGAACGCCCAGACATGTCCTTTCAGAAAGCCCGATCCATGACCGACACCATAAATTTGCCCAACAGCTTGAGAAGCCAGCCCGACGCCAGCGGCCATTTCGGTGCGTTCGGCGGTCGTTATGTGGCCGAAACCCTCATGCCGCTGATCCTGGAACTGGAGAAGGTTTACCAGGCGGCGAAGGCCGATCCGGCGTTCGACGAAGAGATGGCCGAATTGCTCCGCACCTATGTCGGTCGCCCCAACCCGCTTTATTATGCCGGCCGCCTGACTGAAGCGCTGCGAGCGACGGCTCCAGAGGGCAAGGGCGCGAAAATCTACCTGAAGCGCGAGGAATTGAACCACACCGGCGCGCACAAGATCAACAATTGTATCGGCCAGGCGCTGCTCGCCCGGCGCATGGGCAAGAAGAAGGTGATCGCCGAGACCGGCGCCGGCCAGCATGGCGTCGCCACTGCGACGGTGGCGGCGCTATTCGGCCTGGAATGCAAGATCTTCATGGGCGCGAAGGATGTCGAGCGGCAAAAGCCCAACGTGTTTCGCATGAAGCTGCTGGGCGCGGAGGTGGTGCCGGTCCATTCGGGCTCCGCAACGCTCAAGGATTCGATGAACGACGCGCTGCGCCATTGGGTGTCGAACGTCCACGACACCTTCTACATCATCGGCACGGCGGCAGGGCCACACCCCTACCCGGAACTGGTCCGCGATTTCCAATCGGTGATCGGCCAGGAAACCCGCACGCAGATGCTGGAGGCGGAAGGCCGCCTGCCCGACCTGCTGATCGCGCCGGTGGGCGGCGGCTCCAACGCCATCGGCATGTTCCACCCCTTCCTCGATGACCCCGAAGTCGCGATGATCGGCGTCGAGGCGGCGGGCGAGGGTCTGGACAAGAAGCACGCCGCGTCGCTAGCCGGCGGCGCATCGGGCATCCTGCACGGCAACCGCACCTACCTCCTCCAGGACGAAGACGGCCAGATCACCGAGGCGCACAGCATTTCGGCGGGCCTCGACTATCCCGGCATTGGCCCCGAACATAGCTGGCTGCACGAGATCGGGCGCGTGAAATATATGCCGATCCGGGATGACGAGGCGCTGGAAAGCTTCCAGACCCTCTCCCGCCTGGAAGGCATCATCCCTGCGCTGGAATCCGCGCACGCCGTCGCCGCTGCCGAGCAGGTCGCGCCAACGATGGACGCGGACCAGATCATCGTCATCAACCTGTCGGGCCGGGGCGACAAGGATATCTTCACCGTGGCAGACGCGCTGGGAGTGGAGATGTGACGTTCAAGCCTCGAAAGGGCTTGTTAACCGCTACGATCGGATTTCCGATATTCCTCACGGCGCGATTTGTATTGGAAGCTGTGATGGGTAGAACATCCGAGATGCAGCATAATCTGCTATGGGCTGGTGCAATGGCAATGACCTTCGGCCTGATCGCGACGTTTCAACGAGACAAAGTAAATGACTGACCGCCTCTACACCCGCTTCGCCGCCTGCAAGGCGCAGGGCCGCGCGGCGCTCATCACCTTCGTCACCGGGGGCGATCCCGATGTGGCGTCATCGGCTGCGATCCTCGACGCGCTGGTCGAGGGCGGCGCGGACATCATCGAGTTGGGGATGCCCTTCACCGATCCGATGGCCGATGGCCCCGCGATCGAGCTTGCCAACCTGCGCAGCCTGGGGTCGGGCACGAAGACGAAGGACATCTTCGCCATCGCCGCCGATTTCCGCGCGCGCCATCCCGACACGCCGCTCATTCTGATGGGCTATGCCAACCCGATGCTCGCGCGCGGCGCGGACTGGTTCGCCGATCAGTGCAAGGCCGCGGGCGTAGACGGCGTCATCTGCGTCGATGTTCCGCCCGAGGAGGATGCCGAGATCGGCCCCGCCTTGCGCGCGGCGGACGTCCACCTCGTCCGGCTTGCCACGCCGACGACCGACGCCGCCCGCCTGCCGGCCGTCCTGGATGGCGCAAGTGGCTTCCTCTACCATGTCGCCGTCGCCGGCATCACCGGCAAGCAGCAGGCGGCGCAGGCGTCGATCGAGCTGGCGGTCGGCCGCCTCAAGGCCTCCACCGACCTGCCGATCGCCGTCGGCTTCGGCGTCCGCACGCCTGAGCAGGCCGCCGCCATCGGTCGTGTCGCCGATGGCGTCGTCGTCGGTTCAGCCATTGTCGATATCGTCGGCAGCCATGGCGACGCCGCCGCGCCCTTCGTCCGCGAATTCGTCGCGTCGCTCAGCAACGCGCTCACCCGAACCCAGGAGCCCGCCGCATGAGCTGGATCAACCGCGTTCGCAACGCCATCCCCTTCATCGCGAAGAAGGAAACCACGGCCGAGACGCTGTGGCACAAATGCCCGTCCTGCGCGGAGATGATCTTCATCAAGGAATGGGAGGAGAATCTCTCTGTCTGCCCGCGCTGCGACCATCATGGCCGCATTGGACCGAACGAGCGCTTCGAGCAGATATTGGACGCCGGCTTCATCCTGCTGCCGACCCCGGCGGTACAGGAAGACCCCCTCAAGTTCCGCGATTCTAAACGCTATCCCGACCGGATCAAGGCGGCCCGGCAGGCGACCGGAGACCAGGACGCGCTGATCAACGCGCGCGGCGCCATCGACGACGTGCCGCTGGTGATGGGCGTGCAGAATTTCGCCTTCATGGGCGGCTCGATGGGCATGGGCGTCGGCGCGGCCTTCATTCAGGGCGTAAACGACGCGATCGCGCATAAATGCCCCTATGTCATCTTCACCGCCGCTGGCGGCGCGCGAATGCAGGAGGGCATCCTGTCCCTCATGCAGATGCCGCGCGCGACCGTTGCGATCCAGAAGCTGCACACGGCGGGCCTGCCCTATATCGTCGTGCTGACCGATCCGACCACCGGAGGCGTCACCGCAAGCTACGCCATGCTCGGCGACATCCAGATCGCCGAACCCAATGCGTTGATCGGCTTTGCGGGCCAGCGCGTGATCGAAAGCACCATTCGCGAAAAGCTGCCCGACGGGTTCCAGCGCGCCGAATATCTGCTGGAGCACGGTATGCTCGACATGGTCGTGCATCGCCGCGACCTGCGCGACACGCTGGCGCGGATCATCGGCTATCTGGCGCCGCGCGCCGCCGCCTGACCCGCCGCGAAGGGGAACAGCGCCGTGCCGGATCATGCCGTTTCCGACGACCCGGACGTGCAGGCGCAACTCGACCGGCTTTGGTCGCTCTCGCCCGGCGCGGACATATTGGGGCTTGAGCGGATCACGCGGCTGCTGGAGCGGCTGGGCGATCCGCACCGCGCTTTGCCCCCGGTCTTCCACGTTGCCGGCACCAACGGCAAGGGATCGACCTGCGCCTTCCTGCGCGCCGCAATGGAGGCGGACGGCAAGAGCGTGCACGTCTTCACCTCGCCCCACCTCGTCCGCTTCAACGAACGCATTCGGATCGCCGGCAAGCTGATCGAGGACGCGCAACTCGCCCGTTATCTCGCACGGGTGCTCGACATAGCGGAAGGCGTAAACGCCAGCTTCTTCGAGGTGACGACCGCCGCCGCCTTCCTCGCCTTCGCCGAGCATCCGGCTGACGCCTGCATCATCGAGGTGGGGCTTGGCGGGCGGCTGGACGCGACCAATATCATCGCTGATCCCGTGATATGCGGCATCGCGCAACTCGGCATCGACCATCAAGCGTTTCTGGGCGACACGCTGGAACAGATCGCCGCCGAAAAAGCCGGCATCGCCAAAGCGGGTGCGCCCTTGGTGACGCAGCGCTATCCGAATGGTCTTCACCCCATCATCGCCGACGCGGCGGGGCGCGCCGGCACGATATGGATCGGCCAGGGCGAAGGGTGGGACGGCGCGGCCTATCGCGATCGGCTTCATTACCGCGACACCCATGGCCGGCTGGAAACGCCCCTGCCCCGGCTCGCCGGCGCGCATCAGGTACAGAATGCTGCCCTCGCCTTCGCAATGCTGCGACACCAGCAGGCGGTGTCCTTGCCTGAGGCCGCGCTCAAGGCCGCACCGCTTTGGGCGCATTGGCCGGCGCGGCTGCAACGGCTGGAGCGCGGGCCCTTGCTTGCCCCGCTGCCGGATGGCGCGGAGGCATGGCTGGACGGTGGGCATAATGAATCGGCGGGCAAGGCGATCAGTGACTGGTTCACCGCCGACAGGCTGGCGGGCCAGTCCTTGCACCTCGTCATCGGCATGCTGTCGAACAAGGACGCGGACCGCTTCCTGGCGCCCTTCGCCGGCAAGATCGCGCACATCCATGCCCTGCCGGTGCCGGGGCATGAGCATCATCCGCCCGAGCGTTTTGCCGCCATCGCCGCGCGATGGGGCATCGGCTGCACCGCGCATGACGGGCCGGAGGGCGCGGTGCGCGCCATCGCCGCGATGATGGTTGACGAAGCGCGCCCCAAGCTGCTGATCGCCGGCTCCCTTTATCTCGCTGGCGAAGTGCTGCGGCTCAACGGGCAGTTTCCCGACTGATTTTATCTTGCGAATGATTTGCAATAGCGTAATCTGCGCGCACCCACCCGCAGCAGAAGGCGCGAATCTATGGCCTATGGAGAGACATCCCCCCTCGATCTGCCCCGGCCGATGCCCGGTGGCTATGGCAGCCGCCTCTTCCTTTTCGGCGTCCGCCGCATGGCAAGCGCCGGGGTCAACGACGCCCATACGGCCAATGCGATGCTCGGCGCGTTCGGGCGCAGCTATCGCCGCCCGCTGGTGCTCATGCGCGCGATGATGCTGGAACTGGCGCGGGCGTCCAGCCGCAGGATATTGGTCGCTCCCTGCTGCTGCGCCCGCATGACCGCTGACGAAGCGACGCTGATGCAGGCGGCGGCGGTCGCGCTGCGCGATCCCGAGGCGGCTTACGACGGGGTAAGCCGCCTGCTCGGTAACGATCATGCGCTGGGCGCGCTCACCTGCCTTCAGGCGGTGGCGCAAGCCTATGCCGACGTCGGCAGGCCGTTGGAGCTTTACGCGGGCTGATCGCCTTGCTCTGTTGCCGCCGTCCCGACGCTCGCGTCGATCAGGCCGGCGCGCATCATCGCCCAGAAGAGCAGGATGCCGGGCACGGCCAGCGCGGTGGTGAGCAGGTAGAAATCGACATAGCCGAACCGCTCGATCAGCGCGCCCGCGCTCGCGCCGGTCAGAAAGCGGCCGACGATGCTCGCCGCCGCCGAGATCAGCGCATATTGCGCGGCGGTAAAGCGCAGGTCGCAGAGCGCGGAGAAATAGGCGACGACGGTGACGCCGCCGATGCCGCTCGCAAAATTCTCGAAGCCGATCGCCCCGGCCATCCCCCAGTTGCTTTTGCCAACCGCAGCAAGGGCGGCGAAGCTGAAATTGGAGACGCACATGAGGACGAGGCTGAGCAGCACCGACCTTTTCATGCCCAGCCGCGCGTAGAGCACGCCGCCTATGAAGATGCCGATCAGATAGGCCCAGAAGCCGACACCCACGTCATAAATCACGATCTCGTCATTGCTATAGCCAAGATCGTCGAACAGCAGGCGGAAGGTGAGGTTCGCCAGCGTGTCGCCAATTTTGTGCAGCAGGATGAAGAGCAGGACGAGGAAAGCGCCCCGACGGCGGAAAAACTCCATCAGCGGCCCGGCTATCGACTGCCAGACCTCGTCCATCCCGCGCCTGCCGGCGGGATCGCGGTGTCGTTCCGGTTCCCCGAGCAGAAGGCCAGTCAGCATTGCGGGCAATGCGAACACCGCGCAGGCGACATAGGCGCCCTGCCACCCGATCCGCGCCGCCAACACCAGCGCCAGGGAGGCTGCCGCGACCGACCCGATGCGCCAGCCATATTGCGACATGCCCGATCCGACGCCCAGTTGTTCGGGCTTCAGCATCTCGATCCGGTATGCGTCGATGACGATATCGTAGGTCGCGCCCGCCGCGCCCACCAAGACAGCGGCATAGGCGGTCTGGATAAGGCTTGTCGTGGGATCGACCAGGGCCAGATTGACCACGGCCGCCATCACCAGCACGCCCGCCAGGAGCAGCCAGGACACGCGCTGCCCCAGCCGACCGATCAGCGGCAGGCGAACGCCGTCCACGACCCACGCCCACAGCCATTTAAGATTATAGACGAGGAAAGCGAGCGTGAACGCCGTCACCGCCTTCTTGTCGATGCCATCTTGCGCCAGCCGCGTGGTCAGCGTCGCGCCGATCATCGCGTAGGGGAAACCGGAGGACACGCCCAGAAAGAAGGCGGCCAGCGGTCCCTTTTGGACATAGGGCTTTACCGCGTCCGCCCAACTGCGGCGGGCCTGCATGGCGTCGGTCATGAACTCCGCGTCCCCCTGAAAAGCGTCTCGCGCGCCACCATATGGCCTGACGCATCCTGTGCAAGCGCTTTGCCAGGGATCAGTCCGCCGCGTCGAACAGGCTAAGGCCGGGCGGCAGCTTAGGGCGGCGCACCCCGCGCAGCAGGGCGTCTATCACCACGATCGACGCAATGAGGTCGCGCGGCGCATAAGGCTTGGCAAGGCACCCCATCGCGATCGATCGCGCGTCGACCGGGCAGCGTCCGGTCACGAAAAGAACCGGCAGCCCGCGCGCCGCGGCATGGCGCGCGACATCGATGCCGTTGCGCTCGCCATGCAGCCCCACATCGGCGATCACCAGATCGACCCCGCCCTCGTCCATCACGCGTACGGCATGGTCGTAATCGTTGACCGTGGCGGCAATGCGATAGCCGGCCTGTTCCAGCGCATGTTCATTATCGAACGCGACGAGCGGCTCATCCTCCACCACCAGCACGGTGCGGACGCTGCGCTTGCGCCGTTGCGGCTTGCCCTCATCCTGCTTCAGCAGCCCGAAAAACATTTGCCAAGTCCGCCCTGTTTCCGCCATGCACCCGATGAAACGCCGCGCCCCGGCGCCGGGTTGCCGGCGGGGTCGCCAAAACCCCTCTTTCGAGCGCCGGCGTCGCACATTTCAGCCTGATGCCGGTTTTGCACGCATGTGGGAATGGCCGGCGCGCAAGAAAAGGAATGCCCTGTTGGAACCGCCCAAAAAATCCGGACCGCCGCGCCGGCGAGGCCCCGGCGGACCGAAGCGGCCCGGAGGAACGGAAGGTGGGGATCGGAGCGCCGGGGCGCTTCGGCCGACACGAGGCGAGCGCCGGAACGCGCCTTCGCCGGCCAAGCGCGCGGCCGCTGGTAGCAAGCCGTCGATCAAGCCTGCCGCCCCTCGCCCAGCCAACCCACATCCGGCGCGCGCCGCGTCCGGCGTCGACACTGCTGAGCCGCAGCGTATCGCCAAGCTGCTGGCGCGCGCGGGCGTCGCCTCCCGCCGGGAAATCGAGCGGATGATCGCGGAGGGTCGCATCGCACGCGATGGCGTGATGATCGATACGCCCGCGACGCTGCTGACCTCTCTGCACGGCGTCACCGTCGATGGCGTAGCGGTCGCCGCACCGGCGCCAGCGCGACTGTTCCTGTTCCATAAGCCCACCGGGTGCCTCACCACCGAGCGCGATCCGGCCGGCCGCCCGACCATCTACGACCGCATGCCAGAAGGGCTGCCGCGGCTGATGCCGATCGGGCGCCTGGACATGAATACCGAGGGACTGCTGCTGCTCACCACCGATGGCGGGTTCAAGCGGCAGATGGAACTGCCCGCGACCGGCGTGCCCCGCACCTACCGTGCCCGTGCGTTCGGCGACGTCAGCCAGCAGCAGCTGGAGGATCTGTTCGAGGGTCTTGAAATCGAGGGCATCCGCTACGGCCGGATCGAGGCCAATCTGGAACGGCGGACCGGGCGCAACCAGTGGATCGAAATGACCCTGACCGAAGGCAAGAATCGGGAGGTACGGCGCGTGCTCGAACATCTGGGGCTGAAGGTCAGCCGGCTGATCCGCACCGCCTACGGCCCGTTCACTCTGGGCGAGATGCCCGTCGGCGCGGTCGAGGAAGTCCGGCAGCATGACCTCATCCTGTTCCGCAACAGCCTGAAGGCTCGCTCCGAATGAGGATTATCGCGGGCCAGTGGCGCGGCCGTCCGCTGGTCGCGCCCAAGGGAGACGCCACCCGCCCCACCGCCGACCGGACGCGCGAAACCCTGTTCTCTATGCTGACCAGCCGGCTGGGATCGTTCGAGGGGCTGGCCGTGGGTGATTTCTTCGCCGGATCGGGCGCATTGGGTTACGAGGCGCTGTCGCGCGGCGCGGCGTCCTGCCTGTTCGTCGAGCAGGACAAGGCGGCACTGGACGCGATCCGCGCCAACGGCGAAAAGCTCGGCGTACGCCCCGATATCCGCGCGGGCAGCGTCCTGTCGCTGGGACCAGCGCCAAAGGCGCTCGACCTCATTTTCATGGACCCGCCTTATCAGAGCGGCGCAGGACAGGTGGCGCTCGACAAGCTCGCCCGGCTCGGCTGGACCCAGGCCGCGACCTGGATCAGCGTCGAAACCGATCGGCGCGAAGATGTGGCCGTCAAGGGGTTTGCAGTCGACGCGGTGCGCGACGTCGGCAAGGCGCGGTTGACCCTTCTCCGCGCGGACGGGTGACATGACAAGGGCGGCCACTGCTAGCCGCCCTCGTCATTTTCGCAGCGTTCCGATCAGCGGGGCTTGAGGGCCTTGCGCGCTTCGCCGGGATTGACGCAGCTGTCCTGAACGGTCCGCGAACAGACCGGATATGCCTTTGTCTCGGTCAGCGGGGGCGTCATGTTGCCGCCCACGGTAACGGGGTTTGCATCCGATCCGACCGGCGCACCGGGGTCGCGCGGAACGCCCGCAGGTGCGGGAACCATCCCGGTTTCAGGCGGGACCGCACCGGTCGGCTGGCCGGCATTGGGGTCGGCGGGCGGCGGCATGGCCGCACTCGGAGCAGGATCGGCCGGCGGATTGGCAGCTCGGGTCGGCGATGATGGCGCGGCGGGATCGGCGGGTGGCGTCATGGCGTCACCGGGCGGCTGGCTTCCGGGGGTTCCCATAACCTGTGCGGTGGCAGGGCCTTGCATGGCTGCGAGGCTCAGCAGCGCCGCGCCGGCCAGGAGCAGTTTCCTCATCGGGATCATCCTTTCCTTCTGTTCTCGCCCCGTCGCCCGCTCGGGCGCAGCATAGAACAAGAAGGTGGCGACGCCCGTTCCGTAATGAGACGACCGGATGTGCGCCCCGCGCGACCAGCCGCTCAATCTGACGTCATGGCTCCTCGGGATAACGATCGAAAGCAGGCAGCTTGTCCAGGCTCGCCATCCACGGATGCGCCTCCGCCATTTGGATCTGCCCCTCGGGCGGCAGCGCGGCGGGATCATCCAGCGTACTCGTCTGGATGTCGATCGCGCCGGGAAAGACGGTGGGGTTGGTATAAAAGAGCCCGGTGCCGCAGGTGCCGCAGAAATGGCGGGTCGCATGTTCCGACGACTGATAGCGGACCGGATTGCCATGGATCGTCACCTGATCCTGCTGGAACAAGGCCCAACTGACCATCGGCGCGCCGGCGCTCGCGCGGCAGTCGCTGCAATGGCAGATCGCGCTGTGCGCCGGCTTGCCCTCCGCCTCGTATCGGATCGCGCCGCACTGGCATTTTCCCGTCAGCATCGCGGTTCCTGTCTTGCATGATTCGCCTTTTGTTCTCATAGAATGAAGCTCGCCGCAAGGGGCCCGCCCTTGCCCCCACCCCCTTGCGCTCCTAGTTGTCCATGATGACGCTGCCCGCCCCTTCACCCAATGATCCGCCCTATCTGCGCGGCCTCAACCCGCCGCAACGCGAGGCGGTGCTGACGACCGAGGGGCCGGTGCTGGTGCTGGCCGGCGCGGGCACCGGCAAGACGGCGGCGCTGACCGCGCGGCTTGCCCACCTTATTGCCACGCGCCGCGCCTGGCCGTCCGAAATCCTGGCCGTCACCTTCACCAACAAGGCCGCGCGGGAAATGCGCGCACGCGTCGGCGGCATGATCGGCGATGCGGTCGAGGGAATGCCCTGGCTCGGCACCTTCCACGCGATCGCGGCCAAGATGCTGCGTCGCCATGCCGAATTGGTGGGATTGCAGGCCAACTTCACCATTCTCGATACCGACGACCAGCTTCGGCTGCTCAAACAGCTTATCCAGGCGGAAGGCATCGACGAGAAACGCTGGCCCGCGCGACAATTCGCCGGACTGATCGATCAATGGAAGAACAAGGGGCTGACCCCGGCCGAGGTCGGCGCGGGCGAGGCGGAAGCCTATGCGCATGGCAAGGGGCAGAAGCTCTATGCCGCCTACCAGGCGCGGCTGCGCGATGTGAATGCCTGTGATTTCGGTGACTTGCTGCTGCATGTTCTGACGATCTTGAAGACGCATCGCGACGTGTTGGAGCAATATCAGCAGAAATTCCGCTACATCATGGTGGACGAATATCAGGACACCAACTCCAGCCAATATCTCTGGCTGCGGCTGCTGGCGCAGAACCGGAAAAATATCTGCTGCGTGGGCGACGACGACCAGTCCATCTATTCATGGCGCGGGGCAGAAGTCGCCAATATCCTGCGGTTCGAAAAGAATTTTCCCGGCGCGACCATCATTAGGCTGGAGCAGAATTATCGCTCCACGCCGCACATATTGGGCGCGGCGTCGGGCGTAATCGCGGAAAATGGCAATCGCCTGGGCAAGACATTGTGGACCGACATCGACGTCGGCGAGAAGGTGCGCGTCGTCGGCATATGGGACGGGCCGGAGGAAGCGCGCCGCGTTGGCGAGGAGATAGAGGCGATCGAGCGCGGCGGCGCATCGCTGGAGGAAGTCGCGATTCTCGTCCGCGCCCAGCACCAGACCCGCGAGTTCGAGGACCGTTTTATCCAGATCGGCCTGCCCTACCGCATCGTCGGCGGCTTCCGATTCTATGAGCGCGCCGAAATCCGCGACGCGCTCGCCTATCTCCGCCTCGTCAACCAGCCGGCCGACGACCTCGCCTTCGAGCGGATAGTCAATGTTCCCAAGCGGGGCCTCGGCGACAAGGCGGTGGAGAAGCTGCATCGCCTTGCCCGCGCGCAGGGCGTGCCTCTGACACTGGCGGCGGCGCGCATCCTCGACACCGACGAGCTGACGCCGCAGGCGCGCCGCTCGCTGGGCGCGTTCATCGGCGATCTCGCCCGCTGGCGGGATCGCGCGGCGCAACTGCCCCATGGCGAGCTTGCGCGGCAGATCCTCGACGAAAGCGGCTACACGGCCATGCTTCAGGCCGAACGCTCGACCGAAAGCGCCGGGCGGCTCGAGAACCTCACCGAACTCACCCGCGCGATGGAGGAATATGAAACGCTGGGCGCCTTCTTGGAGCATGTCAGCCTCGTCATGGACAACGAGGCGCAGGCGGAGGAGCGCAAGGTCACGATCATGACCATCCACGCCGCCAAGGGGCTGGAATTCGACAATGTGTTCCTCGCCGGCTGGGAGGAAGGCATTTTCCCGTCGCAGCGCGCTCTGGACGAAGGCGGATTGAACAGCCTGGAGGAGGAGCGCCGCCTCGCTTATGTGGCGATCACCCGCGCACGCAAGCGCTGCACCATCCTCCACGCCGCCAACCGCCGCATCTACGGCCAGTGGACCAGTTCCATCCCCTCCCGCTTCGTGGGCGAACTGCCGCCCGAACATGTGGAGGAGGAAAGCAGCATGACCGGCGGCGCGTCGCTGTGGCGCGCCAACTGGTCGGAAAGGGACGATCCCTTCGCCAACGTCGCGCGCGGCACCGGACGCGGGCCGGGTTGGCAGCGGGCGCAATCCTCCGGCCAGTTCAGCCGGGAGCCGGTGCGGATCGTGGAGGCGCGCGCCTCGGCCGTGTCGCTCGGCAACAAGGGGCGCGACGACATGGCGGTGGGACTGCGCGTGTTCCACCAGAAATTCGGCTATGGAACCATCGCGGAGATCGAGGGCAACAAGCTGGAGATCGACTTCGAGACGGCGGGACGAAAGCGCGTAATGGACAGTTTCGTGAGCGTGCCCTAGGGCGGTTCGACCATCATCCGGACCGAGTGTTCCGATGCCCTATCGCTTCTTCAAGCCCATCCTTGCGGGCGCGCAACTCCCCGGCCGCCTTGCCGCCTGCCTCGGCGCCGCCATCGGCATCACGCTAACGATCGTCGTCTGTTCGCAACTGCCGCTGGCCAGCAGCGACTTGCCCGTCATCGTCGCACCGCTCGGCGCTTCGGCGGTGCTGGTGTTCGCCGTTCCGGCCAGTCCGCTGGCGCAGCCCTGGTCGGTGGTGGGCGGCAATATCCTTTCAACGCTGGTCGGCGTGATGGTCTATCGGCTGGTGCCGAATGTCGAACTGGCGAGCGGGCTGGCGGTCGGCGGCGCGATCCTGTTGATGTCGCTGCTGCGCTGCCTGCACCCGCCGGGCGGCGCGGCGGCGCTGACGGCCGTGATCGGCAGCGACAGCATCCATGCAGCCGGATATGGCTTCGCCTTAGCGCCGGTGGGAATCAATTCGATCGCGTTGGTCTTGCTGGCGATGCTGTTCCACCGCATCAGCGGCCATAGCTACCCGCACCGGCCCGCCTTGCCACCGCCAGCCGCCCGCGCCGAGCAGGCCGCCGCCGGCCTTCATACCGAGGATATCGATCGGGCGCTGGAGGACATGCACGAAAGCTTCGACATCGCGCGAGAAGATCTGGATTTGCTGCTGTCCCGGGCGGAACTGCATGCGAAGGCGCGGATTGGGCAGGAGTAACAGCTTCATCCCCTTGTCCGTTCGTCCTGAGCTTGTCGAAGGACGCGCGCTTCCCTAGCCGCCAGTCTGCCTGTTACGCGCCAGCACTTTGATGCGCTCCCAATTCCCCTCGACCAGAGCCTGCTTCTTACCGCGACTCCATCCCTTGATGCGCCGCTCGGCAGCCAGCGCTTCATCACGTGTGCCAAAGCTTTCGCTCCAGATGAGTGCGATGGGCCGGCGAGGCGCGGTATAACCGCTCGCGTCACCTTGCTTATGCGCCGCGACGCGTAGGTCCAGATTATCGGTATGGCCGGCGTAGAAAGAGCCGTCGCTGCATCGCAGAAGGTAAGCGTAGAAGCTCATGCTTTGTCATAAGCGCAGGGTGCGTTTGTCATGGGGAGCCGTCCCGGACGACTTCATGGTGAGCTACACCCCCTTCGCTGTCGCTCCGGGAATTTCGCCGGAAGCCATCCCCGGACGGCTTCCTCTTCGGCTACACCCCTTCGCTGTCGCTTCGGAAGTTTTTCGGGAAAATGTCCCCCGGACATTTCATTGTCCGAAAACCTGGTGGAGCCTAGCGGGATCGAACCGCTGACCTCCTGCATGCCATGCAGGCGCTCTCCCAGCTGAGCTAAGGCCCCGTCACCAGATGGAAGCGCCGTTTGGGTCCGGCGCTTCGAGGTCGCTGCCTCTAGGATCAGGCGATCCGGTTGGCAAGCGGAAATTTGAACTTAATTATCGTCGTCTTCGTCCCCGCCGGCATCGACGCCCAGATCGTCGTCGCCGCCCAGATCGACGTCGTTATCCGGCGAATCGCCATCTTCATCGACATCGATGTCGAGGTCCAGATCGTCATCTGCCGTTTCGAGTTCGCCGTCCGCGGTCTCGATGACCTTCTTGGGCGCGACCTCTTCATAGGGCAGCGGTTGCTTGGACTTCAGGACCGGTTCCGGTTCCCAGGCCGCACCGCAATTGATGCAGGTGACCGGATCGTCCTTGCCCAGGTCGTAGAAGCGAGTCGCGCATTTCGGGCAGGTCCGCTTCGTGCC
The DNA here is from genome assembly GCF_041877245.1 of Sphingobium agrisoli. Classification (NCBI taxonomy): domain Bacteria; kingdom Pseudomonadati; phylum Pseudomonadota; class Alphaproteobacteria; order Sphingomonadales; family Sphingobiaceae; genus Sphingobium; species Sphingobium agrisoli. The sequence goes on from NZ_JBHDJI010000011.1 coordinate 28,878, forward strand.
CCATTCAGCCTTCACCATGTCCGGCCTGTTCCTTCTTAATGCTCAAACAGAAATCACGCGGCGCAACGGGTGTTGGCCGCGAAACGTCGCGCGCCTTGCCATAGGCAAACCGCGCTGTCAAAAGCCGCGTCGCCTTTTTTCGGTTCCAGCCCATTGGACAGCCATTGACCCCGACAGACGATCACCCCGCCCCCCGCATTTTCACCGCCGCGCCGCCGCTGTCGGGCAGCGTCACCGTGCCGGGCGACAAGAGCATTTCCCACCGATCGCTGATGCTCTCCGCGCTCGCCGTCGGCGAAAGCCGGGTGGAGGGGCTGCTGGAGGGCGAGGATGTGCTCGCAACGGCCGCCGCGATGCGCGCGATGGGCGCGCAGGTCGAACGGGATGCGGACGGCGTCTGGCATATCCATGGCGTCGGCGTGGGCGGCCTGCTTCAGCCCGACACGGCGCTCGACATGGGCAATAGCGGCACGTCGACCCGGCTGCTGATGGGCCTGCTCGCCAGCCATGATCTGACCGCGACCTTCGTGGGCGATGCATCCTTAAGCAAGCGTCCGATGGCACGCGTCACCGAACCGCTGAGCCGGATGGGCGCAAGCTTTACGACAAGCCCCGGCGATCGCCTGCCGCTGACGATGCGCGGCGCATGCCCGGCGGTGCCGCTGGACTATACTCTGCCCGTCGCTTCGGCTCAGGTGAAATCCGCGATCCTGCTGGCGGGGCTGAACACGCCGGGCATCACCCGCGTCGTCGAGCCGATCCCCACGCGTGACCATAGCGAGCGTATGCTCAGGGGCTTCGGCGCGGACCTGAATGTCGAGGTCGCGGCGGACGGGGCCCGGATCATCACCCTCCTCGGCGAGCCGGAGTTCAGGCCGCAGCATATCGTCGTGCCAGGCGACCCCTCCTCCGCCGCCTTCCCGATGGTCGCGGCACTGCTGGTGCCAGGATCGCAGGTCACGATCCTCAATGTCGGCCTCAACGCCACGCGCGCCGGCGTCATCGACTTGCTGCGCGAAATGGGCGGCTCGATAGAGGTCATCAACGCCCGCGAAGTCGGCGGCGAGCCGGTCGGCGACCTGATCGTCACCGCCTCCGCTTTGAAAGGCGTCGAGCCAGACCCCGCCCGCGCGCCCAGCATGATCGACGAATATCCCGTCGCCTTCATCGCCGCCGCCTGTGCCGAAGGGCGCAGCATCTTCCGCGGCCTCGAAGAACTGCGCGTCAAGGAGTCCGACCGCATCACCACCATGGCGCAGGGTCTGCGCGCCATCGGCGTCCCGGTCGAGGAACTGGAGGATGGGATCGTCATCGAGGGCAGCGGCGGGGCGCCCTTGTCCGGCGGCGGTCCGATCGCGACGAAGCTGGATCATCGGATCGCCATGAGCTTCGCCGTCGCGGGCCTCGTATCGAAAAACGGTGTCACCATCGATGACATGCGCCCGGTGGCGACCAGTTTCCCGACTTTCGTGCCGCTGCTCCAGCAACTGGGAGCCATCGCATGACATTCGACCTTGCCAATATTATCGGCCTGATCGGCAGCGGCCTGATGGTCGTCGCCTACGCCTACAGCAACATGGCGAAAAGCCTGAACTTCGTCATTTTCAACCTCCTCAACCTCGTCGGATCGCTGCTGCTGATCTGGTCGCTGACGGTGCATTTCAATCTGGCGTCGATGACGCTGGAGATCGTCTGGGCGGCGATCGCGCTGCTCGGGCTGGGCAACGCCTTGCGAAGGAAGCGCGCATGATCATCGCCGTCGACGGTCCTGCCGCATCGGGCAAGGGCACGATCGCCAAGGCGCTGGGCCGCCATTATGGGCTGCCGGTGCTGGACACCGGACTCCTCTATCGCGCGGTGGGCCTGTCGGTATTGAAGGCCGGGCGCGACCCGGACATGGAGGCCGATGCGCTGGCCGCCTGCGATTTCAATGATGCGACGCTTGCCGACCCAGCACTCCGCACCGAAGCGGTCGGCAGCCTCGCCAGCCGCGTGTCGGTGCACCAGAGCGTGCGCGACGCGCTGGTTCAGCGGCAACGCGACTTCGCCACCCAGCCGGGCGGCGCGATCCTCGACGGGCGCGACATCGGCACCGTGATCGCGCCCGACGCCGACGCCAAGATCTTTGTCACGGCAAGCGTCAGGGTGCGCGCGGAACGCCGCTATCAGGACGCGCTTTCCCATGGCGGCACGCCCGATCTCGACAGCCTCATCGCCGACATCCAGGCGCGCGACACGCGCGACATGAGCCGGGATCATGCGCCGCTCAAGCAGGCCGACGGCGCGGACTTGCTAGACACGAGCGATTTGACTATAGACGCCGCCGTCAGCCAAGCGATCGCGCTTGTCGACGCCCAGCTTGAAGGTCGCCGTCACGGCTGACCCGACAAGGCGTGCGGTTCTGCCGCGCGCCCTTTTCGCTTTTCTCGCCTGCGTGTTGGCCAGCCGGAACGCCGCGCTGATGCCCGTTCCGCGTCCGGCGGCACGGGCGGTTTGGCCAAAGACCATCGGATACAACCGGTTGGCCAGCAATGACGAGTGAAGGAACGACTTAATGGCCTCTACGGCATTCCCCACGCGCGACGATTTCGCCGCGCTGCTCAATGATTCCCTCGGTGGCGAGGACGGCGGGTTCGAAGGCCGCGTCGTCAAGGGCACCGTAACCGCCATCGAAAATGACCTGGCCGTCATCGACGTGGGCCTCAAGTCCGAAGGCCGCGTGCCGCTGCGCGAATTCGCCGCGCCCGGCCAGAAGGCTGACCTCAAGGTCGGCGACGAAGTCGAAGTCTATGTCGACCGCGTCGAGAACGCGCATGGCGAAGCGATGCTGTCGCGCGACCGCGCCCGCCGCGAAGCCGCGTGGGACAAGCTGGAGAGCGAGTTCACCGAGAACGCCCGCGTCGAAGGCGTCATCTTCGGCCGCGTCAAGGGCGGCTTCACCGTCGATCTCGACGGCGCCGTTGCGTTTCTGCCCGGCAGCCAGGTCGACATCCGCCCGGTGCGCGACGTCACCCCGCTGATGGACATTCCTCAGCCCTTCCAGATCCTCAAGATGGATCGTCGCCGCGGCAACATCGTCGTGTCGCGCCGCGCCATTCTGGAAGAGACCCGCGCCGAACAGCGCAGCGGCCTCATCCAGACGCTGGCCGAGGGCCAGATCATCGAGGGCGTGGTCAAGAACATCACCGATTACGGCGCGTTCGTGGACCTGGGCGGCATCGATGGCCTGCTGCACGTCACCGACCTCAGCTACAAGCGGATCAACCACCCCAACGAGATGATCAACATCGGCGACACCGTCCGTGTCCAGATCATCCGCATCAACCGCGACACCCAGCGCATTTCGCTTGGCATGAAGCAGCTTGAAAGCGATCCGTGGGAAGGCGCATCGGCCAAATATCCGATCGGCGCCAAGCTGTCGGGCCGCGTCACGAACATCACCGAATATGGCGCGTTCGTCGAGCTGGAGCCGGGCATCGAGGGCCTGGTCCATGTCAGCGAAATGTCCTGGACCAAGAAGAACGTCCATCCCGGCAAGATCGTGTCGACCAGCCAGGAAGTCGACGTCATCGTCCTGGAAGTCGATCCCGACAAGCGCCGCATCAGCCTCGGCCTCAAGCAGGCGATCAGCAACCCCTGGGACAGCTTCGCCGAACGTCACCCGGTGGGTTCGACCGTCGAGGGCGAAGTCAAGAACGCGACCGAATTCGGCCTGTTCATCGGCCTGGACGGCGACGTGGACGGCATGGTCCATATGTCGGACATCGCCTGGGGCATTTCGGGCGAGGACGCGTTGGCGCTGCACCGCAAGGGCGAGACCGTTCAGGCCGTCGTTCTCGACATCGATGTCGAGAAGGAGCGCATCAGCCTCGGCATGAAGCAGCTTGAGCGCGGCGGCCCGGCAGCCGGCGGCACCTCGGCCGCATCGGCCGGCCTCAACAAGAACGCGATCGTCACCGTCACGGTTCTGGAAGTTCGTGACGGCGGCCTGGAAGTCCAGGCCGGCGAAGACGGCGCGACCGGCTTCATCAAGCGCAGCGACCTTGGCCGCGACCGCGACGAACAGCGTTCCGAGCGTTTCCAGATCGGCCAGAAGTTCGATGCCATGGTGACCGGCTTCGACCGCGCCAAGAAGCCGACCTTCTCGGTCAAGGCGATGCAGATCGCCGAAGAGAAGCAGGCTGTGGCGCAGTATGGCTCGTCCGACAGCGGCGCGTCGCTGGGCGACATCCTGGGCGAAGCGCTCAAGGCCAAGAGCGAGGGCTAAAACCCCTCCTGCTGCCCTTTGGGGAAGAGGCCCGCCGGACCCCGTCCGGCGGGCCTTTTGCTTTGAAATTGCAGAATAAACCGATCGTCTCGAAACGGTAACGCAATTTTCGCACGCTCATTGTCATTGGCGGGCCGACGCTCTATTGTAGATCCTTGGGACACAGCATTGAGGGGCGCTGAGAACCAATGATCCGTTCGGAACTTATCCAGAAACTGGCCGAGGAAAATCCTGGGCTAAACCTGCCTGAGGTCGAAAAAATCGTCGACCTTTTCTTCAAGGAGATTGTCGAGCGACTATCGAGCGGGGGGCGCGTCGAGCTGCGCGGCTTCGGCGCGTTTACGACGCGCGCGCGCGAAGCGCGCACAGGGCGAAATCCGCGAACCGGCGAACAGGTGCCGGTCTGCGCCAAGCGCGTGCCCTATTTCAAGCCGGGCAAGGAAATGCGCGAACGGCTGAACGTCAAGGGCGACGCCTGACCCCATCGGCCGCTTGACCTGCTGCCCGCCAGCCGTCAGGGAAGGCGGGCCGCAGGACGGCGCGCGGACGTGGCGAAATCGGTAGACGCAGCGGACTTAAAATCCGCCTTCCCCTGGAAATGCGGGTTCAAGTCCCGCCGTCCGCACCACCGGGAACGATGCCGGTTCTTTTTCCCGCCGCAGTGCCGTCGAGGGGGTAGCCTTTTCATGTCTCACCCGCAATGATGGGGCATGGCCGGCGCGATCAACCCACATAGCTTCAGCGACTCTCTGGTGATCCTGGGAGCAGCGGGGCTCGTCATCCCCGGTTTCGCCCGTTTCCGCATCAGTCCCGTGATCGGGTTCATTCTGGTGGGTCTCGCGGTGGGACCGGCGGGTCTGGGCGCACTCGTCGGACAATATCCGTGGCTCTACCATGTCACCATTTCCGACCGGGAAGCGATCGAGCCCTTTGCCGAACTGGGCGTCATATTGCTGCTCTTCTCGATCGGCCTGGAGCTGAGTTTCCGCCGATTGTGGACGATGCGCACGCAGGTCTTCGGCGTCGGCGCGACCGAACTGCTCGGCAGCGGGCTGCTGATCGCGCTCGGCCTCTATCTGCTGGGCCAACCGACCGCCGGCGCGATCGGGCTGGGGCTGGCGCTTGCTCTATCCTCCACTGCCGTGGTGCTGCCGATGGTCGGCACACAGAGCGCGGTCGGACGCGCAGCCTTCTCGATGCTGTTGTTCGAGGATCTGGCGCTCGTCCCCATCATCTTCATGCTGGGCGCGCTCGCCCCGTCCGTCGCCGCCAGCCCGGACGGTCCATGGAGCGAGATGGCGAACACCCTGCTGAAGGGCGGCATTACCATTGCCGTGATGCTGGTGCTCGGGCGCTTCACCCTGCCCCATATCTTCAGCCAGGCGGCGCGGACCAAGAGTCCCGAAGTGTTCCTGGCGGCCAGCCTGCTGGTGGTGATCGTATCCAGCCTTGCGACTTCGATCGCCGGCCTCTCGCCGATCGTCGGCGCGCTGCTCGCCGGGCTGCTGATCGCCGAAACCGACTATCATGGCGAGGTCGAGGTGATGACCGCGCCGTTCAAGGGGCTGGCGCTCGGCGTCTTCCTGATCACCGTGGGCATGAGCCTCGACATCCGGGTGATACTCGCCAACTGGCCCAGCCTGCTGCTCGCGGTGCTGGGGGTCGTCATCGCCAAGACGCTGGTGACGGCGGCGCTGCTCTATATCTCCGGCGCGCGCAAGGGCGTGGCGATGGAGGTCGGGCTGCTGATGTCTAGCCCGTCCGAAACCACCCTGATCGTGTTGTCCACGGCGGCGGCGGCGCAACTCATCCTGCCCTCCACTGCCGCCTTCTGGCAGATCGTGACCGCGATCGGCCTCACCATCACCCCGCTGCTGGCGCGGATCGGCCATGATGTGTCGCGCCGGCTGGAAATGGCGCTGGGCGAGGAACGGGTGGAGGCAGAGGAGGACCAGACCGAGGCGGCGGCGGTCGTCATTGGCTTCGGCCGGGTCGGCCGCATGGTCTGCGACCTGCTCAAGACCCATCGCCAGCGCTTCATCGTGGTCGAGTCCGATCCCGATGTCGTCGCGGAGGCGCGGCGGCAGGGCTATCCCATCCTGTTCGGCGACGTGGCGCGCGCGGAGATGCTCGACAAGCTGCGCCTGGGCCATGCGCGCGCGCTCATTCTGACGATGGACGATCCGGTGCTGTCCGTACGTGTCACGCGGCGGGTGCGCGGCTGGGTGCCCGATTTGCCCATCATCGCCCGCGCGCGCGACACCGACCATGCGGCACAGCTGTATCAGGCCGGCGCAAGCGACGCCGTGCCTGAGACGCTGGAAAGCTCGTTGCAACTCGCCGAAACTGCGCTGGTCGATCTGGGCGTCGCAATGGGGCCGGTGATCGCCTCCATCCACCAGATGCGGGAGGATTTGCGTGTCGGGATCAAGGACGCCGCGCAGATGGAGACCGCGCCAAAACTGCGCCGGCTGCGCCCGGACGAGGTGGGCTAGGCCGCACCCTCCTGCCCGCTGAACACCGACCATCCCATGCCGATCGCCAGCCGCTCCAGCGCCTGCGTGCCGATCTGGCTGTTGCCATTGGCGTTGAGGCCCGGCGACCAGACCGCGATCGAAGCGCAACCGGGCACGATCGCCAATATGCCTCCACCCACCCCCGACTTGCCGGGAATGCCGACGCGAAAAGCGAAATCGCCCGACGCATCATAATGGCCGCAGGTCAGCATCAGCGCATTGATGCGCCGCGCCCGCCCCGGCGATATCACCCGCCCGCCGTCGGGATGGCGGCCGCCCAGCATCAGGTAGCGGCCCGCCAGCGCCAGCTGCCGGCAACTCATCTCGATCGCGCACTGATGGACATAGAGGCCCAGCACCAGATCGACCGGATGGCGGACATTGCCGAAGGCGCGCATATAGTTGGCCAGCGCCATGTTGCGAAAGCCGGTGACGGTTTCGGATGCGGCGACATCCTCGTTGATGGCGATCCCGTCGTCGCCGCTCAGATAGCGGATGAAGCGCAGTATCTCGCCGATCGCGACGCGCGGCTGGTGCCCGCCCAGATTGACGTCGGACACGACGATCGCACCCGCGTTGATGAAGGGGTTGCGCGGAATCCCCTGTTCCTGCTCCAGCTGGACGATGGAGTTGAACGCGTTGCCCGACGGCTCCCGCCCCACCCGCTCCCACAGCTGGTCGCCGACCTTGCCGAGCGCCAGGGTCAGCGCGAACACCTTGGAAATGGACTGGATCGAAAAGCCGGTTTCGGCGTCGCCGCCGGTCAGGACACGCCCATCCGCGGTGGCGACCGCAATCCCGAACTGCGCCGGATCGATCTTCGCCAGCTCCGGGATATAGGTCGCGACCTGCCCGCGATCCTCAACCTCTGCCGCCAGCGCGACGATCTCCGCGATCAGGGCTGGCAGGTCGCGCCGCATCCCGGCCGCGTCAGGCCGGGACGCTTGCCAGCGCCGCCTTCACCGCGTCGATCGCCGCCTGCGCCTTGTCGCCATCCGGGCCACCGCCCTGCGCCATGTCGGGCCGGCCGCCGCCACCCTTGCCGCCCAGCGCCTCGACACCCGCGCGGACCAGATCGACCGCGCTGATGCTGGCGATGAGGTCGTCGGTCACGCCGACCGCGATGCTCGCGCGCCCGTCGACCACGGCCAGCACAGCGGACACGCCGCTGCCCAGCGTCGCCTTGTTCTGATCGACGATCCCGCGCAACTCCTTGGGGTCCAGCCCCTCGATCACCTGGCCCATAAAGTTGACCGTGCCGACCTGCTCTGGCCCCGCTGCCTTGGCCGCGCCACCGCCGCCCAAGGCCAGCGCCTTCTTCGCGTCGGCCAGTTCGCGCTCCAGCCGTCGGCTCTGCTCGACCAGCGCGGCGATGCGCGCAGGCACCTCCTCCGGCGTGGTCTTCAATGCAGCGGCGGTCTGGCGCAGCTTGTCGTCACGCTCGGTCAGCCAGAGGCGAGCGGCCTCTCCGGTCAGCGCCTCGATCCGGCGAACGCCTGATGAAACCGCGCTTTCCGACACGATCTTGAACAGGGCTATGTCCCCCGTCGCGTTGACGTGGGTGCCGCCGCACAGCTCGACCGAATAATGGAGTTCCTCGGCCAGCGGCCCGCCCCGGCCCATGGACAGGACGCGCACTTCGTCGCCATATTTCTCGCCGAACAGCGCCATCGCGCCCGCCGCGATGGCATCGTCCGGGGTCATGAGGCGCGTGTTGACCACCTCATTATAGCGTATCTGCCCGTTCACATCCGCCTCGACCGCCGCCAACTGTTTGTGAGTCAGCGCTTCGGGATGCGAAAAGTCGAAGCGCAGCCGATCGGGTGCGACCAGGCTGCCCTTCTGCGTGACATGAGCCCCAAGCTCCTTGCGCAGCGCGGCGTGGAGCAGGTGGGTGGCGCTGTGATTGGCGCGGATGCGGTCGCGGCGATCGACGTCGACCGCCAGATGCACCGTGTCGCCAACCTTGACGCTCCCGGCCTCGATCGTCGCGCGGTGCGCGTGCAGGCGACCGAGCGGCTTGGACGTATCCTCGACCTTCGCCGACAGGCCGGCCTGCGAACTGATGACGCCTGCGTCGCCCATCTGGCCGCCGCTTTCGCCGTAGAAAGGCGTCTGGTTGGTGACGATCGTCACCGTCTCGCCGGCGGTCGCCTGGTCGAAGTTCACACCGTCCTTGACGATCGCCAGCACCTCGCCTTCGCCCTGGATCGAGCTGTAGCCGATGAATTCGGTGTTGCCGGCCTTTTCGGCGATATCGAACCAGATTTCGTCCGATGCCTTCTCGCCCGACCCTTTCCACGCGGCGCGCGCGGCGGCCTTCTGCTCCGCCATCGCGGCGTCGAACCCGGCGCGATCGACCGTCAGCCCGCGCGAACGCAGCGCATCTTCGGTCAGGTCGTAGGGGAAGCCGTAGGTGTCGTAGAGCTTGAACGCCGTTTCGCCCGGCAGCGTGCCGCCGTCGGCGAGATCGCCGGTCGCCTCGTCCAGAAGTTTCAGGCCGTTTTCCAACGTCTTGCGGAACCTTGTTTCCTCGCGGAGCAAGGTTTCCTCGATCAGCGGCTGCGCGCGGACCAGTTCGGGATAGGCCCCGCCCATTTCCGACACGAGGCTGGAGACGAGCCGATACATCAGCGGCTCCTTCGCGCCGATGATATGCGCGTGACGCATCGCGCGGCGCATGATCCGGCGCAGGACATAGCCGCGTCCTTCGTTCGCCGGCAGCACGCCGTCCGCGATCAGGAAGCTGGTCGAGCGCAGATGGTCCGCTATCACCCGGTGGCTCGCCTTATGCTCGCCGTCGGTCGCGGTCTTGCTGAGAGCGCCGCTCTCGGCAATCAGCGCCTTGAACGTGTCGGTGTCATAATTGTCGTGCACGCCCTGGAGCACGGCGGCGATCCGCTCCAGCCCCATGCCGGTGTCGATGCTGGGCTTGGGCAGTTCGCTGACGATCTCGTTCGCTTCCTGCTCATATTGCATGAAGACGAGGTTCCAGATCTCGACGAAGCGATCGCCATCCTCCTCCGGCGATCCGGGGGGGCCGCCCCAGATATGGTCGCCATGGTCGTAAAAGATTTCCGAGCAGGGACCGCACGGCCCGCTATCGCCCATCGCCCAGAAATTATCCTTGGTCGGGATGCGGATGATGCGCTCTTCGGGCAGGCCCGCGATCTTCTTCCACAGGTCGAAGGCTTCGTCGTCCGTATGATAGACGGTCGCGGTCAGCTTCTCCGCCGGCAGCCCCCATTCCTTCGTCAGCAGCGTCCACGCATGGGTGATCGCCTGCTCCTTGAAATAGTCGCCGAAGCTGAAATTGCCCAGCATTTCGAAGAAGGTATGGTGCCGCGCGGTGTAGCCGACATTGTCGAGATCATTATGCTTGCCGCCCGCGCGCACCGACTTCTGGCTGGACGTCGCGGTCTTGTAAGGGCGCGTCTCCAGCCCCGTAAAGACATTCTTGAACGGCACCATGCCCGCATTGACGAACATCAGCGTCGGGTCGTTATGCGGCACCAGCGGGGCCGAGGGAACGATGGTGTGGCCGTTGGCCCCGAAATAGTCGAGGAAGGAGCGGCGAATGTCGTTGGTCGATGTCATGGCCGCGATTTAGTGGGAAGCGCGGCGGCGCACAAGCGGGGGTTTTGGTCGCTGTCCAACCTTCGTCATGCCAGCGCAGGCTGGCATCTCACTTCCTTTTGGTGGTGGGGTGATGGAGTAGGGAGATTCCTGCCCTCCCCAAGGACGGCAGCTAACCTGCGACGAACCAAATTAACATTGCGACGGAAGCGACAGCCCAACCTGCAAGGCCGACAGCCAGACCTCCGAGAATCCCGACAGCAGCGTTCCACCGTCGCGCGAGGAAAATCGCCGCGCCGAAACCAGACATGAAGATCAAGATGATGATTACCGCCGCGATCATGCTCTATGGCCGCCTTTACTCGACAGGCTCCTCAATCGACACCGGCGGCGTCGAAAACCAAACCGGCCCCGCCTCAGCCATATGGAAACAGTCCTCCAGCCGGATGCCCATCATACCCGGCAGATACAGCCCCGGTTCGTTGGAGAAGCACATGCCGACGTCCAGCTTCGTGGCTTCGCCATGGACGAGGTTGACCGGCTCATGCCCCTCCATGCCGATGCCGTGCCCGGTGCGATGCGACAGGCCGGGAAGCGCATAGCCCGGACCATAGCCGAGCGCCTCATAATGCCGCCGCACCGCATCATCCACCGACCCTGCCGGCGCGCCGATCTTCGCTGCGGCAAAGGCGATCTTCTGCCCGTCCGCCACATCGTTCCACACCTTGCGCTGCCGGGGCGTCGGGGTCGCGCCATGCACCCAGCTGCGGCTGATGTCGGACTGATAATCCTCGACCGTGCAGCCGCAATCCATCAGCACCACCTCCCCCGCGCGGACCGCCTGCGGCTTGCCGGAGCCATGCGGATAGGCGGCGGCCTCGCCCAGCAGGACGAGGTTGAACTCGACCTTGCCGCCCAATTGCTTCGTCGCGGCGGACATCAGCGCGCCGATCTCGGCGGGCGTCATCCCGGCCCTGACCTGAGGATAGGTCCAGCGATAGGCGGCCATCGTCACATCCGCCGCCGCCTGCATCAGCGCGATCTCGGCCGCGGTCTTGCGCATCCGTATGGCGCGGGTGACGGGGTCGCGCACCAACGTCGCTTCGGGCAATGCGGCCTTCAGCCCATCCACGGCGAAATAGCGCACCGTCTCCTCGATCCCGATGCGGCCCTTCGCCAGGCCCCGGGCGCGCAGGAAGTCGGCGATCGGCGCATAGGGGCTCTCATCCTCCTGCCACACGCGCACCTCGGCCGGTATCGCAAGCGACTCGTCGATCGAGGGCTTCTCGAAAAACGGACAGACGACGAGCGGCGCGCCGCTCGCCGGTATGACAGCAGCGGTCAGCCGTTCGGAGCGGTGCCAGCGTATGCCCGTATAGTAAACGAGGCCCGCGCCCGGCTCGATCAGCAGCGCGTCGATCCCCGCCGCCTGCATCATGCGCTGCGCGCGGACCAGGCGATCGGCGCGCTCGGCCTCGCCGATCGGCGCGATGCCGCCGGTCAGCGGCTTCAGCGCCTCGGCCGCGCGCTCCTGCGCGAACAGGCGCGGGCTGATCGCCGCGACAGCGATCCCGGCGGCGGCATGGCGCAACAGCGTCCGGCGATCAGGCGTAGGCATAGGGGCCTCCCGCCTTCAGCGCCGCCCGATAGGCCGGGCGGGCGTGCATCTCGTCCAGCCAGCGGATCAGATGCGGGCGCGATCCGCCCAACCCGCCGCGCGACCGCGACGCCTCCAGCGGAAAGCTCATCATCATATCCGCCGCCGTGAACGTGTCGCCCGCAAAATAGGGCCGGTCCGCCAGTTCCGTCTCCAACCAGTCGAGATGATCGTCCAGCATCCGCTGCACCGTCGGCCGCGCCGGCCGGCCGAGCAGGCCCAGCCGGTTCACGACCAGCAGCGCCAAAAGCGGCGGCATCATCGATCCTTCGGCATAGTGCATGAACTGCCGGTAGCGGATTGCGCCCTCCGCATCGTCCGGCGCACCGAATCTGCCGCCGGCGCGCGCGACCAGATGCTCCATGATCGCGCCGGTCTCGATCAGCCGGTGCCCGTCCACCTCAACCACGGGCGAGCGGCCCAGCGGATGCACGGCGCGCAATGACGCAGGCGCGCGCATCGTCTTGCGATCCCGCTCATATCGGCGCACTTCATAGGGCTCGCCCAGTTCCTCCAGCAGCCAGAGGATGCGCTGCGACCGGCTGTTGTCGAGGTGATGGACGAGGATGGTCATGGCGGCTCCCTTGGCTTGGCGCCAAGGGCTAACCGCAGACCGGCCTCGTCACAACATCCCTTCGCCTGCCGTCAGGCGATTTCCAGCGCCGCCGCCGCCTTCTTCCGCGCGCGGAAGGCATGGAGCAGCGGCTCGGTATAGCCGCTCGGCTGCTCGCCCCCCTCGAACACCAGCGCGCGCGCCGCCTGATAGGCCAGGCTCTCCCCTTCCCGCCCGCGCATCGGCTCGTAAAGCGGATCGCCCGCATTCTGAGCATCGACCTTCGTCGCCATGCGCCCGAAGGCGGCGTCGATCTGCTCCGCCGTGCAGACGCCGTGCAGCAGCCAGTTCGCCATATGCTGCGACGAAATACGCAGCGTCGCGCGATCCTCCATCAGGCCGATGTCGTGGATGTCGGGCACCTTGGAACAGCCGACGCCCTGGTCGACCCAGCGAACGACATAGCCCAATATGCCCTGCGCGTTATTGTCCAGTTCCTGCGCGATCTCCTCCTCGGAGAAATTGCGGCCGACGGCCACCGGGATAGTCAGCAGTTTGGACAGCGGCGCTACTCCCTCCGCCGCGCGTTCCCTGCGCCGCGCGAACACATCGACGCGGTGATAATGGGTGGCGTGCAGCGTCGCGGCGGTGGGCGACGGCACCCAGGCGGTGTTGGCCCCGCTCATCGGATGGCCGACCTTTTGGCTGAGCATGTCGCCCATGCGATCGGGCGCTGCCCACATGCCCTTGCCGATCTGCGCCCGCCCGTCGAGCCCGCAGGCGAGCCCGATCTGGACGTTGCGGTCCTCATAGGCCGCGATCCAGTCGCTCGTCTTCATCTCGCCCTTGCGGATCATCGGGCCGGCCTGCATCGACGTGTGCATCTCGTCGCCGGTGCGGTCCAGGAAGCCGGTGTTGATGAAGACGATGCGGTCCTTCACCGCATGGATGCAGGCGGCAAGATTGGCGGAGGTGCGCCGCTCCTCGTCCATCACGCCGACTTTCAGCGTATGGCGGGCCATGCCCAGCATGTCCTCGATTCCGTCGAACAGCCGGTTGGTGAAACCCGCCTCCTCCGGCCCGTGCATCTTGGGCTTGACGATATAGACGCTGCCCGCGCGGCTGTTCGCCTTGCGTCCCGTGACGTCATGCAGCGCGATCAGGCTGGTCACGATGCCGTCGACTATGCCCTCGGGCGCTTCGTCGCCATTGGGCAGGCGAACCGCAGGCGTGGTCATCAAATGGCCGACATTGCGGACGAACAACAGGCTGCGGCCCGGCAGGGTGAAGGCGCTTCCATCGGGCGCGGTATAGCTGCGATCCGAATTGAGCGAACGCGACATCATCGCCCCGCCTTTCTCGAACGTGTCGGTCAGGTCGCCCTGCATCAACCCCAGCCAGTTGGCATAGGCCGCGACCTTGTCCGCCGCGTCCACCGCAGCGATCGAATCTTCGAGGTCGCAGATGGTCGTGAGCGCGGACTCCAGAATGACGTCGGCGATCCCCGCCGGATCGGTCGCGCCGATCGGATGCGAGGAATCGAAGACGACCTCGATATGCAGGCCATTGTGGCGGAACAGCTTGCCCTTTTCGCTCGCGCCGACGAACTGCGACGGATCGGCCAGCACGATATTCCCGCCGGCAAAATCGACCCAACTGCCGGTCGCCAGCGGGATCGCGTCATCCAGGAACGCCTTGGCCCAGCCGATAACCTGCGCGCCCCGCGCGGCGTCATAGCCCTTCCCCGCCGCCGCGCCGGGAATGGCGTCGGCGCCATAAAGCGCGTCGTAGAGGCTGCCCCAGCGCGCGTTTGCCGCGTTCAGCAGGAAGCGCGCGTTCAGGATCGGCACCACCAGCTGCGGCCCTGCCATCGTGGCGACCTCCGGGTCGACATTCGCGCTGCCGATGGCGAAGGGCGCGGGTTCGGGAACCAGATAGCCGATCTCGCGCAGAAAGGCGTCATATGCGGCGGCGTCATGCGGCTGGCCCCGGCGCTGCTCGTGCCAGCTGTCGATCTGCGCCTGAAGCGTGTCCCGCTTCCGCAGCAGGGCCGCATTCTCCGGCGCGAACCGCGCGAATATGTCCGCCGCGCCTGCCCAGAAGGCGTCGGGCGCGATGCCGGTGCCGGGCAGGGCGCGCTGCTCGATGAAATCGGCGAGCGACACCGCGACCTGAAGGCCGGCTTTGTCGATCATCGGGTCGGTCATGGCTCTTCTCCCAGAACAGGTGCGTCGATGCCATCTTAGCGCTTTTGCATTATGCTGCATATCCGCTATTATGCGAACACAGTCATTCTTCTGGTGAACGAATATGATGGACCCCGACCATGAATTGTTCGTCACCATAGTCGATGAAGGCGGCCTCGCGGCAGCCGGGCGGCGGCTGCATATTTCGCCGGCCATGATGTCCAAGCGCCTCGCGCGACTGGAGGAAAGGCTCGGCGCGACGCTCGTCCACCGCACCACGCGGCGGCTGGCGCTGACCCCCGCGGGCGAGCGGCTCCATGGCGACCTGCGCGCGATCCTGGCGGCCCTCGACGACGCCGAACGCCGCGTCTCGGGCACATCGGCGATGGCGAGCGGTCCCCTGCGGATCAGCGCCCCCACCTCCTTCGGGCGGATCCATCTCGCCCCCTATCTCCAGCGCTTTCTGGACGATCATCCGGCGGTCGATCTCAGCGTCGACCTGTCCGACGACTATAGCGACCTGCTCGACGGCCGCTTCGACCTTGCTCTCCGCATCTCGGCCGACCCCGGCCCCGCGCTCATGGCGCGGCGGCTGGCGACTAATCACCGTATCCTCTGCGCCGCGCCCGCTTATCTGGACGCGCACGGCACGCCCCACCGGATCGCCGATCTCAAGGCGCATCGCCTGCTCGCCGCGCGCGGGCAGATGCCGTGGCGGCTGGTCGGGCCGAAGGGTCCGGTCACGATCGAGGGGCAAAGCCATGTGCGCACCAACAGCAGCGAACTGGTCCGCGAACTCACACTGGCGGGCGGCGGCATCGCGCTGCGCTCGCTCTGGGACATCGCCGAAGCGCTGGACAAGGGTCTTGTCCGACAGATTTTACCCGATCATACGGGCTCGTCCGATGTCGGCCTCTACGCCGTTCACCTGCCGCAGGCCAATCCGACCCGCGCACTCACGGCCTTCGTCGAATTTCTGGTCGGACTATATGCGCCCGCGCCGCCCTGGGGGCGCACTGTCTTGCCCTAGCGGAACGCAGGCTCTAATGCCCGGCGCATGGACGACAACACCCGCCGCGCCGCCCTCGACTATCATCGCTATCCGCAACCC
Organism: Sphingobium agrisoli; assembly: GCF_041877245.1. Lineage (NCBI taxonomy): Bacteria > Pseudomonadati > Pseudomonadota > Alphaproteobacteria > Sphingomonadales > Sphingobiaceae > Sphingobium > Sphingobium agrisoli. The sequence goes on from NZ_JBHDJI010000011.1 coordinate 44,744, forward strand.
GGAAAGCTCCGGATCGAGCCGACCAAGCGGATGGTGAACCAGCGCGACCTGGCGCTGGCCTACTCGCCCGGCGTCGCCGCCCCCTGCGTCGAAATCGCCGCCGATCCCGACAAGGCGCTGGACTATACCGCGCGCGGCAATCTTGTCGCCGTCATCTCCAACGGCACGGCGGTCCTTGGCCTGGGCGCCATCGGCGCGCTGGCGTCGAAGCCGGTGATGGAGGGCAAGGCGGTGCTCTTCAAGAAGTTCGCCGATATCGACGTGTTCGACATCGAAGTGGATACGACCGACCCGGACAAGTTCGTGGACGCGGTCGCGCTGCTGGAGCCGACCTTCGGCGGCATCAACCTGGAGGATATCAAGGCCCCCGAATGCTTCGCCATCGAGGCGCGGCTGAAGGAGCGGATGAACATCCCCGTCTTCCATGACGACCAGCATGGCACCGCCATCGTCGTCGCCGCCGCCGTCCGCAACGCGCTGGTGATCCAGGGCAAGACGCTGGCCGACGCGAAGCTGGTGACGTCGGGCGCGGGCGCGGCGGCGCTCGCCTGCGTCGATCTGCTGGTGTCGATGGGCCTGCCGGTCGACAATGTCACCATGACCGACAAGGACGGCGTGATCCACGCGGGGCGCGAAGGGATGCTGCCCAACATGGCGCGCTATGCCCGGACCACCAATGCGCGCACCCTGCCCGACGTGCTGCCGGGCGCGAACCTGTTTCTGGGCCTGTCCGCGCCCGGCGTGCTGAAGCCCGAATGGCTGCCGCTGATGGCCCCCAATCCGCTGATCTTCGCGCTCGCCAACCCGGAACCGGAAATCCGGCCCGAAGCCGCGCGGGAGGTCCGCCCCGACGCGATCGTCGCCACCGGCCGGTCGGACTATCCCAACCAGGTCAACAATGTCCTCTGCTTCCCCTATATCTTCCGGGGCGCGCTGGACGTGGGCGCGACCCAGATCAACGAAGCGATGAAGGTCGCCGCCGCCGACGCGATCGCCGCGCTCGCCCGTATGCCCGCGCATGACAGCGTGGCGCAGGCTTATGGCGGACGCAAGCTGGCGTTCGGGCCAGACTATATCATCCCCACCCCCTTCGATCCCCGCCTGATCGGCGAGATCGCGGTCGCGGTGGCGAAGGCCGCCATGGACAGCGGCGTCGCTCGCCGCGCGATCGACCTCGACGATTACAAGCGCCGCCTCACCCGCCAGGCAACCCGTTCGGGCCAGTTGATGCTCCCCGTGTTCGAGGCCGCGCGCGGCAATCATTGCCGCATCGCCTATGGCGAGGGCGAGGATGAGCGCGTGCTCCGCGCCATCCGCGATGCGCTGGATGAAGGGATCGTGCGCCCGACCCTCATCGCCCGCCGCCGCATCCTCGAAAAGAAGCTGCCCGAACTCGGCCTTTCCTTCGACTTCGAACGGGATGTCGAAGTCATCGACCCGGAGACCGACCATCTCGTGATGGGCGAACTGGTCGAGGCCTATCGCGCCATCGCCGGGCGCAAGGGCGTGCCGGCCGACGAAGTGTTGCGCCACGTCTATCGCCGCCCGACCATCACCGCCGCGATGCTGCTGCGGACCGGGCGGGTCGATGCGGCGCTGGTCGGCGGACGGTCCGAATATTGGGGCCAGGTGGAACATGTGCTGCGGATCATCGACCGAACCTGTGACCACAGCCGCGTCTATGCGCTCTCGGGCCTGATCCTGGACGCTGGCGCGCTCTTCATCACCGATACCCATATGGTGCCCGATCCGACGCCGGAGCAGGTCGCGGAAATGACGCTGGCCGCCTGCGCCGAACTGCGCCATTTCGGCCTCGTGCCGCGTGCGGCCCTCCTCTCCCATTCCAATTTTGGCGCATCGCACAGCGACAGCGCGCGCAAGATGCGAACGGCGTTCAAGATCGTGCGGGATGCCGCGCCCGATCTGGCGGTCGACGGCGAAATGCACGCCGACGCCGCGCTCAGCCAGGCGCTGCGCGACCGCCTTGTCCCGGACTCGCGGTTCGAGGGGCCAGCCAACCTGCTCGTCATGCCCAATCTCGATGCCGCCAACATCACGCTGACCGCATTGTCCGCCTCATCCAGCTCGCCCACGGTCGGCCCGATGCTGATGGGCCTGACCAAGCCGATCCATGTGCTGACCCCCGGCGTCACATCGCGCGGCATCCTGAACCTCACCGCCATCGCCGCGGCGGAGGTCGCGCGCGCAGGGTCGGCTTAACCTTTTCGCGGTAAAGCATCGGCGTCCATGAAGAGGGAAGCCATGCGTGGTGTGAAAGCGATCGTTTGGAGTGTCGGTCCCAAGCTGCTGATCGGTGGCTTGCTGGCCGGTGGCGCGCTGATCGCGTCGCAATGGATCGACCGCCCTGCCGGCACGGAATCCGCGCCCGTGGCCAAGGCCGCTCCGGCCCCTAAACCCGCCGCACCGGTCGAACGCCGCAGCGACCAGCCGATGGAGATTGATCCCGCCGCGCTGCGGGTCAAGCGCGTCCTGAAGATAGAAGGCCCCTTCCGCCACGGCGACTATGCCTGGGACGAGAATGGCGCGCCAAAGGCCGGCCCCGTCATCGTCACCGTCGATCTGCGCGCGCAGACGCTCTCGGTGTTCCGCGCCGGCTATGAGATCGGCGCGGCCGTCATCCTCTACGGCGCGACCGACAAACCCAGTCCCAAGGGTGCTTTCCCGATCAGCCAGAAGATTGCCGACTATTATTCGCGCACATACGACAATGCGCCCATGCCCTACGCCCAGCGGCTGACCAGCGACGGCGTGTTCATCCACGGCAGCGATGTCCAGTGGGGCCGCGCGACCCATGGCTGCATCGGCGTGCCCAAGGCGTTCGCGCAAAAGCTGTTTGGCGTGACGAAGGTCGGCGATATGGTCGTCATCACCGATGGCAAGATGCTGGACGTCAGCAAGGCGCAGGTCGGCTGATCGCCCGGTTGCGCCGGCCACAGGCGCGAATGCGCTAAACGCATACATATGCAGCCTTGACCAGCGCTGTCATGCGGCCCATCTGCGGCGCTTCTCGCTATTGCACTGCAACATGGAGGCCGCCCGATGCGTGCCCAAACCCATCATGCGCACCCTGCGCTGGTTCTTTTCGCCCTGTCGGTCGGCGCCTTTGCCATCGGCACGACCGAATTTGCGGCGATGAGCCTGCTGCCCTTCTTTGCGCGCGACCTCGGCATCGACGCGCCGACCGCCGGCCATGCCATCAGCGCCTATGCGCTGGGCGTCGTCGCCGGCGCGCCGGTGATCGCCGCCTTCGGCGCGCGGTTGCCCCGCCGGACGCTGCTGATCGTCCTGATGGCGATGTTCGCGCTGGCGAACGGTCTCTCCGCGCTATCGCCCAGCTATGGCTGGATGCTGGTCTTCCGCTTCCTCTCCGGCGTGCCGCACGGCGCTTATTTCGGCGTCGCCGCGCTGGTGGCGGCCAGCCTCGTGCCGATCGAGAAGCGCACGCTCGCCATCGCGAAGGTCATGTCGGGTCTCACCATCGCCACCGTCCTGGGCGTGCCGGTCGCGAACTGGATGGGCCAGGCGCTGGGCTGGCGGTCGGGATTCTTCGTCGTCGCCGCGCTGGCGCTGGCGACCGTGACCCTGGTCGCCCTTCATGCGCCCCGCGACGCGGGCGATCCGCACGCCAGCCCGATGCGCGAACTGACCGCGCTCGGCAAGGGGCAGGTGTGGCTGACCCTGCTGACCGGGGCGATCGGCTTCGGCGGCCTGTTTGCGGTCTATACCTATGTGGCGTCCACCATGATCGAGGTGACGCATGTGTCCGAAAAATATGTGCCGCTCGTGCTGATGATCTTCGGCATCGGCATGACGCTCGGCAACCTTGCCGTGGCGTGGCTGGCGGATCGCAACCGCAACCGCACGGTGATCGGGGTGCTGCTGTGGAGCGCGGCGGCGCTGGCGCTCTTCCCGCTGATGGCGGGCAATATCTGGACGCTCGGCCTCATCGTCTTCCTCATCGGCATTGGCGGGGGGCTCGGCACGCCCTTGCAGGCGCGGCTGATGGACGTGGCGGGCGACGCACAGACGCTCGCCGCCGCGCTCCACCACAGCGCGTTCAATGTCGCCAACGCGCTCGGGCCATGGCTTGGCGGCCTGTCGATCGCAGCCGGCCATGGCCTCGTCTCGACCGGCTGGATCGGTGCGGCTCTGGCGCTCGGCGGCCTCGTCATCTTCCTCGCGGCCATAGCGCTGGATCGGCGCGCGCCGGCGCTGATCCCCGCCCCTGCCGAATAAGCGCTTCCGCGCCATGGCTCCGCTCGATAAGGCGGACGGCATGACGGAGCAGGAAAAGGGACAGGCAGCGCTCGCGGCGCTGCGACAGGGCGATGCGCGCCGGGCGCTCGCCCTGATGGCGGACATGGCCGACCCTCCGCCGATGCTGCTGGCGCAGGCCCATAACCGGCTTGGCGATCTCGACGGCGAAGCGGCCGCGCTCCGCCGCATTCTGGACGCGGCGCCCCGTGATCTTCCGGCGTTGCTGGCGATGGCCCGGAATGCCCAGCGACGCGGCGACGATCGCATGGCCATGAGCTTCAATCGCACCGCATTGGCGCAGGCGGCCGCCACCGGCGCGCCGCCCCAACTTCAGCCGCTGCTGCAACAGGCCCAGGCGCAGGTCGCGCAGGCCAGCGCGAAGTTCGAAGATCACCTCACCGAAACGCTACGGTCGCTCCCCGCCCTGCCGCGCATCGCCTATGCAACGGACCTGCTGCTCGGGCGGGCCGAACTCTATCTGCAACAACCCAGCATGTTCTACTTCCCCGGCCTGCCCCAGCGCGCCTTCTACGAACGGGCGATGTTCGACTGGGTGCCGGAACTGGAAGCCCGCACTGACGCAATCCTTGGCGAGCTTGAGGCGGCGCGGTTGCGCGAACCCGAATTCGCTCCCTATGTGGAAACATCGGCGGACCGTCCGGCACCCAACAACCCGCTGCGCGGCGATCCGAGCTGGGGCGCTTTCTACCTGTGGCAAAGGGGCGCGCCGGTCGCGGGTCACGCCGATCTCTGCCCGGAGACGATGGCCGCGCTGGATCGCGCGCCGCTGCCGCGCATCGCCGGCCGCTCGCCTTTCGCCCTTTGGTCGCTGCTAAAGCCCGGCACGCATATCCGGCCGCATCACGGCCTGCTCAACACCCGCCTCATCTGCCATCTCCCCCTGCTCGCGCCCGATGGCTGCGCCTTGCGCGTCGGGGCGGAAACGCGCGCCTGGCGCAAGGGCGAGATGCTGATCTTCGACGACAGTATCGAGCATGAAGCCTGGAACCGCGGCGCCGAAACCCGCGTGGTGCTGCTATTCGAAATCTGGCGGCCCGAGATCGAGCCGGAGGAGCGGGAAGCGCTTGCCCAAATCTTCATGGCGATCGACGCCTATGGGCCGGCGCAGCAGGATGACGGCGACTGAGCCGTCAGCTGCCGCACAACGGCTCGCCGTCCCGATCCCGCGCCCGCAGCGCGCTCGCCGCGTCGCCCGCGATACGCGGAAAGCTCACCCCCTCCAGCGAACCGCGCCCCTCGCACAGGTCGGCGCACGCCATGTCGACCACCCCCGGCAGGGCGACCTGATCACCGTCATATTGCGCGACGATGATGCAGCGGTCCCCACCCTTGAAGCTCAGCACCAGCTTGTCGCCGGTCCGCCGCGCAAGCCCATGGCCGCTGCAGTTCGGCTCCTCGCCGAACACCGCCTCCAGCCCAAAGCGCAACTGCCCGTCCTTCGCCGGCGTCACGCACAGCGCATCGCGCCCGGCCTCATGGCTGCGCTGGTAAAGGCCGACCGGCGAAACGGCGGAAACGTCGGCGATCGCCCCGCTTTCGATCGCCGCGCGTTCAAGGCCCGACGCAGGCATAGCCGCCGCGCCGCCCTGCCCGCCGGCCGGCGCACGCTGGCAGGCGGCCAGAAGAAAGAGAAGCGAAAGGCTAGTCCGCCGCATCGACGCTGCTAAGGCCGTCCGGCCCGACGCGACGAAAGAAGCAGGAGCGCGCACCGGTGTGGCATGTCGGACCGGCCGGCTCCGCCTTCACCCAGATCGCGTCCTGATCGCAATCGATCCGCAGGTCGCGCACCGCCAGCATGTTCCCCGACGTCTCGCCCTTCTTCCACAGCGACTGCCGGCTGCGCGACCAGAAATGGGCAAGCCCCGTGTCGATCGTAAGGGCCAGCGCCTGATCATTCATATGCGCGACCATCAGCAATTCGCCGGTCGCGTCATCGGTGACGACGGCGGTGATCAGGCCGTCCCGGTCATATTTGGGATTGAGGGTCAGGCCCCTGTCGCGCGCATCGTCCATGGCGGCGCTATAATGCGGAACGGAGCGGCTGCGAAGCCCTGAACAACAGCGAAAATGGGGCGACCGATGGGATCCGAACCCACGACCTCCGGTACCACAAACCGGCGCTCTAACCAACTGAGCTACGATCGCCACAGGAGCCGTCCGGCCCCGAGAGAAGCGCGACATATGCGCCCCCACCCCGGCCGTCAAGCGCGCAACGAAACGGTTATGATATTTCTCACATACCGCCGGCGCGAAGCTGCGCGCGCAGATTGGCGAGCGCGGCGTCGGACAGGCGCGGGCGCGGCCGCGCGGGCTTGCCCTTGCGAAGCCGCGCCCGGTCCTCGTCCGAAGCCGCGACGATCCGCACCCGAACCGGCACATGCCCCTGCGCGCGAACACCCAGTTCCTCGGCCGCGCCGCGCGACAGGTCGATGATCCGGCCTTTCCCCGAAAACGGCCCGCGATCATTGACGCGCACCAAGATCGACTGGCCGGTGTCGAGCGCGGTCACCTCTACATAGCTCGGCAGCGGCAGGGTGACATGGGCGGCGGTGATCCATTTGGCGCGGAACCGCTCGCCATTGGCGGTGCGATTGCCCGATTCCGATCCATACCAGCTTGCGTACCCCAGCATGTCATAGGACGGATCGGCGGCCGGCACATAGGTGACGCCGCGAACGGCATAGGGCGGCCCGATCCGCACCGGGGCGTCGCTGACCGGGCGATAGTCGCCCCCGGCGCAGGCGCCAAGGCCGAGCGCCATCCACAAAGCGGGCCATTTCCCCTTCATGCCCCCTTCCCTAGACCGGCAAACCCGGTTCGCGCAAAAAGAAAGGGACGACAGCCCGAAAGCCTCGTCCCTTCCGCCTTTGGCATACATGCGCCGCTGCCGGGATTGTCCCCCTCGCCGCCGCGCCACTCTCCGTCAAACTTTCCCGACCGCGATGCCGGCTTCAGGTCAAACGGTAGGCGCCGGCGACAACACCGGCGCCACAGCCGTCAGTTGACCGAATCCTTCAGGCCCTTGCCGGCCTTGAACTTCGGCTGGGCCGACGCCTTGATGGTCATGGTTTCGCCGGTGCGCGGGTTGCGGCCGGTGGACGCCTTGCGCTGCGAGACGGAGAAAGTGCCGAACCCGACGAGGCGAACTTCATCGCCCTTCTTGAGCGCGCCGGTGATCGCGTCGAACACCCCCTCGACCGCCTTGGTCGCGTCATTCTTGCTGAGGCCGCTGCTTTCGGCAACCGCGCTGATAAGATCCTGCTTGTTCATGCCTTGGGAACCCCCTTGTGCTGTTTGGTTGTATAGGAATCGCGGGCGTAGGGCCGGCAATAAGGCGAGGATTCCCGCCCCTGTCAAAGGGAAAGCGACGAAGCCCCCCGCTTTGACCGAAATTCGCAGTGCAGCAGAGATTTCGGATCAAAGGCGAGGCGTTCCGCCGATCGTGACGTTTCAGTGACGAAGTGTGGGATCGCTATCACGCGACGCGGGGCTAGGCGGCTGGGCGGCGAGATCATCCTCCTCGGTCCAGTCGATCGCGACCGGCGCCGAAAGCAGCGCGCGTGCCAGGACTTCATCGACATGCGCGACCGGCACGATTTCCAGCCCCTCGCGGATATTGGCCGGGATTTCCGCCAGATCCTTCTCATTTTCCTGCGGAATCAGCACCGTCTTGATGCCGCCGCGCAGCGCCGCCAGCAGCTTTTCCTTGAGCCCGCCGATCGGCAGCACGCGCCCGCGCAGCGTGACCTCGCCGGTCATCGCCACATCCTTGTGAACGGGGATGCCGGTCAGCGTCGACACGATGCTGGTCACCATGCCGATACCCGCCGAAGGGCCATCCTTGGGCACCGCGCCCTCGGGCAGATGGATATGAATGTCCTTCCGGTTGAACAAGCTCGGCTTGATCCCGTAGCCCGGCGAGCGCGCCTTCACATAGGAAAAGGCCGCCTGAACCGACTCGGTCATGACCTCGCCCAGCTTGCCGGTGGTCTTGATCATCCCCTTGCCGGGCACCGTCACCGCCTCGATCGTCAGCAGTTCGCCGCCCACCTCGGTCCAGGCCAGCCCGGTCACGGCGCCGATCTGATGCTCCTCCTCGCCCACGCCATGGCGGAATTTCCGCACGCCGGCAAAATCGGCCAGGGTCTCGGGCGTAATGACGATGCTGTCGGCGGTGCCCTCCAATATCTTCCGCAGCGCCTTGCGCGCCAGCCGCGCGACTTCGCGCTCCAGCGTACGGACACCGGCCTCGCGCGTATAGTAGCGGATAAGGTCGCGGATCGCCGCTTCGGTTACCTCGAACTCGCCCGATTTCAGGCCATGGGCGTCGATCTGCTTGGGCACCAGATGCCGCTGCGCGATCTCGACCTTCTCATCCTCGGTATAGCCTTCCAGCCGGATGATCTCCATCCGGTCGAGCAGCGGCTGAGGCAAATTCAAGGAGTTAGCGGTCGTCACGAACATCACGTCGGAAAGATCGACGTCGATCTCCAGATAATGATCCTGGAATTTGCTGTTCTGTTCGGGGTCCAGCACCTCCAGCAGCGCCGATGCCGGATCGCCCCGGAAATCCTGACCCAGCTTGTCGATCTCGTCGAGCAGGAACAGCGGGTTCATCGTCCCCGCCTTCTTGAGGTTGGTGACGATCTTGCCCGGCAGCGAGCCGATATAGGTCCGCCTATGGCCGCGTATCTCCGCCTCGTCGCGCACCCCGCCCAGCGACTGGCGCACGAATTCGCGGCCCGTGGCCTTGGCGATCGAGCGTCCAAGCGAGGTCTTGCCGACGCCCGGCGGGCCGACCAGGCACAGGATCGGGCCTTTCAGCTTATTGGTGCGCGCCTGAACGGCCAGATACTCGATGATCCGGTCCTTGACCTTCTCCAGCGCGAAATGATCCTCGTCCAGGATCGCCTGCGCTTTTTTAAGGTCGGTCTTGACCTTGCCCTTCTTGCCCCAGGGCAGGCCCAGCAGCACGTCGAGATAGTTGCGAACCACCGTCGCTTCGGCCGACATGGGCTGCATGGCCTTCAGCTTCTTCAGCTCGGCCGTCGCCTTGGCGCGCGCTTCCTTGCTCAGCTTCGCCTTGGCGATCTTCTCGGTGAGTTCGGCGACCTCGTCGCCCTCCTCGCCATCGCCATTGCCCAGCTCGCGCTGGATCGCCTTCAGCTGCTCATTGAGATAATATTCGCGCTGCGTCTTCTCCATCTGGCGCTTCACCCGGCCGCGAATCTTCTTCTCGACCTGAAGCACGCCCAATTCGCCCTCCATGAAGGCGAAGACCATCTCCAGCCGCTTGACCGGATCGGCCTCGACCAGAAGGGTCTGCTTGTCGGACACCTTGACGTTGATGTTCGCCGCGATCGCATCCGCCAGCTTCCCGGCATCCTCGATCTCGCGCAGCTGCACCGGGGTTTCGGCGGGCAGCTTCTTGTTGAGCTTGGCGTAATTCTCGAACTGCTCGGCCACCGACCGCATCAGCGCGGCGGCTTCCGGTCCCTCCGCCTCGACTTCCTCGACATCGGAAACAGTCGCGACCAGATAGGTGTCGCGCGCCTCCATATTGTCGAGCTGCGCGCGGTGCTTGCCCTCCACCAGCACGCGGACCGTGCCGTCGGGCAGCTTCAGCAGCTGCAGCACCACCGCGACCACGCCCGTGTCATAGAGCGAGTCCCGACCCGGATCGTCCTCGGCCGGGTCCAGCTGCGACACCAGAAAGATTTCCTTGTTACCCTCCATCGCCGCCTCCAGCGCGGCGACGCTCTTGTCGCGGCCGACGAACAGGGGGACGATCATCTGCGGAAAGACGACGATGTCGCGCAGCGGCAGCAGGGGATAGTACACAGTCATTCAATCTCCGGAGCCGATCGGAAGCGGCTCTCTTCTTCTACGGTTCACCGCCATTATGGGGATGCCCGTCGCGGCAATCAATCGCGCCTTGTCATAGGTCCGTCATGATGAACGCGGCCTTATCGCGCCTTCAGAAAGGCAGCTTGAAGCCCGGCGGCAGCGGCAGGCCGGCGGTCATCTTGCCCATTTCGGCATTGCTGACCTCGTCCGCCTTCTTGCGCGCATCGTTGAAGGCCGCTGCGACCAGATCCTCCAGCATCTGCTTTTCGGACGGCGCAAGCAGGCTCTCGTCGATGCTGACGCCGATGATCCGGCCCTTGGCCGACGCGCGCACCTTGACGAGCCCTCCACCGGCCGCGCCCTCGACTTCCAGCTTGTCGAGATTGTCCTGCGCCCGCTGCAATTCCTCCTGAACACGGCTCGCCATGCCCAATATTTCGTTCAGATCCTTCATGCGCCTGCACTCCATTGTTCGAGCCGGTCGTCCAGCTCGGCGTCGGGGAAAGCGGCCATCGCCGCCTTGACCACCGGGGTCTCCAAAATCTTTTCGCGCTCGGCCGCCTGCGCCGCCCGCTCCTGCTCCAGCAGCGTGGGTTCGCCGCCGCTCTCCTCCAGACGCACCGTCCAGCGCGTCCCCGGCGTGGCGGCGTTGAGCGCCTGTTCCAGATCCTTCTTGAAATCGCCGTGCGTCCAGGGGTGGGTCAGGCGGACGGCGATGTGCGGCGCCTCCAACGCGACAAGCGCGGCGCAGTCATTGAGGTGATCCGCCAGCAGCGGCCTGCCGTCGATCAGGGCGATGACGTCTTTCATGGTCGATGGCAGCGGCGCGGCGGTCGCGGCGGAAGATGGGGCGGTGGGCGCGGCGGCTCCACCCGGCGCAACGCCGCCGCCTTCGCGCAGCAACCGCGCCAGTTCGCCCGGATCGGGCATGGTCGCGGCGTGCATCACCCGCAGCAGCGCCATTTCGCAGCTTTCGATAGGCAGCACGGCGCTCGCCACCTCGTCATGGCCCTTGATCAGCAACTGCCATAGGCGATGCAGCGGCGCGAAGCCCAGTTGCGCCGCCCAGTCGGCCAGCGCCTCGCGCTCTTCGGCCGACTGGCCGGGACTGGCAATGTCCCGCCCCGCCTTCATCAGCGTCACGGCATGGACCAGTTCCATCAGCCCCCGCATCAGCGCCAGCGGCTCCACCCCCAGCGCATGTTGATCGCGCACCGCGCCCAGCAGCGCGGCGGTATCGCCCTCCAGCAGCAACCCCAGCAGCCGCCGCGTCGATCCCCGGTCCGACAGGCCCAGCATGTCGCGCACCTGGCTCGCGGTGACGCGCGGGTCGCCCTCCCCCATCTCGGCATGGGCGATCGCCTGGTCGAGGATCGAGAGGCCGTCGCGCGCGGACCCTTCCGCCGCCTGCGCGATCAGCGCCAGCGCGTCGGGCTCGGCCGCGACATTTTCCGCCTCCACCACATGCGCGAAATGGCTGGCGAGCAGGTCGGCCGGGATGCGGCGCAGGTCAAACCGCTGGCAGCGCGACAGCACCGTCACCGGCACCTTGTTCACCTCGGTCGTGGCGAACAGGAATTTCACATGCGCCGGCGGCTCCTCCAGCGTCTTCAACAGCGCGTTGAAGGCGTTCTTCGACAGCATATGGACTTCGTCGATGATGTAGATTTTGTAACGCGCCGACACGGCGGAATAGCGCACCGCCTCGATTATCTCGCGCACATCGTCGACGCCGGTATGGCTGGCGGCGTCCATCTCCACCACGTCGATATGCCGCCCCTCGGCGATCGCCCGGCACGGCTCGCACACGCCGCACGGATCGATCGTCGGCCCGCCCTGCCCATCGGGGCCGACGCAGTTCAGCGCCTTGGCGATCAGCCGCGCGGTCGACGTCTTGCCCACCCCGCGCACCCCGGTCATCAGGAAGGCATGGGCAAGGCGCCCCCGCCGGATAGCGTTGCCCAGCGTCTGGACCATCGCATCCTGCCCGATCAGCTCGCGGAAATTGCGCGGACGATATTTGCGCGCGAGAACGCGATAGGGCTGCGGGGAATCGGACATGGGCAGCTTCTAACCGCTCGGGCGGTCCTTGTCGAAGAAGGATGCGGCGGGGAAAGTAGGAGCCGGAACGACCCGTGACGAAATCACTGTGGCTGCTTCCGTCAGGACCTGACCAGGTTCGCGACGATCACGTCCGCCCGACTCCCGGCGCGGCATATGGCGAAAGCCCGGCGCCATGGCAAGGGGTTGGCTTTACTCCAACCCGCTCTTCTGCGCCTTCGCAACCAGGCTCAGCGCCGCGCGCGCCGTCTCGGCGATCGCGGCTTCCGCCTTCTTCGCGTCCACGGTCGGGCGGTCGAGATAGACGGCGAGGATATATTCGTCCCCCGCCGGCGACTTGACCAGCGCCACGTCATTATAGGCGGTGCCGCATGTCCCGGTCTTGCTGCCCGATGTCCAGCCTTCGGGCAGCCCTGCCTTGATCCTCTTGTCACCGGTGCTGCTCGCGTTGAGCCAGGCGCGCAAAGTGCCCGCGCTTTCGGGCCGCATGTCGCGGAAGATCAGCCGCCCCATCAGCCCGGCCATGGCGGCGGGCGATGTCGTGTCTCGCGGGTCGCCTTCCTTATTCTCGTTAAGGTCCGGCTCGGTCCGGTCGAGGCGGGAGACGGTATCGCCATGCGCGCGCATGAAGGCGGTCAGCCCCTCCGGCCCGCCCAGCATCGGCAGCAACAGGTTGGCGGCGCTGTTGTCGCTCACCTCCACCGCCGCCTGCGCCAGTTCGCCCATGCCCATCCGGCCGCGCTTCAGGTTCTTCTTCACCACCGGCGCATAGTCGAGCACATCGGCCTTGCCGAACGGGATGGTCCCCTCCAGCCCAAACTTGCCGCCATCCGCGCCTACCAGCACGGCCGCGGCCAGCGGCGCCTTGAAGGTCGAGCATAGGGCGAAGCGATCGTCGCGGTTGAAGCCCAGCAGCAAAGCGCCCTTGCTGTCGACCAGCGCAACGCCGAGCCGCCCGCCCGTCTCCGCCTCGATCTCCTTGGGATTGCGGACCTGCGCCAGCGCCGATTGCGGCACCAGATAGCGCGGCGCAGCCGGCATCAGCGAATCGAGCCGCCCGGTCGGCACCGGCTCCTTCGCCTGCTTCTTTTCGGCGGCCGGGACAGGCGCGGCCAGCAGCGCCATCATCAACAGGGCGGACAGGCGTTTCATGGGGATCGTCACATGCCCTGCATATTATAGGACTGGCTCGGAATGCGGACCGTCAGCCGGTCGATCTTGCCGTCGAGCACGATCTGGCACGACAGGCGGCTGGTGCGGGTGGCGGCAGCGGCAAGGTCCAGCATATCCTCCTCATCCTCCGTGGCGCGCGGCAGGCGGGGGAAATCCTGCGCATCGACGATCACATGGCAGGTCGAACAGGCCATCTGGCCCTCGCATGTCCCCTCCAGCGGCTGGCCGGCGGCCTGCGCCACGTCCAGCAGCACGGCACCTGCGGGCGCGTCGACCTCCTGCCGGCGCTCGCCATCGGCGCTGATGAAGGTGATCCTGGTCATGGACGTGCGACGCTCCCTTATCCTGCGACGCCGCGTTGCGCGGCCGCCGCCTCGTTCAACGCCTCGGCTGCCCTCTCCAATTCCTGCCGCTGCGTGTACCGGCCAAAGCCGATCCGCACCGATCCGCGCGCCTGTGAGTCCGTCAGGCCCAGCGCGCGCAGCACATGGCTAGGCCGCCCGGACCCGCTCGCGCAAGCGCTGCCGAGCGAAAAGGCGATGTTGCGGCAATAGGACAACAGTCGCGCGCCGTCCAATCCGTCCTTTCGCACATTGACGTTACCGGGGTAACGCTGCGCCGCGCTGCCGTTCAGTGTCCAGCCGGCGAACAGGTCGCGGGCGAGAGCGCCCAGCGCCGCGACATGGGCGCGGTCCGCCTCGGCCCGCTCGCGCATCAGCCGGGCGGCGACGCCGAACCCCGCGCATAGTGCCGGCGAAAGCGTGCCCGACCGCAGCCCCTGCTCCTGCCCCCCGCCATGGATCAGCGGATCGACCGACACGCCATCGCGCAGCCACAGCGCGCCGATGCCCTTTGGCCCATGGACCTTGTGCGCGCTGATCGCCACCATGTCGCAGCTTTCCGGGATGGCTTCGCGCCCATAACCCTGCACCGCATCGCACAGGAACAGCGCGCCGACGCGATGGGCGAGGTCCGCCAGCGCAGCGACCGGCTGGATCACGCCGATCTCGTTGTTCACCAGCATCGCGACGACCAGCGAGATACCTGGAACGATCGCCCGCGCAGCGGCGTCGGCATCTACAAGGCCGTCCACCCCGACCGGCAGCACCGTCACCGCCCGCCCCCGCCGCCGCATCGCCTCCACCGTGTCGAGCACGGCGGCATGTTCGGTCGCGATGGTGACGATCCCGCCCGGCGGCGCGCCCTGGATCGCGATGTTGAGCGCTTCGGTCGCCCCGGAGGTAAAGACCAGCCGCCCGCCGCCGGGCAGGAGCTTGCCGATCTCCTCCCGCGCCACCTCGACCTGCGCGGCGGCGGCGCGGCCCAGCCGATGGGCGCTATGCGGATTGGCGAACTGATCGCGCAGCAACGGCACCATCGCCTCGAACGCTTCGGGCGCGAGGGGCGTTGTCGCCTGATAATCCAGATATATCATATAGATAACCGCTCGGCCATACGCCGCCAAACCGCGATATAGCTGTCCAACTCGCTGTCCAAAGTCTGCGGACCCAAGCTCACCCGCACCACCTCCGATGCGGCGACCTCGTCCCACCCCATCGCCCCCAGCACATGGCTGGTCTTGAGCGATCCCGAAGAACAGGCGCTCCCCGCCGACACCGATATGCCGGCCAGATCGAACTGGATCAGCTGCGCGCGCGCCGACAGACCCGGCATCCGGTAGCTGGCGATGGTGGGGATACGCGGCGCGTCACGCGCCACCACGATCCCGCCTGCCGCCTCGATCGCCGCATCCAGCCGCGCGCGCATGTCCGCCGCGCGCGCCATCCACTCTTCCCCCGCCTCCAGCGCCGCCGCCATGCCGAGAATGGCGGGCAAGTTTTCCGTCCCCGCGCGATAGCCCTGCTCCTGCCCCCCGCTCGGCTCGATCAGCGCCAGATCGCGAATCAGCAGCGCGCCGATTCCCGGCGGCCCGCCGAACTTGTGCGCGCTCACCGCGATCATGTCGGCGTCGGGCAGCGGCAGCTTGCCCGCGCTCTGCGCGCAATCGGCGAACAGGATCGCGCCGCCGCGCTCGATCCGGTCGAGCGGCTGGATCACACCCGTCTCATTGTTCACATGCTGGATGGCGAGGACATGAGAAACATCCGTTCGTGCTGAGCCTGTCGAAGCACGCGCGCGCCCCCTTCGGCGTCGCTCAGGACAGGCATCGACAGGCTCAGGGCGAACGGGGTCTTGGACCAAGCCGCTCCCATCCACCGCCAGCCGTTCCGCGTCCTTCGTGACCCTGAGCACCGCATCATGCTCGACCGGCGAGGTCACGACCCGCCGCGCCTTCGCCCGCGTCAGCGCAATGGCGATCGCCTCGCTCGCGCCGGAGGTGAAGATGACATGCCCGTCCCACCCCAGCGCCGCTCCGATGCGCGCCCGCGCGTCCTCCAGCGCCGCGCGCGCCGCGCGACCATCGGCATGCGGGCTGGACGGATTGGCCCAATCCGCCATCGCGCCCACCATAGCGACCTGCGCTGCCGGCAGCATGGGGGTCGTCGCGGCATGATCGAGGTAAAGGCGCGGGGCAGCCAAGGGCATGTTACTCATTGATTGCGGAAATGGCGGCGACTTCTATATAGGCGACTTGCCGCGCCGCGCCAGCGCGAAGCCTTACGCGGCTTGGCCCCAGGCGCGCCGATCCATGTCCCCGCCGCGCCTCAGCGGCCCAGAACGATAACAGGTGCCATGCCCGACGTCATTTTCCCCGGACCCGAAGGTCGCCTCGAAGGCCGCTTCAGCCCCCCGCCCCGCCCCCGCGCGCCGGTCGCCATGATCCTGCACCCGCATCCGCAGGGCGGCGGCACGATGAACGACCGCATCACCCAGGCGCTGTACAAGACCTTCGTCAAGCGCGGCTTCGCGACGCTGCGCTTCAATTTCCGGGGCGTGGGCCGCAGCCAGGGGACGTTCGACAACGGCATCGGCGAACTCTCGGACGCCGCCGCCGCGCTCGACTGGGTGCAGAGCTTCCATCCCGAGGCGCAGACCACCTGGATCGCCGGCTTCTCCTTCGGCGCGTGGATCGGAATGCAACTGTTGATGCGCCGCCCGGAAATCCGCGGCTTCATCTCGGTCGCGCCGCCGGCCAACATGTACGACTTCTCCTTCCTCGCGCCCTGCCCATCGAGCGGCATCATCGTGCAGGGCACGTCCGATGAGGTCGTGACCGCAAGCGCGGTGCAGAAGCTGGTGGACAAGCTGCGGACCCAGAAGGGCATCACGATCCATCATGACGAAATTCGCGGCGCGAACCATTTCTTCGAGCATGAACTCGACCAGCTGATGAAGTCGGTCGACAATTATCTCGACATGCGCCTGTCCCCGGATTCGCCGATCCGCTGAATCCTCCGCTCTCCGTTCAGTTCGAGCTTGTCGAGAACCCCGCGCGCCGTTCTCGACAAGCTCGAACCGAACGGGCGTGCGGCTCAGGCCGCCGGCAACGTCAGAATGAACCGCGCGCCTTCGCCCGGCGCGCCGCCGATGATGATGTCGCCGCCCATCGCCCGCGCCAGTCGGCGGGAGATATAGAGGCCAAGCCCGCTCCCCCCCGCATCGTCGCGGCCTAGTCGCTCGAACTTCTCGAAAATACGCTCGCGGTCGGCCTGCGCCACGCCCGGTCCCTGGTCGATGACCGCGATCCGCGCCTGCCCATTTTCCCACTCGGTCGCGATCCGAACCTGCGTCCCCTCGGGCGAATAGCGCACGGCATTGCCGATCAGGTTGACCAGGATCTGGAGCACCCGCCGGAACTCGCCCGTCGCCATCAGCGATGCGTCGGCGGGCGGCGGCACGAGCGCGATCTGCTTGTCCAGCGCCTTGACCGACAGCAACCCTGCCGCGCGCCGGCCAAGGTCGGCCAGGTCGATCTCTTCCTTGACCACGCTGAAATCGGGCCGGTCGATCGCCTGAAGGTCGGCAAGATCGTCCACCAGCGCCAGTAAATGCCGCCCCGCAGCCGCGATATCGCTGGCATAGCCGGCATAGTCCGGGCGCAGCGGCCCTTCCAGTTGCGCGCTGATCGTGTCGGCGTTCGCGATGATCCGCCCCAGCGGCTGGCGCAGCGAACGATCCAGCCGACGGCTAAAATCGCCGGGATAGAGGGTGAGCGGCGCCTCATCGACCAGCGGCGCGACGACGCCCCGCTCCTGCGGAAACGCGGTGCCGCGATAGCCGGTCAGCTGACCGCCGAGGTCAAAGGTCGGATAGGCGGAGAGCAGGAAAGCGCGGGCCGGATCGCCAGCGCGCACCGCCTGCTGATCGCGAAAGGCGCGGCGCTGGGCAAAGCCGCGCAGCATCGCCATGTCGCCCTCCTCGTCGGGCTGAAGCTGAAAGTAAGCGGAAAATCGGCTCCCTGGCACCGGCGGATCGGCCGGTAACGCCCCATCCTCCCCCTGTCCCGGCAGCACGAGCTGAAAGCGCAGCTGTGTGTCGATCTGCCACGCCCAGCCCTCTCCCAGTGCGGCGAGATCGCCGTCGCGCCCGCCCGCGTCGGCGGGAAAGGCGGCAGCCGGACGCTCGCGCCAGTCGACGATCGACAGGCTGACCCCATGTCCCTCCGGCCGCGCGCGCACCCACATGTCGATGTCGCCGCGCTCGGCCGCCGCGACCACCGGGCGCGACACCGCGACCCCCAGCCGCCCCGCCAGCCGCGCGATCGCCGCCAGTTGCGGCACCGCCAGCGCAACGCCCAAATCCGCGCCAGCCTCCTGCTGGAGCGACAGCAGAGGCGCGTCGGCGCTCAGCAGCCGCCCGTCGATCGACAGTGTTGCCCGGACGATAACGGGATGCGCCGCGACGGTCATGCGCCGGCCAGCGCGCGCAAATGGCCGATCTTGGCGCGAAACGGCTCGGGCGTCCGCAACGTCCCGAGAACGGCGTCCGCCTCCGCTTCGCCCAGCGCGCCATAACGCTCGGCCTCCGCCAGCACCGCCGCGTCCGACAGCGAAGGCCGCGCCGGGCGCAACGCCAGCAGCATGTAGCGATAATCGGCGTCAGATCCGCCCAGCGCCTTGCACAGCAACCCCACCTGCGCGACCGGCCCCAGCAGCAGCATGTCGATCAGTTGCGCGCAGTCGAGCCGCAAATGGCGCGCGGCGAGCGCGGCGAACAGCAGGAACCGCCTCTGCTCCAGCGCCATGCCCAGCAGCTCGGGATGGTCCGCCGCGTCGCCCATCCGCCGCACCAGCTGCTGCGCCAGCAGGATCGGGCTGGCCCCCTCGTCATGGTCGGCAAGCAGCGCCCAGCCCGCCCGCTCGATCGCCGCATAGAGCCGGTCGCGCGCGTGCGCGAAGGCAGGCTCCAGGCGCAGCGCGAGGCAGGCGGCAACGGTCCACACCAGTTCGGCGACATGCTCGGCGGGCAGATCGGGCCGCATCGGCTGATCTTCGCCGCCGGGCATCAGCCAGCGTCCCTCGGCGATGGCGAGCGCGGCGGCGGCATCGCCCAGCACCGGATCGTCGGTGGCGGGCAGGCGCGAGACAGGCTCGCTCCCCTGCTCGACGTCAGCCTGCCCATGCTGGCGCAACATCAGCGTCAGCGCGGCGCGCATCTTCATGTGACCGAGCAGCGCGGGGCTCAGCAAAGTCGGCCGCGCGCGGATCATCGGCCATGCGATCGCGCCCGACGCATGGTCGAGCGCGGCGGCGATCTCGGGCGGATGGGTGAGAGACAGGCGCAGCGCCATCTCGATCGCCTGCGCGCAACCGCCCAGATGCCGGCGCGTTTCCGCCACCAGCGAATCATGCGGCGCAACGCCTTCTTCCGACAGGAAAAACGCCAGGTCGATGGCATGACCGACAGGCACGGCGGACGCGCCGGCCATGACCCGCGCCATCGGCCAGCTGCCCGCCATGCCCGTGCCGGTAAGGGTCGAAGTGGCGCTCATGCCGGCGAGAATAGGGGCACGTCCTTAAAATGCACTAAACCCTGAAGCGGAAATATTCAGTCCGTCCGCCGCAGGACGATCGCGCCGGCCGACAGGATCGCGAGCAAGGTCGCGATCCGCAGCCCCGCCGCCAGCAGCCCGAACAGCCCCGCGCCGATCAGCAGCAGCAAAGCGGTCGCGGGCGTCAATATCATCCACGGCCGCGCCTGCCCGGTCCGCCGCCAGCGTTCCGCCACGGCCAATATGCCGAGCAGGATCGCCAGGTCCGCCGCCATCGGCGTCGCCGCCGCGATGATGATGCCGATCAGCGCGGCGGCGGGCGCGCAGAAGGCGATCCATCCGCTCGGCGGCGACCGCAGCGCCAACGCATCCAGCCGATCGCTGATCTCCGACAGCAGCAACGCCGCGAGCAGCAGCACAAATCCCGTCAGCGGCCATTGCAGCGCGATCGGCACCAGCGCCACGACGCCGAGCGCTATGGCCGCGATCCGCAATTGGAGCGCCGGCACCTGCATCCGCATCAGCGACGGACTGGCAAGGCGGGCGAGCGGCGCGATCAGATAATGATCGATCCCGCCCCGCGCCGGCCCCCGGCCCGATCCCGCCGCCGTCACCGCTTGCGCGACCAGATCCGCCTGCTGCTGCGTCTCGACCAGCGCGACCCGCCCTTCGAGCAGATCGTCCTGCGGCACCGTCAACCGCCGCGCGCCCTTCTGCACCGCCGCGCGCACCAATGTCAGCGACAGATCCCAATCGCCGATCATGTCCAGCGTGCCGAACAGCAGTGCCGGGCTGATCCGCGCCAGCCCGGCCCAGCGCTGTCCCGCATCGATCCGCTCGAACGGCGCGGCGGCGCGACTATCGTCTGTCACCAGTAGCGCGTCGCCCTCAGCCGCGCCGATGCCGTCCATATGCGCCTGCGACACGATCGCGCCGTCCGCGACCAGCAGCACGTCGCTGTCGCGCGGCGCGTCGCGCACCATCGACACCATGTCGCGCACCAGCGCGACCGCGATCCCATCCGCGCTCAGCCGGTCGACCGCTTGCGAGATGGCGGGGGTGATGACGCTCACCAGGATCATGATCCGGTCCGCGCCGGCCCGCGCCGCCTGCCGCGCCTGATATTCGACCAGCGTCTGCCCGGCGAAATGCAGACTCGCCCGCAACCCCGCCGGCGAATCGGCCGTCGTGCGGCTGGCGCTAAGAATGGCGGCGAAACTCATGTCGTTACGCAGATGACCCGATTGTTATTGTGGCGACCTTTTCGCAAGGCCGGCCCATAAGCGCAAGTCGCGCATTGTCGGGAGGGCTCAGCCCTGCTCCAGCCCGGCGAGCGCTGCACGCAGACGGCGGATCACGGCCGGGTCGCCCGGCGCAGCCTGCGCCGCTTCGTCGGCCAGGGCCATCAGCGCCGTGAGGCCGAAGCTCGCCGCCAACCCTTTAAGCCGCCAGGCGGCCAGTTCCCAATTGGCGTCGCAGCGCGCCCGCCCCAGCAGGTCGATCTGCCGCGCCGCGCTTTCCATGAAGGCGACGCGCAGGTCCGCGATCAGCGCGCTGTCTTCGCCGACGGCGGCCGCGAGAGCGGCATGAAGGGCGCCAGGATCATAGGACATGGGATGAATCCTAGGGCCAGCGGGTTAAGTTTTGGTAACAAGGCATTTTCGTGGCCCGAAAAGATGATAGGATGCGCGCATGACAGGGGGCAGCACCATCGTCGAGTTCTGGCGCGACGACCAAGAGGCGATCGGCAACGATTCGCGGGCGGAAGATATCTTGCTATTGAAACAGGCGGTTCTCGACATAGACGAACCGGATGACGCCGCGCCCGGCGCGACCGACGCGCTGCTGGCGCGGGTCCGCATCGCGCTGACGCTCGTCGCGGTCGCCTGGCTGGGGTTCGCCGGCTGGGCGATCATCGTGTCGGGCGACCTCACCGCCGGACCTTCCGCCTGGGCCAATGCGGTGGTGACGCTCACCGCGCCGTTGATCCTGCTCGGCCTCGTCTATCTGCTCGTCGCCCGCAACGGCCGCACCGAATCGCGCCGCTATCTCGACACCGCCCGCGCGCTGCGGGCGGAGGCCGACCTTCTGGAACTGCGGCTCGGCCGCATCGGCGCTCAGCTTGAAGCCGCGCGCCAGACGATGCAGGACCAGGCCGAACTGCTCGACAGCTATGGCGCTGCGGCCAGCAGCAATATGGAGGCGTCGGCCGAACTGATCGCCGCCCGCGCCCAATCGACCGCCCAGCGCGCCGAAGCCGCCGAACAGGCGGGACTGGCGCTGGTCCGCCAGATGGAAACGTTGATCGGCGCGATGCCCGAACTGGAGGATCGCAGCGGCCGGATGGCGGCGACCATCATGGACAATGGCCATGCCCTTGCCGAGCGGATCGATACGCTCGAAACCCGGCTGAATGCGCTGACCGAATTATCGGACGAAGCGCGCGCCCGCACCCTCGCGGCGACCAAGAGCTTGGCGACCCAGATGTCCCAGTTGCGCGAGGCGAGCCGCGCCGCGACCGAGGAAGTCACCGGCATGGCGGATATGGTCTCCGGCCGGATCGATGCCACCGCGCAGGGCGCGCGCGCGGCGATGGACCGCAGCCGGCAGGATATCGAGGCGCAGGCCGCCGCGCTCACTGCCTTGATCGATGCCGCCCAGGCCGGCGTCGCCGATACGGGCGACGCGGTGCGCGGCCGGCTCGATGCCGATCTCAAGGCGATGGGCGACTCGCTCGGCCAGCGCCTGGACGATGCGTCGGAACGGGTCCGCGCCGCGCTCGCCGCGACCGACGCCGATCTGGTCCGCCGCACCATGGCGGTCGAAACTCTGGTCGCCGCCTCCGGCCAGTCGATCGCCGCCGCGAGCGAGGACGCGCTCGCCGCGCTGGAGCGTAACGGCGATGCGATCGACGAAGACCTGCGCCGCCGCTTGGACACCGTTCTCGGCCGGGTCCGTGAGACGTTGACGGCCACCGACCAGGGTCTGTCGGCGCAAGCGGCCGCGCTCGATACGCTCGTCACCCGCGCGCGCGACACGCTGGACGGCATCAGCCAGGAGACGGTGGCCGGCCTCAGCGAAACGATCAGCGACATCGAAAGCCGCCTGCATCAGTTCGACGCGCTGATGGATGGGCAGCGCAGCCTGATGGCTGGCCTGCACGATACGCTGGGCGAAACGATCGGCGCGACCGAGACCCGCTTCGCCGCGCTGGAGGAAACTGCCCTCGCCCGCACCGACCGGCTGATCGCCGCGTTGGGCCGCATGACGCAGGAAACGCAGCGGATCGACGCAGCGCTTGGTGCCGGCGGCCTGACCGCCGAAAAGCTGATCGGCAGCGCAGAGACGCTGCTGGTCGCGCTCGATTCGAGCGTGCGCGAGTTGGACGAGACTTATCCCGGCGCGCTCGAACGGTTCGACGCGCGGGTCGAACAGAGCCGTGCGCTGCTCGGCGCGGCGACGCCCGAGATGGAGCGGCTGGAGGCGATTTCCGAAGCCTTGGTCGGCCGCGCCGAGGAAGCCGAAACGATGCTGCGCGGCCAGGGCAGCCGCCTCACCGAATGGCTCGAAAGCACGGCCGGCGGCCTCAAGGCCAATCGCGAGTTGGTCGACCGGCTGAGCGCCGCGCTGGACGCGGCGGATCAGGACGCGCGGCGCATCACCGAAGGGGCCGGGCCGTTGCTCGTCACCGCCCTGCTCCGCGTCAAGGACACTGCAGACCAAGCGGCCGAACGCGCGCGCCAGGCGCTGGGCCGCGCCATTCCCGAAGCCGCGCAGCAACTCGCCGCCGCCAGCGACGAAGCGCTGACCGGCATCGTCAGCGAAAAGGTGACGGCGCAGATCGCGCAGCTCTCCCGCGTGGCGGAGGAAGCGGTGAAGGCCGCGCATCAGGCGTCGGAACGCCTCACCCGCCAGCTCCTGACCATCGCCGATACCAGCGCCAGCGTGGAGCAGCGGATCAACGACGCGGCGCAGGCGTCGGAGGATCGCGACCGCGACCATTTCGCCCGCCGCTCCGCGCTGCTGATCGAATCGCTCAACAGCACCGCGATCGACGTCGCCAAGATATTGTCCAACGACGTGACCGACTCCGCTTGGTCCGCCTATCTGAAGGGCGATCGCGGCGTCTTCACCCGGCGCGCGGTCAAGCTGCTGGACGCCGGCGAATCACGCGAAATCGCCCTCCATTACGATGACGACGCCGAATTCCGCGATCATGTGAACCGCTACATCCACGATTTCGAATCGATGCTGCGGATCATCCTGTCGGCGCGCGACGGCAACGCGCTGGGCGTCGCCATTCTCTCGTCGGACATGGGCAAGCTCTACGTCGCCCTCGCCCAGGCGATCGAACGGCTCCGGCAGTAGGAAGCGGAAGGCAGCGGGCGACGGACAATCCGTCACCCGTCACCCCGTCACTCCGCCGCAGCGGCCTTCTTCTTGGCCGGAGCCTTCTTCGCCGCCGGGGCCTTCTTCGCGGCCGCTTTCTTCGCCGGCGCCTTCTTACCCTTCTTGGCCGGCGCCGCCGCCGCGCGCGCGTCGATCAGCTGCGCGGCTTCCTCCAGCGTCAGCGCCTCCTGTTCGATCGTCTTGGGCAGAGTCGCATTGGTCGTCCCGTCGGTGACATAGGGACCATAGCGCCCCGCCATCAGCTTGATCTCCGCTTCCGTTCGCGGATGCTTGCCCAGCACCTTCAAAGCCTCGCGCGAGGATGCCCCGCGCCCGCCCTTGTTCGCCGCGTCCGCCAGCTTCGCGACCGCGCTGTTCATGCCCACCTCGAAAATCTCGGCGGTGGAGGACAGCCGCCCATATTTGCCGTCATGCAGCAGATAGGGCCCGAACCGCCCGATATTGGCAACGATCGGCTTCCCCGTCTCCGGGTGCATCCCCACCTCGCGCGGCAGGCTCAGCAGCTTCACCGCCCAGTCGAGCGTCAGTTCCCCATCGGGCAGATCCTTGGGGATCGACCCGCGCTTGGCCTCCTTGCCCTCGCCCATCTCGATATAGGGACCAAAGCGCCCGGATTTGCGCGTGATGTCCTGCCCGGTCTCGGGATGCTGGCCCAGCACCTCCGGCCCTGTATCCTCGCCTTCCTTGCCGCCCGGCTGCCCGAACTTGCGCGTATATTTGCACTCGGGGTAATTGGAGCAGGCGATGAACGCCCCGAACCGGCCGCCGCGCAGCGAAAGCTGCCCGTCGCCGCATAGCGGGCACGCGCGCGGATTGCTGCCGTCGGCCTTCGGCGGAAACAGCATCGGTTCCAGAAACTTGTCGAGCTCGGCGGTGATGTCGCTCGGCTTCTGCTCCATCACCTCGGCGGTCTTGGGCTTGAAATCGCGCCAGAAGGCTTCCAGCACCGCCTGCCACTGGGCGCGGCCGCCCGAAATATCGTCCAGCTCCTCCTCCAGCCCCGCCGTGAAGTCGTAGGACACATAACGCTCGAAGAAGCGCTCCAGGAACGCTGTCACCAGCCGCCCGCTCTCCTCGGCGAAGAAGCGGTTCTTCTCGATCCGCACATAGTCGCGGTCTTTCAGCACCTGCAACGTCGAGGCGTAGGTGGACGGCCGCCCGATCCCCAGCTCCTCCAGCCGCTTGACCAGCGACGCTTCGGAATAGCGCGGCGGCGGCTGGGTGAAATGCTGCTCGGCGGTAACAGCTTTCTTGGCCGGCGCATCGCCCGCCGCCATGCGCGGCAGCAGCTTGGAATCATCATCTTCGCTGTCGTCCCGGCCCTCTTCATAGAGCGCCAGGAAGCCCGGAAAGATCACCACCTGCCCCGTCGCGCGCAGCCCATGCTGCCCGGTCTGATCGACCAGATCGACCGTCGTCCGCTCCAGCCTTGCGCTCGCCATCTGGCTAGCCAGGGCCCGCTTGAAGATCAGGTCGTACAGCCGCGCATGATCGCCCGAACCCACCTTGTCGCGCCCGAATTCGGTCGGCCGGATGGCTTCATGCGCTTCCTGCGCATTCTTGGCCTTGGTCTGATATTGGCGCGGCTTTTCGGGCAGATAGCCGCCGTCATAGCGCTCCGCGATCGCCTTGCGCGCCGCCGAAATCGCGCTGCCGTCCATCTGCACGCCGTCGGTCCGCATATAGGTGATCGCGCCGTCCTCATACAGCTGCTGCGCGATCCGCATCGTATGGCTGGCGGAGAAGCCGAGCTTGCGCGCGGCTTCCTGCTGCAAGGTCGATGTCGTGAACGGGGCGGGCGGATTGCGGGTGAGCGGCTTGGTCTCCACCTTGTCGACGGTGAAGCGCCCCGCCTCCACATCGGCCTTGGCCGCCATGGCGTCACCCTCGCGGCCGATGGTCAGCCGCTCGATCTTCTCGCCCTTCCAGCGGACCAGCCGCGCGGTGAAGCCCTGCCCGCCCTGTTCCATCTCGGCCGCGACCGACCAATATTCCTGGGGGCTGAAGCTCTCGATCTCGCGCTCGCGCTCGACCACCAGCCGCAGCGCCACCGACTGCACCCGCCCCGCCGACTTGGCGCCCGGCAGCTTGCGCCACAGCACCGGCGACAGGGTGAAGCCCACCAGATAGTCCAGCGCCCGCCGCGCGCGGTAGGCGTCGATCAGATCCTCGTCGAGCGCGCGGGGCTTTGCCATAGCGTCCAGCACCGCCGCCTTGGTGATCGCGTTGAACGTCACCCGGTCGACCGTCTGCGGCAGCGCCTTCTTGGCCCGCAGCACCTCCTGCACATGCCAGCTGATCGCCTCCCCCTCGCGATCGGGGTCGGTGGCGAGGATCAGGCGCGTCGCCTTCTTCGCCTCGTCGGCGATGGCTTTCAGCTGCTTGCCCTTGTCGCCATAATTTTCCCACGACATCGCAAAGCCGTTGTCGGGGTCCACCGACCCGTCCTTGGCCGGCAGGTCGCGGATATGACCATAGCTTGCAAGGACGTGAAAATCCCCGCCCAGATATTTCTCGATGGTCTTCGCCTTGGCAGGCGATTCGACGATGACAAGCTGCATGAATGCCCCGATTTAATAATCTCTCACGTACACGCGCGAGGGTGGAAAGAAAGGACGGCGCGCGTCAAGCGTCTAGGATGGCGCCCGCGCCGCCGCAATCCACGCCCATGCCGCCAGCGCACAGGCGGCCCCGCTCGCCAGCAGCATCGCGTCCTGCCGCAACATGGGGAACAGCGCCGCCCCAGCCAAGGCCCCGGCCACCAGTCCCACCCACAGCAGCGCATAGCCGGCCCAGCCGGGATGCCGCCGCCCGGTGACGAGGCCAGACAGGCCGAAACCCACCCGCACCAGACTGCCCGTCATATAGGTGACGCCCAGCGGCGCTTCCCCCTCCCGCTCGAACACCGCATTCTCCGCCCCCATCGCGATCGCCAGCAGCCCCGGCGTCCACAGCCCGCCCCAGCCGCTCGCCGCCGCCGCGCCAGCCAGCAGCAGCGCGACCAGCAGCAACACCGCCCCGCTCTGCCGCCGCCCCGCCTTCGCGCCCGCGACCGCGCCCAGAACGACCCCCGCAACGAAGCACAGGATCAACGTCCCCGCCGCCACCGCTTCCGTGCGAGCGCCCGCCAGCCCCACCGCCAGCCGCGTCGAATTGCCGCTCATGAAGGACACGAAGAACCCCGACGTCGCCAGAAACCCCAGCGCATCGACATAGCCCGCCAGAAAAGCGAGACACACAGCCAACGCGCGCATGGACGGCGCGAAACGGATCATGATCGGACCATCTTTCCCGCCTCGCGAGTGTGGAGGGGCGGAAGCGGCGTCAAGCGGCGCCCCCCGTTTTTACCAACGTCATGCCAGCGAATGCTGGCATCTCAGGCCGCTAGGCGAGAAGGTCGAACAGATCGCGCCATTCCGGGTTCGCCTCCTCGATCAACCTGATCTTCCATTCTCGCTTCCACGCCTTCAATGCCTATCTCCCGCGCGATAGCCTCCCGAATATCCTCATGGCGTTCGGCCAAGACAAGACGGTGAAGATTATACTGCCGGCAGAATTCCGATCCCACGCCGCGCCTGTGCTGATCCACCCGAACATGAAGCGCATTGGTCACACCCACATACAGCACGCCGCGCGGCTTGTTGGTCATGATATAGGTCCAGCCCTCACGCATAACGCGACGTTACCCGCCGCCGCCTGAGATGCCAGCCTGCGCTGGCATGACGGAAGCATTTTGCTGCGACCACCAGAACGCAAACATCCAGCCTACCCCCGTCATGCCAGCGCAGGCTGGCATGTCTCTTCTTCTTCCGATAGCCAGCAAAAGTGAATAGCGAGGCGGCCATAAAGGAAGAGTGTGGTAGCATCTGCTACGTGAGCCAGGAGCGTGCCGTGAAAACCCAGCCGGTTATCCACCTCAATAAATGGACAGCAAACAGTATTAGAGAGCTATTTCGTACCGGTATCTTTAATCAACCGGAACACACCCTATTCAAACCAGCCTTCACTCAATTGATGATCGAGCTAAATGATCTCCTGCAGACCATGAATAAAAAATCAGACAGATACTCACCGGAGGTGTTTTACAAAAAAACAAAATTTTTCAGGCGACGTCACCGAGATGATCCGTAAGTTTCGCAACTGCCTTTGTCACTTAAAGACGACAGAAAAAGGACTGCTGGTTGAGCACGGTGAAGCGTGGCTAGGCTGGGGAATCGTGACACACCATCATGATGGTGTGATGGTAGAAATGGTGGGAAATCAGATACCAAACCCCCCGATGGGAGAGATGTATATTATGATCGGTAACTTTATTTTGGCGTGGAATCACGATCTCTCGCCTGCGGTTCAAGCTGCACTCAATTGGGCAGACGCCAACCACCGACCGTAGAACCGGACTCGCTGAGCATCTATCTCTGGAAGGTCACACCAAACTCACCCGTCCCCCCGCGTGCCGCTCCAGCCGCCCGCCCAGCTCCAGCTCCAGAAGCACCGTCTGCACCACCGCCGGCGACAGGCCCGACAGCCGGATCAGCTCATCCACCGGCGCCGCGGCATGGCCCAGCAGCGCGACCACCGCCGCCCGCTCGCCCGCCACCACGTCGCTCGACACCGGCTCGCCCAGAAACTCGAAGCTGCCCTGTCGCACCATCCGCGTGTCGAAACCGCCGATCGCCTCCATCACGTCCGCCGCATTCTGCACCAGGGTCGCGCCCTGCCGGATCAGTTCGTTGCACCCCTGCGCGCGCGGGTCGATCGGCGATCCCGGCACCGCCATCACCTCGCGCCCCGCCTCGCCCGCCAGCCGCGCGGTGATCAGCGATCCGGATTTGGGCGCGGCCTCCACCACCACCGTGCCGAGCGCCAGCCCCGCGATGATCCGGTTGCGCGCCGGGAAATGCCGCGCGAGCGGCTGCACGCCCGGCGGATGCTCGGTCACCAGCAGCCCGCGCTCGGCCACCTCGCCCTGCAAATCCCGGTTCTCCGGCGGAAACACCACGTCGACCCCGCAGGCGATCACCCCGACCGTCCCGCTTTCGATCGACCCGCGATGCGCCTCCGTATCGATCCCCCGCGCCAGCCCCGACACCACTACCGCGCCGCGCTGCCCCAGATCCTGCGCCAGCGTCCGCGCGAACCGGCACGCCGCCGCCGACGCATTGCGCGCGCCCACCATCGCCACGCACGGCCGCGCCGCCAGCGCGCCCTCGCCCTTCACGATCAAGGCCGGCGGCGCGCCTTCCATCTGGTCGAGCATCGCCGGATAATCCGCATCCCCCATCAGCAGGTAGCGCGCGCCCAGCGCCCGCGACGCCGCGATCTCCCGCTCGACCGCACCCGCCTCCGCCACGCTCGCGCGCCCGCCACCGCGCTCCGCCAGCAGGGGGATCGCGCGCAACGCCTCACCCGCCGACCCGAAGCGCGCCAGCAACTGCCGATAGCTGACCGGCCCGATGCGCGGCGAGCGGATGAGCCGCAGCCGGTCGAACCGCTCGCCCTCGCTCACGCCTTGTTCGATCCGATCTTCGGCTCCGCGCCCTTCGCCAGCCGCGCGATATTCTCCCGGTGCCGCCACAACAGGATCAGCGCCA
The DNA here is from genome assembly GCF_041877245.1 of Sphingobium agrisoli. Taxonomy (NCBI): domain Bacteria; kingdom Pseudomonadati; phylum Pseudomonadota; class Alphaproteobacteria; order Sphingomonadales; family Sphingobiaceae; genus Sphingobium; species Sphingobium agrisoli. The sequence goes on from NZ_JBHDJI010000011.1 coordinate 74,018, forward strand.
TGGCAAGGCTCACGGGCACGAGGTCCATCCGCCCGAACGCCCACATCGCGACCGGCGCGCTCACCGCCGCCGACATGCCGCCCACCGACGACCATTTCGTGCCGAACAGCATCCCCAGCCACGTCACCGCAAACACGATCCCCGCCGGCCAGAAGAGCGCGCTCACCACCCCCATCATCGTCGCCACGCCCTTGCCCCCGGCAAAGCGCAGCCAGACGGGATAGCAATGACCGATGAACGCCATCGCGCCCGCCATCGGCCCGCCCCCATCCAGCAGGGCCGCGCCCGCCAGCACCGCAACGGCCCCCTTCAGCAGGTCGAGCAGCAACGTCGCCGCCGCCAGCCCCTTGCGCCCCGTCCGCAGCACGTTGGTCGCGCCGATATTGCCCGACCCGATCTGCCGCAGGTCGCCCGCCCCCCCGATCCGCGTCAGGATGATGCCGAAGGGAATGGAGCCGAGCAGGTAGCCCAGAAGGAGCACGAAAGCAGGGAGAAGCCAGGGAGGTGTCATGCGATCCGCCGGTAAGAGATGCCCGCGACCATAGCGTGACAGCGCCCCGGAGCAATGGCCGTACCATAAATCCTATTTCATCAATCTTTCAATGGCTTATCCAGAATGACTGCGACCCGAACCCACGAATCAACTGTACAACTCGCTGTACAACTCGGCCGCGCTTGCCATCCCCGTCTCGTCCTTACCTTCGCCCAGTGCCGAAGGCCGTGATGACCGACACCCCCGTCCACAACCCTGCGCGCCTAGCGCGAGCCCAAGGACAAGGCCCGCTACGCCAAATGTCTCGAAGCGCTGCGAGGCCTGCTGGCTGACCAACCCGGTTGACAGCGCCAGCGCAGGTAACGACACAGCGGCGATGACGGTCGCTCCAGACGCTCCCCTGCTCTTCTTCGATTCCGGCGTCGGCGGCCTTTCCATCCTTGGCCCGGCTCGCGCCGCCCTGCCCACCGCGCCGATCGTCTATGCCGCCGACAGCGCGGGCTTCCCCTATGGCACGAAGAGCGAGGCTGAAATCGCCGCCCGCGTACCCGCGCTGCTCGGTCGCCTGGTCGAACGCTACCGCCCCCGCCTTGCCGTCATTGCCTGCAACACCGCGTCCACCATCGCGCTCTCGGCTGTCCGCGCCGCGCTCGACATCCCGGTGGTGGGCACCGTCCCGGCTATCAAGCCCGCCGCGCTCCTGTCGAAAAGCCGCGTCTTCGGCGTCCTCGGCACTGACGCCACCGTGCGGCAGCCCTATGTCGATCGCCTCGCCGCCGAACATGGCGCCGACTGCACCGTTCTGCGCCACGGCTCGGCGGCGCTGGTGCAGCTTGCCGAAGCGAAGCTGCGCGGCCACCCGCTCGATCCGGCCGTCGCCCGCACCGCGCTCGCCGGCCTCATTGACCAGCCGGGCGGCGACCGCATGGACATGGTCGTGCTCGCCTGCACCCATTTCCCGCTGGTGGAGGCCGAACTCGCCGCCGCCGCGCCGCATCCCATCGGCTTCGTCCATGGCGGCGACGGCATCGCCCGCCGCATTCTCCACCTGACCCAGGGCCAGCCCTGGCCGGCCGCGCCCGCGCCCGGCGTCGCCGTCTTCACCCGGCTCGACGACGGCATCGCCCCCCTCGGCGCCGCGCTCGCCGGCTATGGCCTCGACCGCGTGGAGGCGTTGTAACGCCATGGGCCATTTGTCCAATGGCGGGCAGGCTCGATCAGACTGATAGGGATTCTACCTAGTCCTGCGAGCGGTTATCGCTGGTAAAGCGGCCCTCGCGCGGGTAAACGCGGCTCCTCGGCAGAGGATGGCGCAGCGGACAAAGGCCGCGCGAGCATATGGGAAGACGGGCGTAGTGAACTACAAGCATATATTCTCGCAGGCGATCGACCGGCTCCACAGCGAAGGCCGCTATCGCGTCTTCATCGACATCCTCCGCAACAAGGGTGCTTTCCCCAACGCCCGCTGCTTCCACGGCCATAATGGTCCCAAGCCGATCACCGTCTGGTGCTCCAACGACTATCTCGCCATGGGCCAGCATCCCAAGGTCGTCGCCGCGATGGAGGAAGCGCTCCATGATGTCGGCGCGGGATCGGGCGGCACGCGCAACATCGGTGGCAACACCCATTATCATGTCGATCTGGAGGCCGAACTCGCCGACCTGCACGGCAAGGAAGGGGCCCTGCTCTTCACCTCGGGCTATGTCTCGAACGAAGCGACCCTGTCCACCCTCGCCAAGCTGCTGCCCGGCTGCATCGTCTTTTCCGACGAACTCAATCACGCCAGCATGATCGCGGGCATCCGCAACTCGGGCTGCGAAAAGCGCGTCTTCCGCCACAATGACGTCGATCATCTGCGCGAGTTGCTGGCGGCCGAAGATCCCGAAGCGCCCAAGCTGATCGCGTTCGAAAGCGTCTATTCGATGGACGGCGACGTCGCCCCCATCGCCGCCATCTGCGACCTGGCGGACGAGTATAACGCCCTCACCTATCTGGACGAGGTTCACGCCGTCGGCATGTACGGCCCGCGCGGCGGCGGCATTTCGGAACGGGACGCGGTCGCCGACCGCGTGACGATCATCGAAGGGACGCTCGGCAAAGCGTTCGGCGTCATGGGCGGCTATATCGCTGCCGACCAGATGATCGTCGACGTGATCCGCAGCTACGCGCCGGGCTTCATCTTCACCACCTCGCTCTCGCCCGTGCTGGTCGCCGGCGTGCTGGCGAGCGTCCGCCACCTCAAGGGTTCGAACGAGGAACGCGAAGGGCAGCAGGCGTCCGCCGCCCTGCTCAAGCGGCTGATGGCCGATGCGGGCCTGCCGGTCATGCCGTCTGTCACCCACATCGTCCCGCTGATGGTCGGCGACCCGGTCAAGGCCAAGCGGATCAGCGACATATTGCTCGCCGAATATGGCGCCTATGTGCAGCCCATCAACTATCCCACCGTTCCGCGCGGCACCGAACGGCTGCGCTTCACCCCCGGCCCGGCGCATGACGAGGCGATGATGCGCGACCTCGTCAGTGCTTTGGTCGAAATCTGGGACCGGCTGGAACTGGAACTGGAAGAACGACAGGCTGCCTGAGGTCAGCCAGACCGCGTGCGGCTGTAGAGGATCGACAGCCCGCTCAGCGATCCGTGCCGCATCTGAATGAGCTGCGTCGGTGTCTGTTGCAGCAGCCCGCGCAGCTTGCCCTTGCCCTCGAATGCCGCGCGGAAGGCCGGCGCGTTGTGCGGCACCCCGATCCGGTCGAACACGGTCCCGAACAGATACAGCCCGTCCCAGGCCGCGAAGGTCAGCGCGATCGTCGCGCTGTAGCGGCCAAGCAGCGTCACGAACAGCGTGTCCAGCTCCGCCCCCGCGACCGCCCGGTGCAGCGTCACCCCGTCCATCAGGTCGAACAGGATGCGCTCATAGGATGCGTCGCCATGCCGCGCGATGCTGGCCTTGGCGATCTGCCAATCCGCCTCGCTCTCGACGGCGAAGGGCGTATGCCCGGCCTCGCTCTCGACGATCTTCAGAAACCCGTCGCGCCTGTCCACGCAGGCCGCGCCCAGCCCGCCGCGCCAGGCCGACACGACCGCATGCCGCCCCTTTTGCCCACGGAACAGGTCGCCGGCCGCACCGAAAGGTTTCGCCGCCGGCCGTTCCGCCGTCGCCCAGGCCATCGCCGCCACATCGTTGACGATGACCGGCTCGCCCGCCGTTACCGCCTGCAATCCCGACAGGGATATGAACCAGCGCCCGTTGGTGGTCCGCACCGTCGCGCCATTCACTGCGCCCGCGATCGACATGAACAGCCGGCATTCGCGCAGCGGCAGGGCATGGCGCGCGGCAAAGCGCATCAGCGCATCGGTGAAGGTCGGGCAGTCCGCCGCGCCGATCCGCTCCACGCCGACCACGTCGCCCGGTGCCGAAGACGGCAGGGCAAAATCCACCCCGTCCGACCCGACATAGGCCAATATCGCCCGGCCCCTAAGACCGATAGGCGCTGCCGCTGGCTGCACGCCATCCCCTCCCCTGTTAGCGGTATCTTTACCCTTGTCAAGCAGACCTAGCGAGAGAACGGCAGAACACAATGAAGTTTATGAATTTCCGATGATAAATCGGTGATTTGATCTCAAACGGCGCAGTTTGATTGCGCAACCTTATCCTATGTTGTCTTTGTCGATGCTGTAGCCCGGCAGCGCCAAGCCCCGCCAGATCGCCACTGCGCGCAGCAGAAAGCCGAACAGCGCCGCCGTCACACCCGCCACCGGCACATCCAGCCCGGCCCAGCGCAACCCCACGAACAAACCCGATGCAAAGGCCGCCGCCGTCACATAAAGCTCCGGCCGCAACAGGATCGACGGCTCGCCCGCCAGCAGGTCGCGCATGATGCCGCCGACGCACCCCGTCACCACGCCCATCATCGCCGCGACGAAGGGCGGCACGCCAAAGCTCATCGCCTTGGCCGCGCCGAATACGGCAAACGCCGCCAGCCCGATCGCGTCGAGCCAGTCGAGCGCCCGCTCGCTCCACCAGCGGCGGGGCGTGAACCATACGACGACCGCCGCGACCATGCAGGCGATCGCCGGCACCGGGTTCACCACCCAGAAGACCGGCGCGCCGATCAACAGGTCGCGCACCGTACCGCCGCCCACGCCCGTCACCAGCGCGAAAAAGGCGAAGGTGACGAGCGTCTGCCGCAACCGCGCCGCCGCCAGCGCCCCCGACGCCGCGAACACGAACGTGCCCCCGATGCTCAGCGTCTCCAGCACCGGGCCGATCGAGGTGGCAAGCGAAGGCGAATGAGGGATCATGATCTACCTTACCCGTTCGCTTCGAGCGAAGTCGAGAAGCCGTTTCGAGCGAAGTCGAGAACCGGTTCCCCCCCCCTATTTCCTCCCCTTCTCGCGCGCCAGCCGGCCCATCAATATCGCCGCCCGCGTCGCCTGCCGCTTCATGCTGGCGAGGTCGACCTTCTCCGCGGGACTATGATCCCCGCTCGATGCCGGACCAAGCCCCACCAGCCCGTCCACGTCCGCCGCGACGAAGCTGATGTCGCCCGCCCCGCGCTTCAGCGGATCGAGCGCCGCCATCTCCGCCAGCCCCAGGTCGCGATTGACCCCGTTCAGCCGGTCGAGCAGAGCCCGGTTCCCCGCCGTCGGCGCCATCGACGGATAGCCGAGGTCGAACGCGATCGTCGCAGACGTGCCGGGCAGATGCCCCGCATCCACGATTTCCTGCATCTTGGCCTGAACCCGTTTAGTCTGCTCCTCGCTCAGCGTGCGGAAATCGCCCTTGGCGACGGCGATCGGCGGAATGATGTTGGTCTTGCCCGTCACCGCGATACGCACCCCGTCCTTGTCCACGTCCGCGCTCTGCCCGCCGCCGATCAGCCCGACGTTGAAGGTGAGGTTCGGCTCGGGCAGCTCCTTGCGGAAGGCGCTGACGATCCGCGCCAGCTCATAGATCGCGCCGTCTCCCGCGCTGGCGGAAAAGATGCCCGAACTGTGCCCCGACTTGCCGGTCGCGGTCACCGTCCAGCTGTTGGACGATCGCCGCGCGATCGATCCCATATCCCTGCCGTCCTCTTGGGACAGCCCCTCGAAATCGAGCGCCACGTCCGCCCGCTTCCCCGCCGCGATAAGGTCGCCGCGCGCCACGCTCACCGGCTCGCCCGAATCCTCCTCGTCGCCGGTCAGCACCACCTCGATATTCGCGGCCTTCAGCGTGCCGGCCGCCTGCATGGCCTTGAGCGCCAGCAACATGGTGACGACCCCACCCTTGTCGTCGGCCGCGCCCGGCCCGCGAGCCCAATCACCACCGGAAGCGCCGACTTCGCGCACGAAGGTCTGGAATGGCGAATCCGGCTCGAATACGGTATCCAGATGCCCGATCAGCAGCATCTTGGTCGTACCAGCTTTGCCCTTGTGCACTGCGATCAGATGCCCGGCGCGCTTGACCGCATCCATCGGCTTCCAGGTAACGGTAAAGCCCAGCGCCTCGAACTCGGGCCGCAGCATGTCGGCCACGGCCTTCACCCCCGCGAGATTCATCGACCCGCTATTCTGGTTCACCAGCCGTTCGAGCAGCGCGACCGCCGGCTCATAGCCCGCCTCCACGCTCGTCCCGATCGTCCGCTCGGCCGGAGACATCGCCGCGTGCGCCACCGGCGCGCCGCACAGCAGCAGCGCGGCCGCGACCAGCCGCAGCATCATGCCGCCAGTTCCGCCTCGATCGCTGCCTTGAGCGCCGGATCGTCGGGCGCGGTCGTCGGCGCGAAACGCGCCTTCACTTCCCCATCCTTGCCGATCAGGAATTTCTCGAAATTCCAGAGCACTTCCGGTTCGGGATTGGGGGTGATGCCATAGCCGACCAGCTTCTCGCGGAACGCTGCCCCGTCGCCGGCCGCATCCGGCTTGGCGCTCGTCAGCGCGGCGTAGAGCGGATGCTTGTCAGGCCCCGTCACCACGATCTTCTCGAACATTGGAAACTCGACCCCGAAATTCGTGGTGCAAAAGGTCGCGATCTCGTCATTGCTGCCCGGCTCCTGCGCGCCGAAGTCATTGGCCGGGAAGCCCGCCACCACCAGCCCCTCGTCCTTGTGCGCGGCATAGAGCTTCTCCAGCCCCTCATATTGCGGCGTCAGCCCGCATTTGGACGCCACATTGACGACCAGCACGACCTTTCCGGCATAATCGCCCAGCGTCGCGTCATCGCCCTTGATCGTCTTGAGCGGAATGGACTGGATATCGGTCATGATCGGTCTCCCTCGATGCTAGGGCGCGGACCTTGCCATCATATCGCCGCGCCGAACAGATGCCCCGCGACCGCCGTCGCCGCCATCGCAAGGCTGCCCCACAACAGCGTCCGCAGGATCGATCGCACAGGCTTCGCCCCGCCCAGCCGCGCGCCGACATAACCCAGCAGGACCAGACAAAGCAGGCAAATCCCCACGATCGCCGGGATCGCCTGTCCCCCCGGCGCGACCGCCGCCGCCAGGATCGGCGGACTGGCGCCCACCGCGAAGCTCGCGGCCGAAGCCAGCGCCGCCTGCACCGGCCGCGCCGTCGCTATATCCGATATGCCCAGCTCGTCGCGCGCATGGGCGCCCAGCGCATCGGCCGCCATCAGTTGCTCGGCGACCTGTTCCGCCAGCACAGGCGTCAGCCCGCGTTCGACATAGATGTCGCGCAATTCCGCCCATTCGGCATGGGGCTGGTCCGCCAGCGCCTGTCTTTCCTTCGCCAGGTCGGCGCGCTCGGTGTCCGACTGCGCGCTTACCGACACATATTCGCCCGCCGCCATCGACATCGCGCCCGCAACCAGAGCGGCGACGCCCGACAGCAAAATCGTCTGCACGTCAGCCCCCGACGCGGCGATGCCGGTCATCAGGCTGGCGGTCGACACGATCCCGTCATTGGCCCCCAGCACGGCGGCGCGCAGCCATCCGACGCGATTGACATAATGGACGGCGTGATGCGGCTGCGCTTCCATGACGATCCCCTTGTCGGCCTGGCTCCCGTCATATGGCGGATGATCGCCCTTGCCAACGACCTGTCGCCCTGCGAAGCCCGCACCCATGCGGCGACATCTCTATCTCATCGCCGGCTTCGTCTCGATCGGCCTCGGCACGATCGGGGCGTTCCTCCCGCTGCTGCCGACCGTTCCGTTCATGATCCTCGCGGCCTTCTGCTTCGCCCGCTCCAGCCCTCGACTGGAGGCCAAGCTGCTTGACCACCAGCATTTCGGCCCGCACATCCGTCGCTGGCGAGAGCGCGGCGCGATCAGCCGGCGCGGCAAGCAGGCCGCGCTCGCCGCCTTCGCCTTCAGCATCCTCCTCGCGCTGATCCTCTCACCCTGGCCCTGGTTTCTGCTGCCGGTCGCCGCCGCGCTGATCGGCGGCAATTGGATCTGGACCCGCCCCGAATCCTAACCGCGCAGCAGCGCGCCCCGCACCGCATAGCCGCGATACAGCGTCCGACTCCGCGCCGACCCGCCCAGCTCGACCGCCAACCGATCCATCGCGGTCCCAACTTCCCGGCGCGGCGACACGTGAAACTGCGCGAGCCAGCCCAACAGCGCCCGCTTCCAGACCCCCGGCAACCGCTCCTGCTGCCCGAAATCCACGATCTCCAGCCGCCCACCCGGCCCGACGCACCGCGCCGCCTGAGCCAGCGCTCCCTCCCAGTCGGGGATCATCGACAGCGCGTAGCTGATGAACACGCGGTCGAACGTCGCCTGTCCGAACAGGGCCTCTGCATCGAGCCCGCACGCATCCGCCTGCGCCAGCGTCACGCGATCCGCCATTCCTGCCTTCCCGACCGACGCCCGCGCCGTCTCCAGCATCGCCTCGGAAATATCGACGCCATAGAGCCGCGCCTGCGGCCACGCCTTGCCCACTGCGATCAGGTTGCGCCCGGTGCCGCACCCGATCTCCAGCACGCTCCCGCCCACAGGCGGCGACAGATCGGCGATCAGCCCGTCGCGCCCCAGCAGATAATATTTGCGCGTGATGTCGTAGAAATGCCGCTGCCAGCGATAGACGCCGTCCATCAGCGCCTTGTGATCGCTCACGCCGCGCCTTTCAGCACATAGAGATGGACCCCGCCATAAATGGCCGAACGGTCGCGCGCGGTGTAGTCGAACGACTGGTCCGCCCGATACTCCCATCGGTCGAGCACGGCGTCAGCCACCCGGCCCGGCAATATGCTCGGCTCGCCGGCGGTGCGGAACAGGACCCGCGCCCCCGGCCGCGCCGTGCGCGTGATCTGCGCCCACAGCGCATTAAGCTGCGCGTCATCCATCCAGTCCTGCGCGTCGAGCAGGATGTAGCGGTCGCACGACGCTTCCGCCTGGCTGGCGAGGAAGTCGGTGAAGTTGACATGCCGCACCTCGACCCGCTCGGCCCGGCTCCGCACCGCGTCATGGTTGACGGCTTGCAGATAAGGCGGCAGCGGACCCTCACCCCCTGCATAGCCCCGTCCGAACGCCTGCACCGCGAAATAATTGTCTTTGAGATCAAAGTCGCACGCCAGTTTCTTGAGCCGGGCCTTCAGCACATTGTCCATCCGGTCGTCGCCGGCCAGCGCCTCGAACTGAGCGGGCGGGATGCCGAGGCCGAAGAGCGAAGCGGGCTGGCTGGTCAGCCAGCGCACGAACCCCTTGTCGAAGATCGGCGCCAGTTCGGCCTCGAAAATCGCAACCTGCTCCTCGCGGCTCCGCGCGTCGAGCATCCGCTTGGGGTTGACGCCATGCAGCCGCGCCAGCAGATGCGCCGCGCCGATGAAGCGGCCGAGCAGCCCATGCTTGTAGATCCCCCGCGCGAACCCGCCGATCCGCCGCCGTCCGATCAAGTCTCGCCCTTCCCAATAGCGCCGCGTCGCCTCGTCCAAATGCGGCGCGACGATGTCGTTATAGGCCGCGACATTCGCCTTGTCGTCGGCCCGCGCGAAGAAGCGGTGGAAGCTCTCATGGTCGGGCAAATGCCGCGCCGCCGCCAGCTTCAGCCGGTTGAGCGCGATATGGGCGGTGTTGAGGTCGACTGCCGTGATCTTGGCTGGGTCGGCGGTCAGGTAGGACAGGACATTGCAGCCGCCCGATGCGATCGTCACGACATGATTGTCGGGCGCGATCGCCAGCGCCTCCATGTCCACCGCCGGGTCTTCCCAAATCTGGGCATAGACCAGCCCCCGAAACGCGAAGGTAAAGGCGCGCTCCAACAGCCCCTGCTTCGACAGGTGCCGATGCTTGTGAACGGCCTTGGTGATCGTCTTGTGGGTTGAAGCCGCCATGTCCGCACTCCTCGCTGCCGGGTCGTCCGCCGCGCGCATAGGGCAATGGCGTGTCGCCTGCATGACGCGCGGGTTACGCTGCGATGACTCCCCTTGGGACAGCGGCCTTGCGGAACCGAAACGACCCGTCCCATCTTGTGCCTAATATGCACCACTGGATCGAGCCCCACCCCACCGGCATCTATGTTCGGCCCGCCGACGCGTGGATCGACCCATCGCTGCCGCAGGCGCGCGCGCTGGTGACGCACGGCCATGCCGATCATGCGCGCGGCGGGCACGGCCACGTTTGGGCGACGCGCGAGACGCTGGCGATCATGGCGCTGCGCTACGGCACCGCCAGCGGCACGGCGGTGGCCTATGGCGATGAAGTGCGGATGGGCGGCGTGACGATCCGCTACGTCCCCGCCGGCCACGTTCTGGGATCGGCGCAAATCCTGCTCGAACATGCCGGCGAGCGCGTCGTCGTGACCGGCGACTACAAGCGCCGTCCCGATCCCACCTGCCTGCCGTTCGAGCCGATCCCCTGCGACATCTTCGTGACAGAGGCGACCTTCGGCCTTCCCGTCTTCCGACATCCCGATACGGGCAGCGAGATGGATCGCCTGCTCGCCGCGCTCCACGCTCATCCCGACCGCTGCGTGCTGGTCGGCGCCTATGCGCTGGGGAAGGCGCAGCGCGTCATCAAGGAATTGCGCGGGCGCGGCCATCACGATCCCATCTACATCCACGGCGCGATGGAACGGATGTGCGCCCTCTATCAGGATTTCGGCGTCGATCTGGGCGAACTCCGCCCCGCCACCGGCGTTGCCGCCAAGGACATGCGCGGCCACATCATCGTCTCGCCGCCCTCCGCCCTCAACGACCGCTGGAGCCGCCGCCTGCCCGACCCCATCACCGCCATGGCTTCGGGCTGGATGCGGGTGCGGCAACGCGCCCGGCAGAAGAATGTCGAACTGCCGCTGGTTATCTCCGATCATGCCGACTGGGACGAACTCACCGACACTATCCGTGAAGTGGCCCCGACGGAAACCTGGATCACCCACGGCCGCGAGGAAGCGCTGCTGCACTGGTGCATGACCCACCAGATCCGCGCCCGCGCCCTTGCGCTCGTCGGCCGTGAGGACGAAGATGAAGGATAGACGTTCGCACCACCGTGCTTCTGCGAAAGCAGGAGCCCAGGGCCGGATAGCGCCGCGTTCGCAAACCCTGGACTCCGGCTTTCGCCGGAGCACGGCGGATTGAGAGCATGCGCGCTTTCTCCCAACTCCTCGACGGCCTCGTCTATACCCGCTCGCGCAACGGCAAGCTGGACCTGATCGCCGCCTATATGCGCAGCGCCCCCGACCCCGATCGCGGCTGGGCGCTCGCCGCCCTCACCGGCAATCTCGACCTCAAGGCGGTCAAATCCTCCGCCATCGGCGAGATGATCCGCGCCCGCACCGATCCCGTCCTGTTCGAAATGAGCCGCGACTATGTCGGCGACCTCGCCGAAACCGTCGCTTTGCTCTGGCCCAAGCGCGAGGAGCAGCCCCCGGAGATCGACGACGGCTCCCTGAGCCTGGCCGCCGTCATCGACCGGCTTCACAATGTCAGCCGCGCCGCCGCCCCGGATGCGCTGGCGCAGATGATGGACCATCTCGACGCATCGGGCCGCTTCGCCCTCTTGAAGCTAGCCACCGGCGGCCTTCGCGTCGGCATCTCCGCCCGCCTCGCCAAGACCGGGTTCGCGCAAGGCTTCGGACTCGATGTCGATGACGTGGAGCAGGTCTGGCACGCCCTTGCGCCACCCTACGCCGCCCTGTTCGACTGGGCCGAAGGCCGCAGCGGCCGCCCCGACCCCGAAGGCACACCCTATTTCCGGCCCTTCATGCTTGCCCACCCGCTCGAAGCCGACAGCGTCGACCTCGCCGACTATGCCGCCGAATGGAAATGGGACGGCATCCGCATTCAGATCGTCGGCACTGGCCGCGAGACCCGCCTCTACAGCCGCGCGGGCGACGACATCTCCGGCAGCTTCCCCGAAATCGCCGCCGCCTTTGCCGGCCATGCCGTCCTCGACGGAGAATTGCTGGTGAAGGGCGAGTTTCAGGGCGGTGAGGCCGCCAGCTTCAATGCCCTGCAACAGCGCCTCGGTCGCAAGGCCGTCACCATGAAGATGATGGAGGATTTCCCTGCCTTCGTGCGCCTCTACGACCTGTTGATCGAGGGGGAGGACGATTTGCGCGCTCTCCCCTGGACCGATCGCCGCGCGCGCCTCGAAGCCTTCGCGCCGACCCTGAACGCCCACCGCTTCGACCTCTCGCAACTGATCGATGCGCCCGACTTCTCCACCCTCGCGGACATCCGCGCCGGCGCCCGCGATGCCGCGATCGAAGGCGTCATGCTCAAGCGCCGCGACAGCCCCTATGTCGCCGGGCGCAAGGCCGCGCTCTGGTACAAATGGAAGCGCGATCCCCTGACCGCCGACTGCGTCATGATGTACGCCCAGCGCGGCCACGGCAAACGCTCGTCCTTCTATTCGGACTATACATTCGGCTGCTGGACCGAGGATGGCGAGCTGCTGCCCGTGGGCAAGGCCTATAGCGGCTTCACCGACGAAGAACTGAAATGGCTTGACCGCTTCGTCCGCCAGAACACGCTCAATCGCTTCGGCCCGGTGCGGGAGGTCGAAAAGACGCTGGTGCTTGAGGTGGCGTTTGACTCCATCCACGACAGCAAACGGCACAAGTCGGGCTTAGCGATGCGCTTCCCCAGGATTTCGCGCATCCGCAAGGACAAGCCGGCGCATGAGGCGGACACGGTGATGGGGTTGAAGAAGCTGGTCAGTTGAACGCATGCCGTCATGCCAGCGCAGGCTGGCATCTTGGGCGTTGGCGCGATACACTTGAGACCCCAGATCCCCCCAAATCGACGAGGCGAAACATGGCTTATCAGGGAAGCTGCCACTGCGGCGCGGTCACCTTCAGCGTCGATGGCGATCCGCCGGCCGAGGCCATGACCTGCAACTGCTCGCACTGCAGCCGCAAGGGCTTCGTGCTGACATTCGTCCCCGCCGATCAGTTCACTCTGGAAAGCGGCGCGGAAAACCTCGCCGACTATCTGTTCTACAAGCACAAGATCACGCATCAGTTCTGCAAGACCTGCGGCACGCAAGCCTTCGCGCTCGGCCAGTCGCCCCAGGGCGACATGCGCGCGATCAACCTGCGCTGCGTGCCCTCGGTCGATCTCGACAGCCTCACCATCTTGAAGGTCGACGGCGCCAGTTTCTGACCCGCAAGAAAAAGCGGCCGGACCCGTCATGAGGTCCGGCCGCTCCTCCCGTCACCGTATCGGTCAGGGCATCAGCACCGTGTCGATGACATGGATCACGCCGTTGGACTGATTGACGTCGGCGATCGTCACCTTGGACTTGCCGCCCTTGGCGTCCTGCAACCAGACGTCGGAGCCTTGCACCCAGGCGGTCAGCGGTTCGCCCTGAACCGTGGTCAGCGTCGCCTTGCCGCCATTGGCCTTGGCCTGCGCGATCAGGTCGGCGGCGGAAAGCTTGCCCGCCACCACATGATAGGTGAGCACGCCGGTCAGTTGCGCCTTGTTCTCAGGCTTCAGCAGCGTATCGACAGTGCCGGCGGGCAGCTTGGCGAAAGCGGCATTGGTCGGCGCAAAGACGGTGAACGGCCCCGGCCCCTTCAGCGTCTCGACCAGACCCGCCGCCTTGACCGCCGCGACCAGCGTGGTGTGGTCCTTCGAGTTCACCGCATTGTCGATGATGTCCTTGGTCGGATACATCGCCGCGCCGCCGACCATCGGGTTCTTGCCCTCATGATGGTTGGCGACCGCCGCGCCACCGACGCTCATCAGCGCGCCCGCAAGCGCCAGCGACAGAGTAGAGAATTTCATCACGATCGTCCTTCCTCATCCACACCCCGCCTCCCGGGGATGCCGCCCCTACGTTTGAAGAAGCCGCTGGCTGCATCCCTGCCCCAAAAGACAGGGGTCTGATGAAGCACCCGCCCACGGAAGATATCGCCTCTCGACTCATCCGGCCCGCGCGGCATAAGGCGACGGCGATGACTCCCTTGCCCGACCCTTCGACGCCGCTCGATGCGGATGAGGCCGCCCGCGCCTTCGATCTGCTGTTCGACGCCGACCTGCCCGAAGCGGACACCGCCGCTTTCCTCGTCGCCATGGCACGACGCGGCGAGACCGCGACCGAGATCGCCGCCGCCGCCCGGGCGATGCGTGCGCGCATGATCCCGGTTACAGCGCCGGAAGGCGCGATCGACGTGTGCGGCACCGGGGGCGACGGACATCATACGCTCAACGTATCCACCGCCGTCGCCCTCGTCGTCGCGGCCGCCGGCGTTCCGGTCGCCAAGCACGGCAATCGCGCCGCCTCGTCCAAGGCAGGCGCCGCCGACACATTGGAAGCGCTGGGCGTGAACCTCGACAAGGCCGCCGCCACCGCCGAAGCCACACTCGCCGACCTCGGCATCTGCTTCCTTTTCGCGCAGAATTACCACCCCGCGCTAAAACGCCTCGGCCCCATTCGCCGGACAATCGGTGAGCGCACCATCTTCAACCTCATGGGTCCGCTCGCCAACCCCGCGCGCGTCCGCCGCCAGCTCATCGGCATTGCCCGACCCGCCTATGTCCCCATCTACGCACAGGCGCTGGCCGACCTCGGCGTCGATCATGCGATGATCGTGTCGGGCGATGAGGGGCTGGACGAACTCTCGCTGGCCGCGGGTAATGACATCGCGGAGGTGACGGCCGACGGCCTCGTCGCCATGCGCCGCCTGACCGCCGCCGAACTGGGCCTCGCCACCCATCCGGTCGAAGCGATCCGGGGCGGAAACGCCGCCCACAATGCCGCTGCCCTGCGCGCGCTGCTCCAGGGCGAGGCCGGCCCCTATCGCGACGCCGTGCTGTTCAATGCCGCCGCCGCCCTGCTGGTCGCCGGAGCCGTTCGGGACATTAAGGAAGGCGTCGAGGAAGCCGCCGAAACCATCGATCGCGGCCTTGCCAACGCGCTGCTCAATTGCTGGATAACCTATTCATGAACAAGCTGACCGAGATTTGCGCCTTCAAGCGCGAGGATGTTCTGCGGCGCAAGGCGGCGACCGGCATCGCCGACCTGCAAGCCCGCGCCGCCGGCCAGACCCCACCCCGCGGCTTTCGCCGCGCGCTGGACGCCGCCGCCGCGACCGGATTCGGCCTCATCGCGGAGGTCAAGAAGGCGAGCCCCTCCAAGGGGCTGATCCGCCCCGATTTCGATCCGCCCGCCCACGCCGCCGCCTATGAAGCCGGCGGCGCGGCCTGCCTCTCGGTCCTCACCGACGAACCTTATTTCCAGGGGCATGACGATTATCTGGTCGCCGCCCGCGCCGCCTGTTCGCTCCCGGTCCTCCGCAAGGATTTCATGGTCGATCCCTGGCAGGTGCTGGAAAGCCGGGCGCTGGGTGCGGACGCCATCCTCATCATCGTCGCGGCGCTCGAAGACGGGCAAATGCGCGAGATCGAGGATGCCGCACTGGGCCTTGGCATGGACGCGCTGATCGAGGTGCATGACGAAGCCGAACTGGAGCGAGCCCTGGCGCTGCGCTCGCGGCTGATCGGCGTCAATAATCGCGATTTGCGCGACTTCTCGGTGGATTTCGCCCGCACCTACGATCTGGTCGGCAAAGCGCCTGAAGGCTGCACCTTCATCGCGGAAAGTGGCCTGACCGGCCATGTCGACCTTGCCGCCATGGCCGACCATGGCGTGCGCTGCTTCCTCGTCGGCGAAACGCTCATGCGCCAGGCGGATGTCGAGGTGGCTACCCGCACGCTGCTGACCGGGGCATGACCGGCCTCACGCACTTGGACGAAGACGGCGCGGCGCGCATGGTGGACGTCTCCGCCAAGGCGACGACCGCGCGCGAAGCGATCGCCTCGGGCCACATCGACATGAGCGCGCAGGCCGCCGCCGCCATCGCGCAGGGCCTGGTCAAGAAAGGCGACGTTCTGGCCGTCGCGCGCGTCGCAGGCATCATGGCGGCCAAGCGCACTGCCGACCTCATCCCGCTCTGCCACCCGATCGCACTCAGCGCCGTGACGGTCGATTTCACGTTGGACGATGGCGGCGTCACCGTCACCGCCGCCGCGCGCACCGCCGGCCAGACCGGGGTAGAGATGGAGGCGCTGACCGCCGCCTCGGTCGCCCTCCTCACCATCTACGACATGGCGAAGGCGCTCGACAAAGCCATGGTCATCGGCGGCGTCCGTCTGGAATCCAAGACCGGCGGCAAGTCGGGCGACTGGCGACGCGCTCCATGAGCCTGCTCCCGGTCGCCGAGGCGCAGGCCCGACTGCTCGCGCTTGCGCCCCCGCTGCCGGCCGAGACCGTGCCGATCGCGCAGGCGACCGGCCGCTGGCTGGCGCAGGACATCAAGGCCTTGCGCGACCAGCCCTGGGCCGACCTTTCGGCGATGGATGGTTATGCCGTGCGCGCGGCCGACTATCCTGGCCCTTGGCGCCTGACGCAGGAAAGCGCGGCTGGTGCGGCCGCCCTCGCGCGCATCGGTCCCGGCGAAGCCTGCCGCATCTTCACCGGTGCGCCCCTGCCGCCCGGCGCCGACGCCATTTTGATGCAGGAAAACGCCACTCGCGACGGCTATCGTCTGACCGCGAGCGATGACCCTCTACCAGCCGGTCGCCATGTCCGCCCGGCCGCCTCCGATTTCGCGCGCGGCGCGACGTTGCTGGAGGCCGGCACGCATCTTGGCCCTGCCCAGATCGCGCTCGCGGTCCTCGCGGGCCATGGCGCGCTGCCGGTCCGCCGCCGCCCGCGCGTCGCGATCCTGTCCACCGGCAACGAACTGGTCCCGCCCGGCGCGCCGACCCCGCCCGGCTTTCTCCCATCCTCGAACGCGCCCATGCTGGCCGCGCTGCTCGCGGCCCTTCCCTGCGACGTCACCGACCTCGGCATCGTCCCCGACGATCTCGACGCCACCACCGCCGCGCTGGACAGTGCGCGATCGGCCGACCTCATCGTGTCGACCGGCGGCGCGTCGGTGGGCGATCATGACCTCATCCGCCCGGCCCTCGCGGCGGCGGGCGGCACGCTGGATTTCTGGAAGATAAGGATGCGGCCCGGCAAACCGCTGATGGCGGGCCGGATGGGCGACGCGCTCTTCCTGGGCCTGCCCGGCAATCCGGTGTCCGCCTTCGTCACCGCCACTCTCTTCCTGTTGCCGCTGGTGCGCCACCTGTCCGGTGCGGCCCGGCCCCTGCCGCAGACCAGCGACGCGCCACTGGCTTCACCGCTCCCCGCCACGGCCGAGCGCGACGAGTATCTCCGCGCCTTCCGCACCGGGGAGGGCATCGTCTCCGCCACCTCGCAGGACAGCGCCGCCACCGCCGCGATGGCACGCGCCGACTGCCTGATTTTGCGCCCCGCCGGATCGCCTCCGGCGCATGCCGGCGGTCGCGTCACAATCCTGCCGCTTGGCTGAATGTTACCGCGGAAACCCGTTGACTAATCCGCATGTGTTTCCTATGCGTTCCTCATACGTTCCATGGAGGACCGCGATGTTGACGCCCAAGCAGCAGGAATTGCTGAGCTTCATCCAGACCCGGCTTGAGGAAGGCGGCGTGTCGCCGTCGTTCGAGGAGATGAAGGACGCGCTCGACCTGCGCTCGAAATCGGGCATCCACCGGCTCATCAACGCGTTGGAGGAGCGCGGCTTCATCCGCCGCCTGCCCAATCGCGCCCGCGCGCTCGAAGTGCTGAAGCTCCCTGAAGCAATGCATCGCGCGCCCGCGCCGGTCGTGCAACTGAAGCCAAAGGCCGCGCCGGCGCTCCCGATCGCCGCCAATGACGTGGTCGAAATCCCGCTGCACGGCCGCATCGCCGCCGGCGTGCCGATCGAGGCGATGGAGGGGCAGACGATGCTGTCCGTCCCCGCTGCCCTGCTCGGCGCGGGCGACCATTATGCGCTCGAAGTATCCGGCGACTCGATGGTCGAGGCAGGCATCCTCGACGGCGACTTCGCGCTGATCCAGCGGACAGAGGTCGCGCGCGAGGGGCAGATCGTTGTCGCGCTGATTAATGAGGCCGAAGCGACGCTCAAATATTTCCGCCGCGACGGCGCGAAGGTACGGCTCGATCCCGCCAACGCCGCGTACGAACCGCAAATCTACGATCCGCGCCAGGTCCGCATCCAGGGCAAGCTCGCCGGGCTGCTGCGGCGTTATAACTAATCAGGCGAACTCATGACCCCTTAGCTCCCCGGCGAAAGCCGGGGCCCAGGGTTCGAAGCGCTAGGCGTGGGTTTTCGCGCCGGCCCAACAATCCACGGATGCGCGTCACCGGGCCTTGTGACGGTGTGAACTTCGGCCCGCGCCAGGTCGATCGACAATCCCCCCGTCCGTGCCAGCAGCCGCCGATCGACCTTCAGCCAGCGCGGCCGGCACCAGCGCGGCAGCCGCCGGTCGCTGATCACGATATCCGCCGCCGCGCAATCCCGCGCAAAGGTGGCCCGCTCGATCAGCATGTCGCTCCGCGTCAGCAGCAGCCGCCACCGCCT
The DNA here is from genome assembly GCF_041877245.1 of Sphingobium agrisoli. Taxonomy (NCBI): domain Bacteria; kingdom Pseudomonadati; phylum Pseudomonadota; class Alphaproteobacteria; order Sphingomonadales; family Sphingobiaceae; genus Sphingobium; species Sphingobium agrisoli. The sequence goes on from NZ_JBHDJI010000011.1 coordinate 92,355, forward strand.
CCCATGCCGCTCCATCTCCAGCGCACAGAGATCGGTCGAGCAGCGCGCCGCCGGCAGGTCGGCAATGGCGCCGAGCTCGCCCGCATAGCCCGCGCTTTCGGCCAGCACGTCGCGCACATAGTCCCCCGCCCGCTCGCGCAGCAGGGCCATGCCAGCCCCGCTCCGCACCGCAACATGCCGGCCGTCCCCCGTGACCAGAACGTCAGGCGCTGGCGTGAGCAGCGCCAGCGTCATGCCGATGCCCACCGGCGCCAGCCCCGCCCAGCGCATGGCCGTCCGCCATAACAGGCACCAGAGCAGCCCGCCGGCGATCAGCCCGAACAGCAGCACCGGCATTACCGGCGCAACCATCGTCGCCATCGGGCTCGCCGCCACGCCGTGGGCGATCAGCAGCAGCAGGTCGAGCGCCTGCTCGGTCCCCCACCAGAAGGGCGCGCCCAGCCCCACCACGTCCAACAGCAGCGCCAGCGCCTCCAGCGGCATGACGACGAAGGTGGTGAGCGGGATCGCGACCAGGTTGGCGAACGCCCCCAGCAGCCCCGCCTTGTGGAAATGGAACAGCCCGATCGGCATCAGCGCCAGTTCGACCGCAATCCCTGTCGCCAGCGTCACCGCCAGCACCCGCGCCGCCTTCCGCCCCAACCCTTCGTCCCGTGCCGCCGCAAAGGCACGGAAGCGCGGATGCTCGGCCAGCGCCACGATCGCGGTCACCGCCCCGAAACTCATCTGAAAGCTCGGTCCCACGAGCGCCTCCGGCCACAGCAACAGCACGATCAGCGCGCCCGTTGCCACCAGCCGCAGGGTGATCGCGTCGCGCCCCATCGCCATGCCGCACAGCACCAGCAGCGCCGCGACGCAGGACCGCACCGTCGGCACTTCCGCGCCCGTCAGCCAGGTGTAGCCTATCCCCGCCAGCGCGCCGCCCGCCCCCGCGATCAGCATCAGGGGCAGGCCCAGCGCCGCTCGCCGACTGAGCGCCAGCACTCGAAGCAGCAGGAAGATGACCGCTCCTATTAGCGCCGTCACGTGCAGCCCGCTGATCGACAGGAGATGCGCGAGCCCGCTCCGCCGCATCGCCTCGGCGTCCGCCTCGCTGATCGCGCCCTGATCCCCGGTCGCGAGCGCCACGGCGATGCCTTGCGCCGGTCCGTCCAACTGCGCGCGGATATGCTCGAACAGACGCCCTCTCAGCGGCGGCCCGGCGGTCGAGGCGCGGAGCACCTCCACGGGCTTGAGCGCCTTACCCGTCGCGCCGATCCCCTGGAAATAAGCGCGCGCGGCAAAGTCATAGCCGCCCGGCACGCTCGGCGGCGCGGGCGGCATCAACCGCGTCCGAAACCGGATCAGCGCGCCCTCGCCCACCCCCGCCGGCATGTCAGCTTCAGCGATATTGACCCGCACAACCGCCGGCAGCGTCGGCGCGTCCACCGGGCGCAGCACCACCCGCACCATCTGCTGCGCCGGCACGGGCCGCACCGACTCAACCGTTCCCGCCATTTGCGTGAAGACCGGCCGGGCGAGCGGTTGCTGCCCTAGCAGCGCGGCCTTTCCCCAAACCAGCAGGCAGCCGGCGCAAGCGAGTACACCGCCTACCGCGACCATCCGCCGCAGCCGTCCACCATCGGGCAGCACCGCGCCCAGACACGCCGCTCCCAGCGCGACGCAGCAAAAAGCCAGCCAGGCCATAGGGTTGGGCAGGAAGAACCACGCGGCGATCCCCGCGCCCAGCGCCACCGGCGCCCAGAGGCCGATCTGCTCCTGCTCCCGCTCCAGCCAGGCTTCGATTGCGTCGAAGGCCGTCCGCGCCCACGCCGCTCCCTTCCCCAGAGGGGAGGTTTGTCGCGGCGCAAAAGCCATGCTAGGGGGCGTCGCATCCATGGGTCGGCAGGACGAATGTCAAAGAATATGACGGGAAGTGCAACGGGAATGAACAAGGCTGTGGTGACCCGTTTCGCTCCGTCGCCCACTGGCTATCTGCATATTGGCGGCGCACGCACTGCGCTCTTCAACTGGCTGTTCGCGCGCCACCATGGCGGCACCTTCCTGCTGCGGATCGAGGATACCGACCGCGCCCGTTCCACCGAGGACGCAGTCGCAGCAATTTTCGACGGCCTCGAATGGCTGGGCTTGGCCGGCGACGAGCCGCCGGTGTTCCAGTTCGCACGTACCCCGCGCCATGCCGAGGTCGCCAACCAGCTGCTCGCGACCGGCCATGCCTATAAATGCTTCGCCACGCCTGAGGAGCTGGCGGACCTGCGCGAACAGCAGCGCGCGGCCAAGCAGCCGCTGCGCTACGACGGGCGCTGGCGCGACCGCGATCCCGGCGAAGCGCCAGACGGCGCCCCCTTCGTCATCCGCATCAAGGCGCCGCGCGAGGGCGAGACCGTGATCGAGGACGCAGTGCAGGGCCGCGTCGTCGTCCAGAACAGCGAACTGGATGACATGATCCTGCTCCGCTCGGACGGCACGCCTACTTACATGCTGGCGGTCGTCGTGGACGATCATGACATGGGCGTCACCCATGTGATCCGCGGCGACGATCATTTGAACAATGCGTTCCGCCAGCTCAGCATCATCCGCGCGATGGGTTGGGAAGAGCCTACCTATGCCCACATTCCCCTGATTCACGGGTCAGATGGCGCTAAGCTGTCGAAGCGCCACGGCGCGCTCGGCGTCGACGCCTATCGCGACGAGATGGGGATGCTGCCCGAAGCGGTGCTTAACTATCTGTTGCGCCTGGGCTGGGGCCATGGCGACGAGGAGATCATTCCTGTCGCGCGCGCGATCGAACTGTTCGACATCGACGGCGTCGGCCGTTCGCCCTCGCGCTTTGACGTCAAGAAGCTGGAAAATCTTAACGGCCATTATCTGCGCGAGGCGGACGACGCGCGGCTCGCCGCCCTCGTCGCGCCTCGGGTGGAGGCGCGCCTCGCCCTCACCCTCACCGACGATCAGCGCGCGACCCTGACCGACGCGATGCCCTCGCTCAAGCCCCGGGCCAAGACGCTTAACGAAATTGCCGAGGGCGCGGAGTTTCTGTTCAAAAATTGTCCTCTGGATTTTGACGAGAAGGCGTCGGCTCTGCTAGACGTCTCCGCACGCGCGTTGCTGGGCAAAACAGCCGACGCTCTCGCGACCGTTCCGTCCTGGACGGTCGAAGCGATCGAGGAATCGATACGCCGCGTGGCAGAGGATGCCGGCCTGGGGCTGGGCAAGGTTGCGCAGCCGCTCCGCGCGGCGCTCACCGGCCGTACAACCTCGCCGGGTATTTTCGATGTCCTTTTCCTGCTCGGAAAAAAGGAAAGCTTGGAACGACTAGCCGCTGCAGGGCACGCAACGGCCGGTTGATGGCACACAAGGAGAACAATATGTCGGATAGCAATGCCAAATTGACGATCGGAGAGGCCTCGCACAGCTATCCCGTCCTGGACGGAAGCGTTGGGCCGCAGGTGATCGACGTCCGAAAGCTCTACGCCAATACCGGCATGTTCACCTATGATCCCGGCTTCACCTCGACGGCCAGCTGCGATTCCGGCCTCACCTATATTGATGGCGACGCGGGCGTCCTGCTGCATCGCGGCTATCCGATCGACCAGCTTGCCGAACAGTCAAGCTTCATGGAGGTCTGCTATCTCCTGCTGAACGGCGATCTGCCCTCGGCTGGAGAACTGGAGGACTTCACCCGCACGATCACGCGCCACACGATGGTGCATGAACAACTCACCACCTTCTATCGCGGCTTCCGGCGCGACGCGCATCCGATGGCGATCATGTGCGGGGTGGTCGGCGCGCTGTCGGCCTTCTACCATGACTCGACCGACATCAACGATCCCGAGCAGCGCAAGATCGCCAGCCATCGACTGATCGCCAAGATGCCGACGATTGCGGCGATGGCGTATAAATATTCGGTCGGCCAGCCGTTCGTCTATCCGCGAAACGACCTCAGCTACACCGCCAACTTCCTGCGCATGACCTTCTCGGTCCCGGCGGAGGAATATGTCGTCGATCCGGTGATCGTCGATGCGATGGACAAGATTTTCATCCTCCACGCCGATCATGAGCAGAACGCCTCGACCTCGACCGTGCGTCTGGCCGGTTCGTCGGGCGCCAATCCCTTCGCCTGCATCGCGGCCGGCATCGCCTGTCTCTGGGGTCCGGCGCATGGCGGCGCGAACGAAGCCGCGCTCAACATGCTGCGCGAAATCGGCAAGGTCGATCGCATCCCGGAATATATCGCCCGCGCCAAGAACAAGGACGACCCATTCCGCCTGATGGGCTTTGGCCATCGCGTCTACAAGAATTACGATCCGCGCGCGACCGTGATGCAGAAGACCGCGAAGGACGTGCTGGAAAAGCTCGGCGTCGACGATCCCATTTTCGACGTGGCGAAGGAATTGGAGCAGATCGCGCTCAACGATCCTTATTTCGTCGAAAAGAAGCTCTACCCCAATGTGGACTTCTATTCGGGGGTGATCCTGTCGGCCATCGGCTTCCCGACCGAAATGTTCACCGTGCTCTTCGCCCTTGCCCGCACCGTCGGCTGGGTGGCGCATTGGAACGAAATGATCTCCGATCCAGCGCAGAAGATCGGCCGCCCGCGCCAGCTTTACACTGGCCCAACGCAGCGCGATTACGTGCCGGTCAGCAACCGCTGAGCCAGCGACGACCTGGCGACAGACAGGAGAACGGCGCCGCCATCGGCGCCGTTTTTCATGGGATGCGCCGGCCGCCGCGGACCATTTCCTCGACCCAGCCGACCAGCAGCCGGTTATAGGCACGGCGGCAGGATTCGTCGCGTAGCGAATGGTCCGCGCCCTTCATGATACGGTGCGTCAGCGAAGCCGCCCGATGGAAGGCGCCTATGTAGGAACTGATCGCCATGTGCGGGACATAGCTGTCCTTTTCCGATTCCACGATCAGCACGTCCCCGGTGAACCGCTCGCAGGCGGCCAGCGCCCGATCCTCCGCCGGCGTTCGCGGCGCGCCCCGATAATGGTTGATCTCGTCGCGGTCGATCAGCGCCTTGGGCACGTCCCAATGGCTGTCGGGGTACAGCGCAGGCACCCGCAGCGCCAACCAGTTGATCGGCCGCTCCGCCGTCAGCAGACTTGCCAGATAGCCGCCATAGCTGGTGCCCACCACCGCGATTGCGGACGGATCGACCTGATCCTGCGCCACCAGAAAATCATAGGCGGCGATGGCGTCAGTCAATCCATCATTCCGGGTCACGATGTTATGCTCGTTAGCGAGCCGCGCATGGCCGCGCAGGTCGAAGGTGAAGCAGATGCAGCCCAGCTGCGCGATCTCCTCGGCCCGCACCATGTCCTGTTCCTGGCTGCCGCCCCAGCCATGAATGAACAATACGCCGGGGATGAGTTTGGCGGGTGCCAGCAATGTCCCGTCGAGATGCTCGCCTGCGACCTTGATCGAAACCCGTCCGTGCGTCTGCGTCATTGCTCCACTGCATATTTGGTCATGGGACCGGCGACCGGATCGACCCCGCTATAGTAAAGCGTCGCGTGCGGCGGCGCGGCGTCGACATCGCCATACACCTCGACCGTCGCGCAGGTGATGCTGTCACGCGAGGGATCGCGCGCAAACGCTTCGAACGCGGCGATCTCCGCCCCGCTCGCGCCACCCGGCCGCCAGCTCTGCTCCAGAACCCCGATCCGCCGCTCGCCACGCATGTTGCGGCCGAACGCGACATCATAGTTGCGGCGCGACGCGATCAGCCCCGGATAGGCGGCGAACACCGCCCGGTCGTATGCGATCGCTTTCGCCACCGCTTCGCTCAATTCCGGGGCCAGTTCCTCGTGCGCCAGCCGGTCGAACCCGCCACGCACGACATGCAGTTGCGACCCGCCATAAACGGTCTCGCCATGATTGTTCATGGTCAGCCGCTGCGTACCCCAGTAGGCGATGCTCTGCCCGAACAGCCGCACTTCGCCAACGCTGAAGGTGACGACACCCTCCAGATTCTCCTCGATCACCAGCCCCTTCGCGGCGATTTCGGCTGGGTCGCGATCGGCAATTGCGGCATCAAGCGCGGCATGGTCGGCAACTTCCGTCTGGCCCCGCCCAGCGGTGCCATCCACATCCTTGAGCCGCGCCGACCCCTGTTCCAACAGCAGCCGCCCGGCTGCGCGTGCATCGGCCACCGAAAAGACCGAGAAGCCGGCAAGAACGCTGCCGCTCAGCGCGCGGCCCAAATCATCGGACCAGCCCGCCGGTGTGGTCGCGCCTTCGGCCACGACTCCATGGGTGATGATCTTCGTGGCGACGAAGCCATGCGGCACAACGCCGCCATAAAGCTGTGCCTCCTGCCCCACGCCGATGCTCGCGGCCTCGGCCGCGTCCAGCACACCGTCGGGCACCAGAAACGTCGGCCGTTGACCATTGCCGCCCGCCACCCGACCATGGCCCAGCAGCGCAATCCGCCGCACCATCTCCTCGCGGGAGGCGCGGTCATGCTCATTGGTCATGGTCGCGCTTGGGCTGAAATAAGGCGCTACGTGCGGCTGCTGGCCAAGATCCACATCTGCCTCCTCGCGCCGAAAGCCATGGGTCTGGTATCTGGTAAAGCGGCGCGGGAGGGGAACGCGGCAGGTCGCAATTATGTTTCCGCCCTTTTGTCGGCGGGCCGAGCAGGCTAAAGGTGCAGGCGTCGGAAGGTCGATACGCTTAAACTCCCATTCAGCCAGCGCGGGCTAGGGGCCATCAGGGCGATCAGGCCGCATTCCGATTGCCGTTTTGCCAAAGGGTTCGTTCATGCACTTATCGCTTGCGTCCAAGTCCGCACTTTTTGCCCTTGCCGCCCTTGCCGTCGCCACGCCCGTCCTCGCCCAGGCAGGCGACGCCGCAAAGGGCAAGACAGTCTTCGCCCGGTGCGCGCTCTGCCATGACGTCAAGCCGGGGCCCAAGAAGATGGGGCCGAACCTTGCCGGCATTTTCGGCCGCACGTCGGGGACTCAGGCCGGTTTCGCCTACTCGCCCGCGATGCAGAAGGCGAAGATCAAGTGGGACGCCAAGACGATCGACGCCTTCGTCACCAAGCCCAGCGGCCTGGTGCCCGGTAACCGCATGGCCTTTCCCGGCATCCCCGACGCCACTGACCGCGCGAACCTGATTGCCTACCTCAAGGCCGAGGCAAAGTAAGCCCTTTTAAATACCGCCGTCGGTGACGGCCCAGCCGCCGCGCTTCAGCGCGGCGGCAAGGTCGGCGACGCAGGCCTTCAGCGTCGCCGGCTCGGTCGAGCGAACGACGAAATTCGCGCCCGTCCGTCCATCACGGAAGAAGGGATAGCTGCCGATCTGCACTCCGTCATAGGCGCGTTCGGTCGCGCCCAGTAACTCGGCGATTTCGCTTTCCGCGACCCAGCAGCCGATCGTGTGCGACAGCAGCGGCAAGCCGCCCTCCAGCGTCCCCGTCAGCTGATCCAGCATTCCCGCGGTGATGTGCGGGACGCCCGCCATGATGAAGATATTGCCATGTCGGATGCCCGGCGCGCCCGACATGCGGTTTTCGATTAAGCTCGCGCCCTCGGGCACCCGCGCCATTCGCAGCCTCGCTTCGGTAAGGCCCCCGCGCGTCTCATAATAACGTTCCAGCACAGCCCGTGCTTGCGGATGGACGACCACGCCGACCCCCAGAGCCTCGGCGATTGCATCGACGGTGATGTCGTCATGCGTCGGCCCGATGCCGCCGGTGGTGAAAAGATAGTCGTTGCGCGCCCGGAGCGTATTGACCGCCTCGACGATCGCTTCGGTCACGTCGGGGACCACCCGCACCTCGCGCAGGCGGATGCCCTGGACATTGAGCCACGTGGCCACCTGCGCGATGTTCTTGTCCTGGGTTCGGCCCGACAAAATCTCGTCGCCGATCACGATCAGTGCTGCGGTCCAGATGCGGGATGGGTCGGTCATGGCGTGAGGCCATAGCCTGCGCTGTTCATCCTGCCTAGCAGCCTCTCGCAAAATGCCCGCCCGATGCCTATAAGGGCAGGATGACCGACTATATGACGATGACGGCCGACGCGCCGGTAACGCGATCCGCCGCGATCAAGCTGCATGACGAGACCGGTTTTGCCGGCATGCGAAAAGCCGGCCGCCTCGCCGCCGAGATACTCGACGCGCTGGTGCCTCATGTCGTGCCTGGCGTCACCACTGGCGAACTGGACGACATCGTCCGCCGGATGACGCTGGATGGCGGCGGCGTTCCGGCGACGCTCGGCTATCGCGGTTACACCCATAGCTGCTGCACCAGCCTCAACAATGTCATCTGCCACGGCATCCCGGGCGACTATCGCCTGAAGGACGGCGACATCGTCAATATCGACGTCACGCCGCTGGTCGATGGCTGGCATGGCGACAGCAGCCGCATGTATATCGCTGGCGAAACCTCGATAAAGGCCAAGCGGCTGGTCGAAGTCACCTATGAATGTCTGATGCTGGGCATCGAGCAGGCGAAGCCGGGCAACCATCTCGGCGACATCGGCCATGCGATCCAGCGTCACGCCGAAAAGCATCGCTACGGCGTGGTGCGCGACTTCTGTGGCCACGGTCTCGGCCGCGTGTTCCACGACAGCCCGGAGGTCGTGCATGTCGGCCGTCCGGGCACCGGGCCGGAACTCAAGCCCGGCATGTTCTTCACGATCGAACCGATGATCAACATCGGCAAGCCGGGGGTCAAAATACTGGACGACGGTTGGACCGCCGTCACCCGCGACCGGACCCTATCCGCGCAGTTCGAGCACAGCATCGGCATCACCGCCACCGGCTGCGAGATCTTCACGAAGAGCCCGGCCGGGCTCGACTGCCCGCCCTATACCGGCTGATCTCGGTCCTGCTCAAATTATGGGCAGATAGCCATGTCATTGCCCGGAAAGCGGGCAATATGGACAAAGATTGCTGCATCGCCGAAAGCATGTCCTAGCGATTCGCCATTTGGCACGGTAATTGATTGTTAAGGGAGACGGCGCTTGCCTTTCGGGGGGCATGACGGCCGCCTTTCGAGGAACATGGGCTGCGGGTCGCTCCCGCTGCTACGGCGTGCGTCATGGGTTGGGAATGTTAGTGATGAAAAAGATCGAGGCGATCATAAAGCCCTTCAAGCTGGACGAGGTGAAGGAAGCGCTGCACGAAGTCGGCGTTTCCGGCATCACCGTCACTGAAGCCAAGGGGTTCGGCCGGCAGAAGGGCCATACCGAACTCTATCGCGGCGCAGAATATGTCGTTGATTTCCTGCCCAAGGTGAAGCTGGAAGTGGTGGTGGACGACAGCCTGGCCGACCGCGTTGTCGAAGCCATCTGCTCGGCTGCCCAGACCGGCCGTATCGGCGACGGCAAGATTTTCATCTCCAATATCGAGGGCGCGGTCCGCATCCGCACGGGCGAGCGCGACAGCGACGCGATCTGATCCTTTCACCCCGCCGGCCTCAACAGAGGCGGCGGAAAGTCGGCAACGTCAAACGGCCCCTTCGGGGGGGCTTTCTTACGAAAGAAGGGCAAGAGCACATGGCCAACACGCCAAAAGACATCCTGAAGATGATCGAGGAAAAGGAGATCGAGTGGGTCGATGTCCGGTTCACCGATCCAAAGGGCAAGTGGCAGCACCTGACCATGGTGTCGAGCGTGCTGGGCGAGGATGAGTTGACCGATGGCTTGATGTTCGACGGCTCCTCGATCGAGGGCTGGAAGACGATCAACGAATCGGACATGATCCTCAAGCCCGACTTGGACGCCGTCTATGTCGATCCGTTCAGCGCGACCCCGATGCTGATCCTCTTCTGCGACATCGTGGAGCCGGACACCGGCGAACTCTACGCCCGCGATCCGCGCTCGACCGCCAAGCGCGCCGAAGCCTTCGTCAAGTCGGCCGGGTTCGGCGACACCGTCTATGTCGGTCCCGAAGCCGAATTCTTCATGTTCGACGATGTGCGTTTCGAAAACGATTATTCGCAGAGCTACTACAAGATCGACGACATCGAACTGCCGACCAATACCGGCAAGGAATATGAGGGCGGCAACCTGGGCCACCGTCCCCGCGCCAAGGGCGGCTATTTCCCCGTCGCGCCGGTCGATCCCTGCACCGACATCCGCGCCGAGATGGTCTCGACCATGCTCGAAATGGGCCTGCCCTGCGACAAGCATCACCATGAAGTCGCCGCCGCGCAGCACGAACTCGGCCTCACCTTCGGCACGCTGGTGCAAACCGCCGACCGCATGCAGATCTACAAATATGTCGTGTGGAACGTCGCCCAGGCCTACGGCAAGACCGCGACCTTCATGCCCAAGCCGATCGCGCAGGACAACGGCAGCGGCATGCACACCCACATCTCGATCTGGGACGGCGGCAAGCCGCTGTTCGCCGGCGACGGCTATGCGGGCCTCTCCGACATGTGCCTCTATTTTATCGGCGGTGTCATCAAGCACGCCAAGGCATTGAATGCCTTCACCAACCCGACCACCAACAGCTACAAACGTCTGGTGCCGGGCTTTGAAGCGCCGGTGCTGCTCGCCTACTCGGCGCGCAACCGCTCGGCCTCCTGCCGCATCCCCTATGGCGCGGGCGCCAAGGCGAAGCGCGTGGAATTCCGCTTCCCCGACGCGATGGCGAACCCCTATCTCTGCTATTCGGCGCTGCTGATGGCGGGCCTCGACGGCATCGAGAACAAGATCCATCCGGGCGCCGCGATGGACAAGAATCTCTACGACCTGCCGCCCGAGGAACTGAGCCAGGTGCCGACCGTCTGCGCCTCGCTCCGCGAAGCGCTCAACAGCCTGGAGGCCGATCACGACTTCCTGCTGAAGGGCGACGTGTTCACCAAGGACCAGATCGAAGCCTATATCGAGCTGAAGTGGCCCGAAGTGTACCGCTGGGAAATGGCCCCCTCGCCGGTCGAATTCGACATGTATTACAGCGCCTGAACCCTTTCTCAGGCAATGAAGGAGGCCCGGTCGCAGCGATGCGGCCGGGCCTTTTTTAATTTATGTCTGCCTGATACTCCCCATTGCCAAACGTGCAGCCGGCCGAAAGCATTGGGAAAGGCTTCAGGAAAAGAAAAGTTGCCTCCAGCTACCCTGGGAATGAGGCCCAGGACCGGAGGCTGCTCACATGGTAAAGACAACCAGAGTTCAGCTCAACATCTAAGCTCACAGGTCTGCGTTTACCCCCGGTCGGGAATAGACGCTCCGAACAACAACACCGGCTCGCCCGGCGGCGACAAAGCGATCTCGCCGCGAACCTCTTCCACCAGCTGCCGCACCATCCAAGCGGCCGCCGTGCGCGAAGCCAGCCCCTCGATCGGCAGCGTGCCGGCCAGCGCCGCGCGCAGGTCGGGGTCCAGCACCAGCTTCGGCCCTTCGGCGCGCACCACGATCTCGGTCACGCCCGGCCGCGTTTCCGCGCCGATGTCGAGCTGCCCGCCGCGCACCAGCGCATCGCCCGCGATCAGCGCCAGGTTCAGCAGGATCTTCGCCGCCAGCTTGTCGAGCAGCTGCTCCTCGACCATCCAGCCGATTTTCACCCGGCCGGCGCTGGAAAACATGCCCTCGATCGCGACTCGCGCCTCGTGCGGCGGCACCGCGTCGCCGAAGCCGCCCGCCGATCCGAACGCCAGGCGAAAGAATTTGAGCTTGTTGGCCGATGTCCGTGCGCTGTCGCCCAGCAGTTCCAGGCAACGCGCCCGCATGTCCGGGTCGGTTTCGTCCGCCATCAGTTCGAGGCCGTTGTTGAGCGCCCCGACCGGGCTCAACAGGTCGTGGCAGAGCCGCGAGCAGAGCAGGCTGGCAAATTCGATGCTGTCGGTCGGATTGGTCATTATGTGGCGTGTCACCGGATTGGATCGATAGGGGAATGAAGGGCTAATGCGCCTCCGTGACCCGCGATGCAAGCCCGGTCCGCCGCCTTTCCGTCACTCATGGTCGAGCGGAATTTCGGTGAACCGCGCCTTTACCGCGCTATGCGGCTCTGCCCGCCACAAACGCGCCACACCGCCCGCCACGATCAGCCAGAGACTGCCATCGGGCGCCGAACTTTCTGCGTCGGTCGACGACGGCTCCGCGACGCCCGAAGGATGCGAATGATAGTGACCCAACACCACCGGCCCGCCACGTCGTGCTGCCCGATGGGCGGCGATCAGCACGGCCGGGTCGAGTTCGAAATGGCGCGCAGGGTCCGGCGCGACATTGGCGGCCGGCAGGATCGCCTCGATCCGCCCCGCCACCCCGAGCAACAACCCGCACGCCTCCGCGTCCCGTCCAGTGCACAGGGTCATTATCTGTTCCAGCACTGCCCTTGATACCGCTACCCGCATGCCTACATCTGTAGGACATGGGTTCGGGGGTTTCCATCATCGAAGCAGCGATCGGCGAGGCCCAGCACGGCCTTCGCTTGGATCGCGCACTGGCCGACCTTCTGCCCGATCTGTCGCGCGAGCGGCTCAAGGCGCTGATCGCCGATGGTCATGTCCGCAGCGAGCAGCCGGGCCGGATCAGCGGCTCGATGAAGGTGACCGAAGGGCAGTCCTTCACCGTCGCCCTGCCCGAAGCCACCCCACTCGGCACGGTGGCGCAGGACATACCGCTGACGATCGTGCATGAGGATGCCGACCTCATCGTCGTGGATAAGCCCGCCGGCTTGGTCGTTCATCCCGCCGCCGGCAACCTCGACGGCACGCTGGTCAACGCCTTGCTCCACCATTGCGCCGGGCAGCTTTCCGGCATCGGCGGCGTGGCGCGGCCCGGCATCGTCCATCGCATCGACAAGGATACGTCCGGGCTTCTGGTCGTTGCGAAGACCGACAAGGCTCATGAAGGCCTCGCCCGCCAGTTCAAGGACCACAGCATCGCTAGGCTCTACGCCGCGATCGTCTATGGCCATCCCCTGCCCCCCACCGGCACGGTGGACAGCTGGATCGGACGATCGGACGCTGATCGAAAGAAGATGGCGGTTCATCGGGAAGGGCGCGGCAAACATGCCGTCACCCATTATCAGATGACCGACCGGCTTCGCGGCGCGGCCATGGTGGAATGCCGGCTGGAAACCGGCCGTACGCATCAGGTTCGCGTGCATATGGCGCATATCGGCCACCCCTTGATTGGTGACCCGCTATACGGTAGAGAGAGAAAAGGTTTCAAATCGATACTGGAAACGCTGGGTTTCAAAAGGCAGGCATTGCACGCGAAAACGCTGGGGTTCATACATCCTGTATCAAGCGAGCCCCTTCTGTTCCAAAGTGCACTGCCCCCCGACATGCAGGAACTGTTAAGCGAGCTTCACGTATAGTTTTGGACAAGTTTTGCGACGGCGCAGCGACGCCTCTTCTGGGTCCCGCCGCGCATGAAAGGGAAAGGTGACGACATGGCCAGGAGCAATGTCCCCGCGGTTCCGGCGCTGGGCGGTGAAGCCAGCCTCAACCGCTATCTGTCGGAAATCCGCAAATTTCCGCTTTTGACGCCTGAGCAGGAATATATGCTGGCGAAGCGCTATCAGGAGCATCAGGACCCTGAGGCTGCGGCGCAGCTTGTGACCTCGCACCTGCGCCTCGTGGCGAAGATCGCGATGGGCTATCGCGGCTATGGCCTGCCCGTCAGCGAACTCATCAGCGAAGGCAATATCGGCCTGATGCAGGGCGTAAAGAAGTTCGAGCCGGATCGCGGCTTCCGCCTGGCGACCTACGCCATGTGGTGGATTCGCGCCTCGATCCAGGAATTTATCCTGCGCTCGTGGAGCCTCGTGAAGATGGGCACCACGGCATCGCAGAAGAAGCTCTTCTTCAACCTTCGCCGGATGAAGAACAGCATCGAAGCGTTCGAGGATGGCGATCTTCGCCCCGAGGACGTGACCAAGATCGCGACCGACCTCGGCGTGTCGGAAGATGACGTTGTGTCGATGAACCGTCGCATGGCGATGGGCGGCGACACGTCGCTCAACGTGCCGATGCGCGAGGATGGCGAGGGTCAGTGGCAGGACTGGTTGCAGGACAATGATCCGCTCCAGGACGAGCGCGTCGCCGACGAGCAGGAGAAGACACAGCGTCATGAGATGCTGGTCGAGGCGATGACCGATCTGAATGACCGGGAAAAGCATATCCTGGCCGAGCGCCGTCTCGCCGAGGAACCCAAGACACTGGAGGAACTGAGCCAGGTCTATGGCGTCAGCCGCGAGCGCGTTCGCCAGATCGAGGTCCGTGCTTTCGAGAAGCTGCAAAAGGCGATGATGCGGATCGCCGGCGGTCGCCTCGAAAAAATGGCGCGCCTCGCGGTCGCCTGACAGAATCTCGACCCAAAACAAAAAGCCCCGGAGCGATCCGGGGCTTTCTTTTGTCCACGACAATCATTCAGGCCGCAATTCCACCCATGTCGGCGCATGGTCGCTGGCCCTTTCCCGCCCGCGAAAATCGCGGTCGACCTGCGCGTCGATCATCCGGTCGGCGGCGGCGGGGCTGAGCAGCAGATGGTCGATGCGGAAACCCGCATCACGTGGCCAGGCGTTCATCTGATAATCCCAGAAGGTCCACACCCCACCCGCCGGATGGCGCGACAGGATCGCGTCGGTCCATCCGTCGCCCAGCATCCGGCGATAGGCGGCCCGGCTTTCCGGCTGCATCAGAGCGTCGTCGGCCATCGCCTTGACCGAATAGACGTCCACATCGCGCGGGATGACATTATAATCGCCAGCCAGCACTGCCGGCACTTCCTCCGCCCAGATTTCAGCCGCCCGCGCGCGCAGCCGCTTCATCCAGCGCAGCTTGTAGTCGAACTTTGGGCCAGGCTGCGGATTGCCGTTGGGCAGATAGATGGAGGCGATCCGCACGCCCTTCACATCGGCTTCCAGATATCGGCTGTGCTCATCCTCGGGTTCGCCTTCCAGCCCCCGCCTCACCTCGACCGGGGTCTCCCCGCGCGCCAGGATGGCGACGCCGTTGAACCCCTTCTGCCCGTGCCAGATCGCACCATAGCCGGCATCCTCGATATCTTTCACCGGAAAGGTCTCGTCGCTGGTCTTGATCTCCTGCAAGCAGGCGACATCGGGCCGCGTCTCGTCCAGCCATTCCAGCAGCCGGGGCAACCGCGCCTTGATGCCGTTGATGTTGAAGGTGGCGATGCGCATGAAAAACTAACCCTGTCCGCCCTGAGCCTGTCGAGGATCCACCTTCTCCAGCAATTAAAGGGCTTAAGCAAGTTCAGCCCGCACGGATGGGGCTCTACACCGAAAAGCTCGTGCCGCAACCGCACCCGGCAGTCGCATTGGGGTTCGTCACCTTGAAAGCCTGCCCGCCCAAGTCCGACACGAAAT
The DNA here is from genome assembly GCF_041877245.1 of Sphingobium agrisoli. Lineage (NCBI taxonomy): Bacteria > Pseudomonadati > Pseudomonadota > Alphaproteobacteria > Sphingomonadales > Sphingobiaceae > Sphingobium > Sphingobium agrisoli. Next base: position 107,652 of record NZ_JBHDJI010000011.1, read on the forward strand.
CCACCGCCGATCCCCGCACGAGGTCGATCGACACATCATCCACCACCAGGGTGACGCCATCGCGCTCGGCCGAGACATCGTCCGGCTCGATCCCATCAGCCAAGCCGAACCGATATTGGAAACCCGAACAGCCGCCTCCTTCCACCGACAAGCGGAGGATGGCGGGCTTGCCCTGCTTGGCGGCGATAGCCGCTACGCGCGCGGCAGCAGAGGGGGAAAGATCGATGTCAGCCATATACCCCCTAGATAGGGTCAAGCAAAAGGCCCGGCAAGCACTGCTGCCGAGCCTTTGCAAACTACCGGAATGCGGAAGGATCAGTCGACCGCCTTTTCCTGCGCGCCGGTCGGGCCACCCATGGCAACCGGCGGCTTGGTGTTCATCGCCACCAGATAATCTGGGCCAGCGACGAAGGGCAGCGGATTGATCGCCGCGCCGTCGACGCGCACTTCATAGTGAAGATGGCTGCCGGTGGAGCGGCCGGTCGACCCCATCAGGCCGATGATCTGGCCGCGCCGCACATAGCTGTTTTCGGCGACGAGCAGCTTGGACATATGGCCGTAGCGCGTTTCCATGCCGCTACCGTGCGAAATCTGTACCAGGTTGCCATAACCGCTGGCCCAGCCCGAACGGCTGACGATACCATCGGCGGTCGCGTGGATCGGGGTGCCGATCGGACCCGGAATGTCGATGCCCTTGTGCATCCGCGCGCTGCGGTTGAACGGATCGGACCGGACGCCGAAATTGGAGGTCAGGGTCAGCTTCTCGACCGGCCGGCCCGAGGGGATGTAAGCGGCGGTCTTCGCATTGCCGTCCATCCGCTGGAGGCTGGAGAAAAGGTTGGCGAACCCGACATCAGCCGGGCCGAGCGCGCTGGTGTTGATTTCCGAAGCGTCGCCGTAAGGATCGTCGCTTTCGGTGGCCTGCGCCGGTGCGGCCGCGCAGAGCGCGCCGAAAAGTCCGATGCTGGCGAAAATCTTGGCGGGCTGGAACCGAAGCGACCCGCGCGCATTACTCGTATGAAGAACCGACATGCAGACCCCGACTATGTCACCGGAAACTTGTGTTTCTCGGCGCTTCCCGTGTTAACCTTTTGGCGACCTTGATCGCCCCCGCTGAGGGCAGACTGCAAATTGCCGCTCAGCTTGCAAGCGCAGCGTAGAATTCTTCAGTCAAACCGGCCTGTCGACGCGCCGAGTCGTTGAACGGTGGCTTCAGGCTGCCCCGAAAATGGCGTTTCACAAGGATTTGGTAAGATTCGACAGGGTTAACGCCCGCTCTGTTCGTCGCCCAGCCGAACCAGTTCGTCCCCGCCGCCACATGGCGAATCTCGTCCTGCATGATGCGCCGCAGCATCCGGGCGGATACGGCGTCGCCGGCCGCTTCGAACCGCGCGACGGTTCCAGGCGTGATGTCAAGCGCCCGCGCCTCCAGCACCATCGGCACGATCGCCAACCGGGCAAGGGCATCGCGCCCGGTCTCCTCCGCCGCTTCCCACAGGCCGTCATGCGCCGGCAGCGCGCCGTAATGGCTGCCCATCTGTCGCAGCCGCCGGTCAAGCAGCGCGAAGTGCATCGCCTCTTCCGCCCCCACCCGCATCCATTCGTCGGTAAAGGCGACCGGAAATTCGCCGCCGAACCGCCCGATCAGGTCGAACGCCAGATCGATCGCGACGAACTCGATATGGGCGAGCGCATGGAGCATCGCGATCCGCGCGCGCTCCGACCCCATTTTTCCGCGCTTGGGCATCTGATTGGGCGGCAGCAGCGCAGGCGCATGCGGACGCGCAGGACGATCGGGCATCGCTACATCAAAGCGATGCGCCATGCCTCCCTGCCGCCAGGCCCGCGCCACCGCCCGCGCTGCCATCAGCTTGGGCACCGGATCGGGCGTCGTCAGCACATGGACGCACGCAGCACCCACGCTATCGATGGCCCCAGACAGGCTCAAAGTGCCCGCACCGCCTCCAGCACCTCCTGCGCGTGCCCCTTCACCTTGACCTTGGGCCACACCCTCGCGACCTTGCCGTCGGTATCGAACAGGAACGTCGCACGCTCTATCCCCATATATTTGCGGCCATAGAGCGACTTTTCGACCCAGGTGCCGAACGCCTCGCACGCCCCGCCCTCCTCGTCGGAGGCGAGGATCACCCGCAGCCCATATTTGTCGGCGAACTTCTTGAGCTTGCCCGGCTTGTCCTTCGACACCCCGATCACGCTCGCGCCGGCGGCGACGAAGGCGTCGTGCTGCTCGGTAAAATCCTTCGCTTCGTTGGTGCAGCCAGGCGTATCCGCTTTGGGGTAGAAATAGATCACCAGCGGCTTGCCATGGTAACTGTCCAAAGCAATGTCCGCGCCGTCCGCATCCTTCAGCGCGACGGCGGGAAGCGCGTCTCCCTGTTCCAGCATGGTCATTCCTCCTCGAAGGGCGCGGCGAGCGCAGCCCAGGCCTCACCCACGCTTTGCCGCGCCTCTGAATAGCTTGCAAGCAGCCTGTCCCAAGTGTCAGCGCCGCAGGCGCGCGCGACCAGCGGCCGCGTTGCTTCGGGCGGCTCGGTCGACCCGGGGGAAACCAGCCGCGATACGATCAGGAAGCGGGTGATGAGGTCGTGCGCGGCGATCAGATCGCGCGGCAAGTGTCCCGCCCGCACCAACTCACCCAACGCCAGCGACAGGTCGGGATGGAAGGCCATGCGATGCCGGAACTGGGTGACATGGATCAGGAACTCCAGATCGACCAATCCACCCGGCACCAGTTTCACGTCCAGATCGCCCGCCGGCGGCTTGTGCCGGGCAATGTCTCCGCGCATCTTCACCGCCTGCCGCGCCAGCGCGTCCATGTCCCGCGGCCGTTGCAGCACCTCCTCCAGCACCGCCGCCAGCGCCTCGCGCGCCGCCGCCGATCCGAACACCGGCCGCGCCCGCGTCAGCGCCAGATGCTCCCATGTCCATGCCTCTTCCCGCTGATAGCGCGCGAAACTGTCGAGGCTGACCGCCAGCAAGCCCTGCGCCCCCGAAGGCCGCAGCCGCGTATCCACGTCGTAGAGAGGGCCGGAAGCCGTCGCCACCGACAGCGCGTTGGTGATGCGCTGCGCCAGTCGGTTGAAATATTGCGTCGCGCCCAGTGACTTTGCGCCGTCGGATTCGGCCGCAAAATCGCCGGTAAAGAGATAGACGAGGTCAAGGTCCGACGCGTGGGTCAGCACCCCGCCGCCCAGCCGTCCCAGCGCCAGGATCAGCATTTCGCCACCCGGCACGCGGCCATGCACCGCCTCGAACTCGCGCACCGCGCCCTTGGCAAGCACCTCGATCGCCGCCTCCGCGACCCGGCCATAGCCCCGCCCCGCCTTCAGCGGATCGCCGCCCCGGATGATCTGCGCGCCCAAGGCAAAGCGCCGGTCGCCCACACGCTGCCGCACCCGGTCGAGCAGCGCCTGATAATCCTCCCCAGGCTCCAGCGCGGCGAGTTGCGCGGCCAGCGCCGGCACCGCCGGCGGCGGATCGAACGCCGACGCGTCGATCAGCCCGTCGATCAACTCCGCCCGCCGCCCCAGAGCGTCGGCCAGCGTCGGCGCATGGCTCAATATCTCGGCGAGCAGTTCCAGCAACGCCGGCCGCGCGGCCAGCAGCTTGAAGAAATTGATCGCGCTCGGCAGTCGCGCGATCATATCGTCCAGCCGGTTGAGCGCCCGGCTGGGATCGGGCGCCTTCGCCAGCGTCCGCATCAGTCCCGGCAGCAGCGCTTCCAGCGCCTCGCGCGAAGGCGCGCTGCGGAGCGCCCGGATCGTGCCGCTCCGCCACCGCCCGATGCGCGCCACCGGCGTGTCGGCGTCGGCAAATCCCATCTCCGCCAGTTGCGCCTTCAACCGATCCTCATCCTGCGACAGCGACGTGTCGGCCTTGTCCGGGGTCAGCCGGTCATAATTGAGGCCGACCCACTCGACCTTCGGCCACAGCAGGTCGAGCAGCGCTGACCCATCGCTGAGCCCATGCAGTCGCGCCACATTATCCAACGCGCCCGGCGATTTAGGCAACTCATGCGTCTGCCGGTCCTCGACCATCTGCAACCGATGCTCGATCGTGCGGAACAGCACATAGGCGTCGTCCAGCCGCTCTGCGACCTCGCCCTCGATCACACCCGCCACTGCCAACGCCCGCAGCGCCTCGCGCGTATTGCCCGACCGCAGCGCCGGATCGCGTCCGCCATGGATCAGCTGATGCACCTGCGCGAAAAACTCGACCTCGCGTATCCCGCCACGTCCGCGCTTCAAATCATAGCCCGGCCCGAACGCCTGCCCCTGGGCATAATGATCGCGGATACGACGGCTGATATCGACGATCGCATCGATCGCGCCAAAGTCCAGGCTTCGCCGCCACACGAACGGGCGTATCTGCCGCAGGAAATAGTCGCCCAGCGCCATGTCGCCCGCCGCCGGCCGCGCGCGGATGAAGGCCGCCTGCTCCCATCCCATCGCCGTCGATTCATAATAGCCGATCGCCGCCTCCACCGGCAGCGCGATCGGCGTTGCCTCTGGCGAGGGACGGAGCCGGAGGTCGACGCGAAAGACATAGCCGTCGCCGTCGCGCGTCGTCAGCAATTCGCTGACCCGCCGCCCGATCCGCACGGCGGCGTCGGCCGCATCCTCACGCGCGCCATGCGGCATGGTGCGCGGATCGTAGAGCAGGATCGGATCGATGTCCGACGAATAATTCAGCTCCCGGCTACCATGCTTGCCTAGCGCCAGCACGACGAAGCCGCCCGGATCAGCATCGGGATAGCGTTCATGCATCGCGGCGCTCAGCGCTTCCTCCAGCGCCTGATCGGCGAAGTCGGACAGGGTGCGCGTCACCCGATCAAGGTTCCACGCGCCCGCCAGATCGGCTGCCGCGACCGTCAGCGCGATCGCCCCGCGCCGCCGACGCAGCGATCGAGCGACGCTTTCGTCCGCGCCGCCCAACGCCTGCGCGCGCCGGAGCGCCGCATCAAAATCGCCGCCCGCCAGCAGCGCCGCAACATCGGGATAGCGATCGAGCGCGCGCGAGAGAAACGGCGAGTGGCCCCGGATTTGCGCTTCTGTTTCAGTCCACCCGATCACGCCTCTCCTCCGCTCGCCGGGCTCCGGTTATCGATCCTATCGCCCCCGTTTGGGACAAAGGCCAGAAACTTTTGGTCGCCTCACCCGTTATCGGCTTATGGAAATGCAGCGCAAACCCTTTGGCCGATCGGCAAATGGGCGCGATACCGGCAACGCCCGGATCGTGAACATCGCTCTGCCAAACCCCTATGAGGGGGTCGGCAATGCGCTCCGCTCCACTTTCGCGCCCGGTCGCGACGCACTGCCCGACGATATGATAGCGCTGCTGTCAAAACTTGACGCGCATCAATAGCGCAGCGTTTCGTTTACCCTTTTTGGGTAAATTCCGGCCCGAAACTTCGCATATTGTCGTAAAGCCAGGGCCATGATGTATCGCACCTTCGCCATCGGAACGCTGATCGCCGCGCCGCTCATCGTCATGGCGATCCAGAATTTCGTACCTCAGACCCCGCCGGGCGAGCAGCTTGGAGCGGCCGAACAGATCGCGGCGCCGCCGACTCCCGGAACGCCGCCGCCAGTCGTCCCGGTCGCTCCGACCGCGGCGCCTGCCTACAGCGCCCCCAATGACGCCGGAAAGCCGGTGTCAGGCGCGGGCGAACCAATGCTGACGACCAGCGGAACCGATAGCGTCACGGCACCCATGCCGGTGAACCCAGCCGACGCGCCCCCCGGTTCTCCCAACGCCGAAATCTAGCGCGGCTCAGATCGCCCCCTTGAACGTATCGCACCGCGCCGGGTCGCCGGTCGATAGCCCCTTGCGCAGCCATTCCATCCGCTGCGCGCTCGTCCCATGGGTGAAGCTTTCCGGCACCGGCCGTCGCCCCGCCGCCCTTTGCAGCGTATCGTCGCCGATCGCTTCGGCCGCGCGCATACCTTCCTCCAGATCGCCCGCCTCCATCAGATTCTCGTCCCTAGCGGCCCACACTCCGGCATAGCAGTCCGCCTGCAATTCCATCCTCACCTGTAGTTCGTTGCCCTCCGCCTCGCTGGCGCGCTGCTGCGCCTTGCGGATTCGGTCGGCCTCACCGGTGATCGTCTGGATATGGTGGCCCACCTCATGCGCGATGATATAGCCGATCGGGAAATCCCCTGGCGCGTTGAAGCGCGTCTTCATCTCGTTGAAGAAGTCGGTATCGAGATAGATGCGCTGGTCGGCCGGGCAATAGAATGGCCCCATGGCGGACATCGCCGCGCCGCAGCCCGACTGGCCGTTCTGCTTGTAGAAAACCAATGTCGGCGGTGGATATTGCTGCCCCTCCGCCTTGAAGATGTCGGCCCATCGCCGCTCGGTCGATCCCAGCACCTTGAGGGAAGTGCGCTGAACGTCGCTGAGCTCGCTGGTGGCCGGGCGCTCGGTCTGCACCTGCGGACCACTGCCACCGCCGCCGATCAAGCTCAGCGGGTTCATGCCCATCACGACCATGATGACCAGCACGACCACGATCCCGCCACAGCCGAACCGGCTGCCGATCAGCGGCAGCAACATCCCCAAGCCGCCGCCCAGACCGCCGCCGAAGCCGCCTCCGCCCCGGCCGTCCTGCACTTCGAAATGGCTGCTTTCCTGTTCGTCGTCGAGCCGCATCGCGCCCTCCCTTGTCCCGGTCGTTACCTAGGCGATTCCATTCGATCGGGGAACCGCCCAGTCGCGCGAAGGTTGCCGCCGCGCAATGAATTTGCCGGCGACTTAACATTGGAATGCCATCTCCAAAGCCTATATTGCACTGCGACATGGCAGATACCGATCCGCGCCCGCCGCGCCGCGCCCGCACCCCGCTCCCGCTTCCCCGTGAAGTCGCCTTGCTGTTGCAGGGCGGCGGCGCGCTCGGTTCTTTCCAGGCGGGCGTCTATGAACGGCTGGACGAGTTGGCGATCGACGTCACTTGGGTTGCGGGCATCTCGATCGGCGCGGTCAACGCCGCGATCATCGCCGGCAACCCGCCCCATCGTCGCCTCAGCCGGCTTAAGAAATTTTGGTACACCGTCTCGGGCGGTATGCCCAATGTCATCCTGCCGGATATCGATCCGGTCCGCGAAGTCGCGCATCTGACGGCGGCTGGCGTGGTTGCCGGCTTCGGGGTGCCGGGCATGTTCCGCCCGCGTCTCTGGCCCGCTGTGCTGATGCCGGAAGGCTCGCCCGGCGCAATCAGCTTCTATGACAGCGCCCCGCTCAAGGAAACGCTCAACGCCTGCGTGGACTGGGATCTGCTGAACGAAGGCCCCGTCCGCCTTTCAGTAGGGGCAGTGGATGTGGAAACCGGCAACTTCGCCTATTGGGACACGCGCGGCCCCGGCGGCAACACGCGCATCGACGCCCGCCACATCATGGCCTCTGGCGCGCTGCCGCCGGGCCTTCCGCCGGTCGAGATAGACGGGCGCTGGTACTGGGACGGCGGCATCGTCTCCAACACTCCGCTCGCCCATGTTCTCGACCATCAGAGCGAGGACATGCTGGTGTTCCAGGTCGATCTTTTCCCTGCGGAAGGGCCGATGCCGCGCCAGATGACCGACGTCTATTCGCGCCAGAAGGACATTCAGTATAGCAGCCGCACCCGCCAGGTGACCGACCAGTATCTGCGCCTGCGCCGCGAGCATGGCGCGATCAAGGCGCTGCTCGACAAACTGCCGCCCGATCTTCAGGACGCGCCGGAAGCGCAAGCGCTCCGACAGTGCCTGGACCGGGGGTCGGTCAACATTGTTCACCTGATCTACCGCACCCGCAACTGGGAAAGCGGCGCGAAGGACTTCGAATTCTCCCGCTCGACCATGCTGGATCACTGGAGCCAGGGCCGCGAAGCGGTGGAGGAAGTGATGCACAAGGGCGACCTCATTGCCCGCAATATCCTGAGCGGCAAAAGCTCCACCTTCGACCTCGATTCACCCGATCACCTCAAGGAGAAGTCCGCATGAGCAAGACCCTGTCCGGCAAGACCGCCCTCATCACCGGATCGACCTCGGGCATCGGCCTCGCCTATGCCAAGGCGCTGGCCGGCGAGGGCGCGAACATCGTCATCAACGGCTTCGGCGACGCGGACGCGATCGAGAAGGAAAGGGTCGGGCTGGAAGCGCTCTCGGGCGGCAAGGCGCTCTATTCCGGCCATGACCTCACGAAGGCCGATCAGATCGAGGCGATGATGCAGGAAGCGGCCGACGCGTTCGGCGGCGTCGATATCCTCATCAACAATGCGGGCACGCAGCATGTCGCCCCGGTCGAAGAGTTCCCGGTCGACAAGTGGAACCTCATCATCGCGCTCAACCTCACCAGCGCCTTCCACACCACGCGGCTTGCCATTCCCTATATGAAGTCGAAGAAATGGGGCCGCATCATCCAGACCGCCTCGGCCCATTCGCTCACCGCCTCGCCCTTCAAGAGCGCCTATGTGACGGCCAAGCACGGCCTCGCCGGCTTAACCAAGACGGTTGCGCTGGAAGTCGCGACCGACGGCATCACCGCCAACTGCATCTCGCCCGGCTATGTCTGGACGCCGCTCGTCGAAAACCAGATTCCCGACACGATGAAGGCGCGCGGCATGACCCGTGAGCAGGTGATGAACGACGTCTTGCTTGCCGGTCAGCCGACCAAGCAGTTCGTGACCGTCGAGCAGGTCGCCGCCATGGCGCTGTTCCTGTGCAGCGATGCCGCCGCCAACATCACCGGCGCCAATATGAGCATCGACGGCGGCTGGACGGCGCAGTAACAGCAAAAATAGCTTTGCGCATGAACTAAATTCATTCTAACTTCCGACAATATTTGCTCGGGGGATCGGATGAATGCGTTTTTTAACGACTGGAGCTATTTTGCTGTGCTTAAGTGGTTGCGCGGGTTTTAGTGGTCCATCATCTTTAGTCACGCCGCAAGGGGCCAGCCTTGACAAGGGCGACGACGGCGCATGTCCCATCGCAGTATCCGACACCAGCATAAATAGGGTGTTCCATAGGGCGCTGTGTACATCGGCAGCCGCGCCAGACGATGTCATTGCTGCACGGCGTCTGCTTACGACTGGCTTTGCATTGGCTCAATTGCGATGTGACGATTTTTTCTGGGCAAAATCCAGACACCAGACCTTTGCGAGATTGGGGCGCAGCGCTCTGCCACCCCTCGTCACGCTAACTAGCGGGGTCTTGGCTTTATTGTCGGACAAGCCGGACACTTTGCAAAACTATCTGAAATACATAGCATTAGGTTCTGCAGCAGCGGGCGCAACTATCGACATATATGAAGAGCATTTCCTGTTCGGCGCGGACAATATCGACGCCGTCCGAAGTCTCACCATGGACGCGCTGTCTGAGCATCGAACGGCGGTGCTGAAGACCGATCCTCGGACATTTGACAGCGTAATCCTTCACCTCACCGATCATCAGGCCCTTTGCAGGCCAGTCCACATACTGGCGCTGAGCCGCGATGCCATCCAGGCCGGCAGGATCGCTGCGCGCGAAACCAGAGCATCCATGCTGGGAACCAGCGTCCGTGATCATGCCAACGTCTTGTTGGCCTTGGGGAAACTCTACAATCAACCACCGGTCACGTTGGATGAGGCCGGTTACCTGTGGTGGCTATATCTTTCCACCCCACCAGCAGCACAGCCTTCGAACGACGAGTTGAAGATCATACATCATCGTTTTTCGAGTTGGGGGGCCGATAATCCGGTTGAAACAAGTCCCCTGTGGGGGCGGTCAAGCAAGGTCGCTACCGGAGCTGTGATTGCCGAGTTGTCAAAGCTGGATGCCGACACGCTGGTTATGTTCTCAAACGAGGTTCGGGCAATCCGGGTTAGGGACGTGGCCGCACTCGCTGCCAAGCCCGCGGACGCAGTCAAAACCATCGCTTTCGAACCGCCAGCCTGGTCAGGCTATCAGTCGATCTCGGTCGGCGTGGCGCCTAATCGATAGAGCCTTCGCGCCCCTTAGGCACGTGACCCCTTCCCCGCCTGCAAAATCCCCTTATGCTCCCCGGCCAGCAAGGGAGACACCGCAACATGCGCCACGCGCTCACGGCCGTTCTGGCCGCCGCCAGCCTATCGTCCATCGCCGCCGCGCAAACGCCGCCTTCCGCGCCGCCGCCAGCGCCGACCCCTCAGAGCGAGATCGGCGCGGCCGTGGCGAAGGACATGGACGGGCTCATGACCCTCTACCGCGACCTCCACGCCAATCCCGAACTCTCCCTCCAGGAAGTCAACACCGCCGCCAAGCTCGCCAAGAGGCTGAAGGCGCTCAAATATGACGTGACGGAAAAGGTCGGCGGCACCGGCGTCGTCGCGGTGATGAAGAACGGCTCCGGCCCGACCCTCCTCATCCGCGCCGATATGGATGGGCTGCCGGTGGTCGAGCAGACCAGCCTCGATTTCGCGTCGAAGGTCCGCACCAAGACGCCCGAAGGCGTCGAAACCGGCGTCATGCACGCCTGCGGTCATGACACGCACATGACCGCCTTCATCGAGACTGCCCGCCTGCTCGCCGCGTGGAAAGACCGGTGGAAGGGCACGCTCGTCATGATCCTCCAGCCCGCCGAGGAAGTCGGCAAAGGGGCGCGCGACATGCTGGAGGACGGGCTCTATACCCGCTTCCCACGCCCGACCCACGCCATCGCCTTTCACGACGCGGCCAATCTGCCCGCCGGCACGATCGGCTATACACCCGGCTATGCGCTGGCGAATGTCGACAGCGTCGATGTGCTGGTGAAGGGCGTAGGCGGCCATGGCGCCTATCCGCAGACGACCCGCGACCCGATCGTGCTGGGCGCGCGGATCGTCACGACGCTCCAGACCCTCGTCAGTCGCGAGCAGGAGCCGCAGGATCCCGCCGTCGTCACCGTCGGCAGCTTCCAGGGCGGGGCCAAGCACAATATCATCCCCGACGAAGCGAAGCTACTGCTCACCGTCCGCAGCTATTCCGACGAGACCCGCACGAAGCTGATCGAGGGCATCAGGCGCGTCGCACGCGGCGAGGCGATCGCAGCGGGCGTGCCGGAGGACCGGATGCCGGTCGTCACCGTCAAGGACGAATTCACCCCCTCCACCTACAACCCGCCGGAATTCGCAGAGAAAATGGCGACGCTGCTGAAGGCGAACTTCCCCGAAGGCCGTGTCGTCAAGACCCCCGCCGTCATGGGCGGCGAGGATTTCGGCCGCTTCTATCGCGCCGACAAGGGCATCAGCAGCTTCATCTTCTGGGTCGGCGGCGTGCCTGTGGACAAGATGGCGGCGGCACAGGCTGGCCAGACCGCCCTTCCCTCGCTCCACAGCCCCTTTTGGGCGCCCCAGGCCGACGCCGTCATCGCGACCGCCAGCGAAGCGATGACGCTGCTGGCGCTCGACATATTGAAGAAGGACTGAAAACGCCGATCGGCCGCAGCGGATCGGGTCAGAGTGCAGCCGTCACCCCTCGATTCGCTCCGCAAATCCCTTCCGCAGCTTTGCCAGCTTGGGGGGGATCACCGCCATGCAATAGGGATTCCGGTCACCGACCCGTTCCCAATATTTCTGGTGATAATCCTCCGCCGGATACCATGGTGCATCCGGCTCGATCGCTGTGACGATCGGCGCGCTCTGGTTTGCCTGCGCACGCTCGATGCCGGCGCGCGCCTGCGCTTCCTGCTCCGGTGAATGAGGGAAGATCGCCGATCGATACTGCGTGCCGATGTCGTTGCCTTGGCGATTGAGCGTCGTGGGGTCATGCGTCTCGAAGAAGATATCCAGCAGGTCCGCATAGGAGATAACATCGGGGTCGAAGGTCACCCGGATTGCCTCGGCATGGCCTGTGCTGCCCGAACAGACCTGCTCATAGGTCGGGTTCGGCTTCGCGCCGCCGATATAACCGCTCTCGACCGAGCTTACGCCCCTCAAATTCTGATACACCGCCTCGGTGCACCAGAAGCAGCCACCCGCCAGCGTTGCGATCTCTTGCGCCATCGTCATTCCTTCGTTCGATTGACCGCAGAGATAGGAAGGCTCAAGCCGCCGTTCCAGCCTCACGCGCGCGCAGTTCCGCCTTGACCCGCTCCTCCGCCACCAGTTCCTTGCGCGACAACTTGCCCACAAGCGTCTTGGGCAGGTTGAGGCGCACTTCCACGTCGCACACCCGCTCGTGCTTGCCGAGTTGCGGGTTGACCCATTCCTTGAGCGCCGCGCCGTCGATCTCAAAGCCTTCGTTCAGCGTCACGAACGCCTTGGGCTGTTCCCCGCGATAGCGATCGGGCACGCCGATCACCAGCGCCTCCTTGACCGCCGGGTGATGGTAGAGAACCTGCTCGACCTGGCTCGGAAACACCTTGAAGCCGCCAACGGCGATCATGTCCTTCAGGCGATCAACGATCTTCACATAGCCGTCCTCGTCGATCAGGCCGACGTCGCCGGTGCGGACATATTCGCCGATGAACACCTCGGCGTCGGCATCTGGCCGGTTCCAATAGCCCTTCATGATCTGCGGCCCGGCGAACAGCAGCTCGCCCGGCTCGCCGTCCGGCGGCGGCTTCGTGGGGTCTTCGCGATCCACCAGTTTGACGCGCGTCCCAGGCACCGGCTGGCCTACCGTGCCGCTCTTGTTCAGACCCTCATAGGGATTGGTGCACACGATCGGGCTGGTTTCGGTGAGGCCATAGCCTTCGATCAGTTGCGCCCCCGTGGCCGCCTCGAACCTTTGCTTGAGTTCGATCGGCAGCGGCGCGCCGCCTGAAATGCACGCGCGCAGCGAGGAGAAGTCGATGTTGCGGATCGCCGGATGATCGAGCAATGCTTGAAACATGGTCGGCACACCGGGCAAGGAGGTCGCCTTGACCCGCTGCACGGCGGCCAGCACCTGCGCCGCGTCGAAGCGCGGCAGCATGACCATTTCGCCCCCGTTCACCACCGTGCGGTTGAGCGTGCAGGTATTGGCGAACACATGGAAGAAGGGCAGCACCGCGATGATGCGGTCCGGCTCATGCTGATGGGGATCGATCGCCTGCGCCTGCCGCGCATTGGCGGTGAGATTCTGGTGAGTCAGCATCGCGCCCTTGGGCGTGCCGGTCGTCCCGCCGGTATATTGCAGCAGCGCGACGTCGTTGACCGGGTCGATGTCCGCCACCACGCAATCGCCGGCATTGGCGATCAGCGCGTCGTAGCGCAGCACCCGCGGATCGTCCGGTATTGGAACGCTCTCGCTCGCCTTGAACCAACGGAACAGCAGCGATTTGACGGGCGAGAGCACCTCGGCCACCGATCCCACGACCAGCTTTTGGAGACTGCTTTCGTTCAGCACCTTGAGTGCGGTAGGCAGTAGCGCCTTGGCCGACAGAGTGAAGAGAATCTTAGTCCCGCTGTCCTCTACCTGATGCTCCAGCTCTGCGGCGGTATAGAGTGGCGAGAAGTTTACGACGATGGCACCGGCCATCAGCGCGCCATAATAGGCCGCGACATAATGCGGCGTGTTGGGCAGATAAAGGCCGACCCGGTCGCCCTTCTTCACGCCCATGCTCTGCAATCCGCAGGCAATGCGGCGGATTTGCGCCATCATGTCGCCATAGCTGAACTTCCGGCCCATAAAGTCGATCATATGAGCGTTAGGGTGGGCGGCCGCGCTCGCGCTCACCATTTCGCCCATCGACAAAGGGGGGAATGTCTGGTCCCAGGCCGTCGGGTGCTGGTACCGCTCTCTCCAGATTTTTTCTATGCTCTCCATGGGTGAAGTCTATGAAGGCTTGGTGCTTTACGCAAGCGTCAAGCAAAGCGAAGGGGCCGTGCCATCTGCTGGCCCGGCCCCTTAATAATTGCCGCTTTGTTGCGGCCTATTGGCGGTGTCCGCGATAACGCTACGGCATCAAGCGTCGCTGTTGCTGCTCCTGAACGGATCGAGAATGGTTGCCGCGCCGGAAATAAATTCGGACTCGCCCTTCAGCGCCTCTTCAGCCCGCCGGGCATTGTCCTCGCGCTCGCGCCGCAGTTCCTCGATCAGCGCCTCGCGGTCGCCGTCCAGTCGCGAATCGGTCGGTGCCTCGATCCCCGCCTTCTTCGCCGCCTTCGCCACCAGAGCATCCAGCTCGCGCTGCGAGCAGAGGCCGAGCGTCACCGGGTCTTTCGGAGTGATGTTGCTGATGTTCCAGTGCGTCCGGTCGCGGATCGCGGCAATGGTCGTGCGCGTGGTGCCGATCAGTTTCCCGATCGCGCCATCGGACACTTCGGGATGGTTACGCAGAATCCAGGCGATGCCGTCTGGCTTGTCCTGCCGCTTGCTGACCGGCGTGTAGCGCGGCCCCTTTGTGCGGCGGACAGGCTCGGGGCCTTTCAGCATCTTGAGCTTGTAATCCGGGTTCGCTTCACCCTTGTGGATTTCTTCCATTGTGATTTCGTGCGCGCGCACCGGATCGCGGCCGGTATATTTGGTGCCGGCGGTATCATCGGCGATCGCCTGCACTTCAAGGATGTGAAGCCCGCAGAATTCCGCGATCTGGTCGAAGCTGAGCGCGGTATTGTCGACCAGCCAGCTGGCGGTGGCATGGGGCATCAGGGGCTGGGACACAGGGACCTCTCCGGCGTAAAAACGATAAGGGCCGCCCAAGCAGGGCGGCCGTGACGCTGCTGAGATAGTCCATCCCCGCCTTTCCGGCAAGAAAAAGCGTCAGGCGGCGCTGTCCATCACCTCAGGATTTATCGCATGCAGACCGGACAGGAATTCCTGCGCGCTGCGCTCCCAACTGAAGCTACGGCCATATGCAGCGCATGCCGCGCGATCCTTCGCCAACGCCGCGCCGATCGCCCCGCCGAGTTGCTCGGACAGAGCGCCCGTCTCTGCCGTGACGATGTCCACCGGCCCCGAGACCGGATAGGCGGCAACCGGCGTGCCGCACGCCAGCGCCTCGATCATCACCAGTCCGAAGGTATCGGTGCGGCTGGGAAAGACGAACACGTCCGCCCCTGCATAGGCCCCCGCCAACTCCGTGCCGAACATCGACCCCAGGAACCGCGCTTGCGGATAAGCCCGCTCCAACGCGGCACGCGCGGGCCCGTCTCCCACCACCACCTTGGTCCCAGGATGGTCGGTCGCCAGGAACGCCTCCAGATTCTTCTCTACCGCTACCCGGCCGACATAAAGCATGATCGGGCGCGGCAGGCCGGCGAAGACCTCCGGCGGTGTCGCGTCAGGCGTGAAGGCGCTCAGGTCCACCCCCCGGCCCCATGGTCGCACGTTGGGCAGGCCATGGGCGCGCAACTGCTCTCGCACCGACCGCGTCGACACCAGTACCGCCTGCGCCGGCCCATGGAACCAACGTATATAGCGCCAGAACCAGGCAGCGGGCAGCCCGGTGCGCTGCGCCACATAGTCCGGGAAATGGGTGTGATAGGCTGTCGTGAACGGCACTTTCCCTCGCAGGCACCAGCGCCGCGCGGCCAGGCAAAGCGGCCCTTCGGTGGCCAGATGCACCGCATCGGGCCGGAATGCAGCGATCGCCTGCCCCACCACCGCCGGCCGCACCAGCGCCAGCCGTATTTCAGGATAGGTCGGGCAGGGAATGGAGCCATAGAGGTCGGGCGAGATCACCTGCACCACATGCCCCATCCGCTCCACCTCCGCCCGGATCGTCTGGAGCGTGCGCACCACGCCATTGACCTGCGGGCTCCAGGCGTCGGTGACGATGGCGATGCGCATCGGTTCAGTCCTTCAATTCATTTCCACCGTCACCCCGGACTTGATCCGGGGTCCCGCTTCCTTCGTGCCACGAGGGAAGCAGCGCGCCTCCGGGGCAAGCTCTGGGTGACGGAAAGTTTATGCCGCGATCCGGGCCGGCTCTTCCACCTTGTCCCGCTTGGCGATCTCGTCGGCCCAGTGCAGCACTTCCATGCGCCCGTCGAAATGCTCGACCAGCGCGGTGCAGCCCTCCACCCAGTCCCCGTCATTATAATAATCGACCCCGGCGATCTGGCGCATCTCGGCATTGTGGATATGGCCGCACACCACGCCATCGACGCCGCGCATCGCCGCCTCGTGCGCCACCACATCCTCGAACTTGGAAATGAATTCGACCGCGTTCTTGACCTTGTGCTTGGCCATCTTGCTCAGCGACCAGTAGGGAAGCCCCATGCGCTGCCGCACCGCGTTTACAGCGACGTTGAGGCGCATCATCATCGTATAGGCCGCGTCGCCCACGAAGGCGAGCCAGCGGTGCGCCAGCATGATCGTGTCGAACTCGTCGCCATGCAGCACCAGCAGCTTGCGATCATCGGCGGTGACATGGATCGCCTTGCGCCTAATCTCGACCCCGCCAAAGCTCATCCCGGTAAACTGGCGGAACATCTCGTCATGATTGCCGGGAATATAGACGACGCGCGTGCCGCGCTTCGCCCGCTTCATCACTCGCCACACCACGTCATTATGCGTCTGCGGCCAGTAGAAACGCTTCTTCAGCCGCCATCCGTCGATGATGTCGCCGACCAGATACATGGTGTCGCTATCGACGCTGTCGAGAAAATCGATCAGCATCGCCGCGTTGCATCCGCGCGTGCCCAGATGGATGTCCGAAATCCAGATCGTGCGAAAACGCCGCCGTTGCCCTTCCCGCTCGGGAATGTGGAGCCTGTCATCGGCACCTTCGTCCATGTCCGCCAGGAAGGGCAGGCGCGTGATGGCATTCATGATGCGTTCCCCGGAATACTCTATCCTCGGGAACGAATCCTTAGCGCCGCAATGTTACAACTCCGCACCATATGTGACGGAAATGCGACGTTTCGGGCCTTGCGCACCAAGCAAACAAGCTTAGGCAAAACCCCAAACCACATTTCGGCCATGCTGCCTTCCGGGCGGGCGGGGGATCGATGACTGCACCGTCACAACGCGGCGCAGCGGCAGTCGCAGCAGAATCGCTAACGGCAGCTTCATGCGATCGGCGGAATAATTCAAACCGGTAAAGCCAAATTAACCAAGCTCGACGCAAAAGCGCGGCTTACACGGCCGCCCGATCAGCATTTATACACCGGACGTTTACTCAGACCGCCTATGGTGCCGCCTAAACCCCGCTTGCGTGGGGCAGCACAGGGGTTCGGCATGAGTGAAGCGGCACCGCGATATCAGTTCGGCGACATCGCGCGCATATTGGAGGCACTGGTCGCCGCTGACGGCACTGCCGCGCACGCCTACGCCACCCGGGCCAGCACCGGCGTATCGCGCGAAGCGCTGCTGTCGCTGGCCGATCTGGCCGACGCGGCCTATTATCTTTGCCTGCTCCATGGGCGGCATCCAGGCGTTATCGACCACGCCGCAACCCGATCCGCCGACAATGATGCGCGTCAGTGGCTGATCGAGGCGGCGGACGGCTTTGCACGCGAGCGGTCCTATCTGACGCAGGTAACTGTTGCGGCCGGCCCCGCTCCCAGCACTGCAGGTCAGGCCGATTGCGAGACGGTGGTCAGCCAGCAGCGCCACGCGCTCGACATGCTGGCCCAGTCGGACCGGCGCGGTTGCGCCATGGGCGCGGCGATGGCGCTGGTGCTCGACTGGCGCGCGGTGCGCCATGTGCTCGACATGGCGGCGATCCGCGCAGGGCTGGAGCCGCAGACCTGCACCCTGCCCGACCGCGCCGCCACGCTGGCGGTGGCGCGCGCGGTGGGCGGAGACGACGCCATCGATCGCGCGATCCAGTTCGGCGCGCGTCAGCTTCTGAACCAGCATCGCGGCCTCTGGGATCTGCTCGCCGCCCGCGCCGACCTGCGCGCCAGGCAGGGCTAAACCCTTTCGTTATTGCGCCACTCCGCCGCTTTCCCTAGTCCGGTTGCCATCGGCAACGGAGTGGACTAGCGAATATGCGCTTTGAAGGCACGCAGGATTATGTCGCCACTGACGACCTGAAGGTCGCGGTCAACGCCGCCGTGCTGCTGCGCCGCCCGCTGCTGGTGAAGGGCGAACCGGGCACCGGCAAGACGGTCCTGGCGCAGGAAATTGCCCATGCGCTGAACGCCCCCCTGATCGAATGGAACGTCAAATCCACGACGAAGGCACATCAGGGGCTCTACGAATATGACGCCGTCGCTCGGCTGCGCGACGGGCAGCTCGGCGATCCGCGCGTCCACGATATTTCCAACTATATCCGCAAGGGCAAATTGTGGGAGGCGTTCACCTCGCCGCGCCTTCCCGTCCTGCTGATCGACGAAATCGACAAGGCCGACATCGAATTCCCCAACGACCTGTTGCAGGAACTCGATCGCATGACCTTCCACGTCTATGAAACGGGCGAGACGATCGCGGCGGCGGAACGGCCAGTGGTCGTCATCACCTCCAACAACGAGAAGGAGCTGCCCGACGCTTTCCTGCGCCGATGCTTCTTCCATTATATCAAATTCCCCGACCGCGAGACGATGGAGCGGATCGTTTCGGTCCATTTTCCGGGCATCCAGAAGATCCTCGTGTCGCGTGCGATGGACATATTCTACGAGATCCGGGACGTGCCGGGCCTCAAGAAGAAGCCGAGCACGTCGGAACTGCTCGACTGGCTTAAACTGCTGCTGAACGAGGACATGCCGCTGGACGTGCTCCAGAACAGCGACCCCGCCAAGGCGATCCCACCGTTGCACGGCGCGCTGCTCAAGAATGAGCAGGATGTCATGATGTTCGAGCGCCTCGCCTTCATGGCGCGCCGACAGGGGCGCTGACGGATGGCCCATATGGCAGGATGTCTCTGTGGCCAGGTCCGCATCACCATTGATGCTGATCCGATTGCCGCGCGCATGTGCTGGTGTCGGCTGTGCCAATATCTTGGCGGCGGATCGGCAACGGTGAATGTCGCCTTTCCCTCCGACAAGGTGACGATGGATGGCAAGCTGAGCTGGCATGCCAGCACCGCTGACAGTGGCACGCCGATGCGGCGCGGCTTCTGCCCGGAATGCGGGACGCCTGTCTTCAGCCTCGCCGAATCGCGTCCGCACCTGACTTTCATCCGCGCAGGCGCGCTCGACGACCCGTCGCTGATCGGTCCGCAGGCAATCATCTGGACCAGCGCCGCGCCGGAATGGGCGCATCTCGACCCCGATCTGCCGCATTATCCCGCGCAAATTCCGCCGGTCGGCTGAAAAGCCGCTTGCGCGCGCCGGTTTAGGCGATAGCCTCCCTCTCATAGTTCAAGGCCGCGCCAAGACGGTCTGATCTGGAGAGGGATGCCGATGCTGAAGCGCGCCTTGATCCTGCTTTTTGCCCTCCTCGACCTTGCGGCGCCATCGCTGGCGCAGGCGGCCGGGGATGCAGAGGCGTGGACGCCGAGCGACACCATGATTCGCGCCAATGGGGCCGGCGTTTCGCTGCCGCAGACGGTGGCAGGCCTGTCGCTGAGCAAGAGCGGCGAAGCCTCCAATGGTGGGCGGGCGGTCGACAATTACGCGCAATATCTTTCGGAAGATGGCGCAATCCAGGCGACCTTCTACGTGTATATGCCGACCTATGCCGATGCGTCGCTGGCGGCCTACATGACTGACAAGGCGGTGATGGAGCGGTTCGGGGCGAAAACCCGCCGCACCGCTTATGAGAGCGCGCCAGCGGCCGGCCAGCCGGGACGCGCCATCCGCGCGGTCTATGACGATGCAGCCGACGGCGCGCTGACCACGGCGGCGGGCTTCGTCCATGCCGGTCGCTGGATCGTCAAGCTGCGGGTGACCGGGCCGACCGAACGCCGGGCGGAGGTCCTCGCCGGGCTCGATGGGATGCTGGCGCGGTTGGCGTTCGATGATAGGGCGTCGCTCCATACCGCCGCCCCTGCCAGCTTCGCCGCCTGCCCAAGCACGGATCGCGGCGAAGCCCGGCTTAGCAAAATAGCGGCATCGGCAGCCGCGCAGGAACCACGCATCCCGCGCGACGGCAAGAACAGCCTGTGCATTCGCGGGACGGTAGCGAGTGGCGAAGGACGGTTCGACATGCTCCAGCAGACGGGGCGCGGTGACGGCGCGGTGATCGTGCCAGTCGATGACAGTGGCACTGTCCTGGCCTTCGACCCTACCGCTAACGGACGCGGCTACAGCCTTGCCATCCACATGGTCGGACAGACCGATCTTTACGGCACCTATGACAAGGTGCCGAGCCCAAGTCAGATCGCCGCGATCATCGACGGCAAAGACCCGCAGACGGCACAGGCGCAGGCCACGGCCGAATATGCCGCAAGCGGCCAAGTCACGGTCAGCCGATACACCGCTGCCGCGCCGCGCTGACGCAAAAACCGGCGCGACAAAGGCCGCGCCGGGTGCTAGACAGCGCCGCGCAACAGCGCCGAGGAGCCAATGCCGAGCGTTAATACCGGGATTGAAGGCTTCTTCTTTGTGGCGAAGGCTCTGGCTCCGCTGCTCCTGCCCTTTCTTTTCTTCGGCATCCTTGAGCGGCTGGTTCCCGCCGGGCCACTGAAGTCGGCGCAGGGATGGTGGCTCAACCTCCGGCTGATGCTGGTTTATCTCAGCATCCCCACGATGCTTGGCGTCTGGATAAAGGCGTTGGTGGCCGAGGCTCGCCATTATGGCGGAGGGGCGCTGTGGGATGCCGCGCCTTTCGTTTATCCGGCGGGCTTAGTCGCGATGATCGGCGGCTGCATCCTCACGATTTTTATTTGGGACTTCTTCTATTATTGGTGGCACCGCTGGCAGCATAGCTGGAGGCCGCTGTGGCGTATTCACAGCCTTCACCATATGGACGAGACGCTGGGGGTGTCGACAAACATGCGGGTGCACTGGCTGGAGGAGATCGGCCGCACCGCGACCATCTTCCTGCCCATGGCCTTCCTGTTCAACCTGCCTGTCCATGCCGGCTTTATCGCGGTGGTCGTCACCTTCTGGACCGCCTTCATCCACGCCAATCTGCGTTTCGAATTCGGCTGGGCCAGCCTGCTGGTTGCCGGGCCGCAGGTTCACCGCATTCACCACAGCCGCCTCAAAATGCATCACGACCGCAACTTCGCGGCCTTCTTTCCCGTGTGGGATCGGCTGTTCGGAACCTATCATCACCCCGCCCCTGGCGAGTTCCCCCCTACCGGCGTCGATGGTCAGCACGAAGTTCGGTCGGTTTGGGAAGCGATCATCTTGCCCTTTCGCCGGGATAAAAATGCGGTCGAATCACCGGCGCAGGCGCCAACCCCCGCGTGAGCCGAAGACACGGGGCGACCCGCTTTGCGCGCATTCGCGCACGGTTGGAGGGACTACATGTCACGCCAGGGCCGCAGGCATGGGCATTCGAGTTCCTGCTGTTCGGCTTCAAGCAGGGGTGGGCATGCCTGTTCGGCGGGCTGATGCTGGCGCTGTTACTGGCGACGCATCTTTTCTACCCATCCGATGTGTCGTTGCACCGCTATGATTTCCTGACGATCGCGGCGCTCACCATTCAGGCGGCGATGCTGGCTTGCCGGCTCGAAAGCTGGGCGGAAGCGAAGGTGGTCTTCGCTTTCCATGTCATAGGCACGATCATGGAATTGTTCAAGACGCAGTCCGGCTCCTGGATCTACCCCGAACAAAGCCTGCTGCATCTCGGGGCGGTGCCACTCTTCTCGGGCTTCATGTATGGGGCGGTGGGCAGCTATATCGCCCGCATCTGGCGCATCTTTGGCTTCCGCTTCGCCCATTACCCGCCGGTCTGGATGACGATCCTGCTCACGGCCGCCATCTACGTCAATTTCTTCGCCCATCACTGGTTCCCCGACATAAGGGTGGCGCTGTTCGGAGCGGCGATCCTGCTGTTCGGCCGGACCTGGGTCATTTACACGCCTTGGCGGCACCCGCGCCGGATGCCACTGCTCGTCGGCTTCTTCCTGGTCGCGCTGTTCATCTGGTTCGCGGAGAATATCGGCACCTTCGCCAATGCCTGGACCTACCCGGACCAGCGCCATGGCTGGCAGATGGTGAGCATCGCCAAGCTCGGCAGTTGGTATCTGCTGATGATCATCTCTTTCGTGCTCGTGTCGCTGGTGCACGGCATCAGCCGCGACGATCAGATCAGATAGCCGACCTCGTACAGTCCCCAGCGCCGCCCGGCGAACATCAGCGGCACGAACACGCTGCGCAGCGCCCGATAACGCCCCTCGCCCAGATCCTGCCGGTAGGTGAAGAGGAAGAAATCGCCCTCT
This sequence comes from Sphingobium agrisoli, assembly GCF_041877245.1. NCBI lineage: Bacteria > Pseudomonadati > Pseudomonadota > Alphaproteobacteria > Sphingomonadales > Sphingobiaceae > Sphingobium > Sphingobium agrisoli. Next base: position 129,792 of record NZ_JBHDJI010000011.1, read on the forward strand.
CCGTCCAAAGCGCGGCGGGTCTGACTGTCCATGAAAATCTGCCGGTTGCGCGCATGCTCCATATTCCAGACCGACTGGCCAGGCCGCTGCGGCTGTGACCGGGGGGTGATATGGGTCGGGAGATAGCCGTTCATGTCGATGACGCAGCATCCCACCACTGCCGCATCCTGCGCCGTGTGACGATCAAGCAGCGGCTGAATCCGCCGGTCGGCAAAGGCGGTGAAGTCGTTCAGATATTGCACAGGGTCAGCACCGCCGATCGGGCGATAATCGGTGTCGAATAGAGCGTCGAGCGTCAGCGCCCCTTCCGCCAGCGCCTGCGTGATCACGGCCCCAACCTCCGCCGCGCCCTCTTCGGCCAGCGCGATATAGCGGCTGTTGCGCGTTTTCTGCTGCCCGTGCGCCGACCCGTTGAGCATCGCGTTCGCCATGCCCTCCAGTTGTTCGAGCTGCCGGCGCGCGCCGTCGACCCGCGTCGCGCTCTCATTCGCCGAGCGGCTGAAGCTGCCCAGCCCGTGCCGCAATGCCGCAATGTCGCCATCGGCTGCATCGGTGCAGGATACGATGGCCTGCGACCGGTCGCTGAACTGGGACACGAGCGAGGCTATTTCCGTCATGCTGAGCCGCAATCGGTCGATATGGGTGCCGACGTCGCGACCGCGCACGATGTTCGATTCGACTCCGCCGATCAGCGTGCGGGCGTCCTGATCGAGCTGGACGAGCTTGTCCCCGACCGAGGCGGCATAATCGCCCGCCTGCCCCGCCAGCCGCCGGATTTCGTCGGCGACCACGGCGAAACCCTGCGTCGCCTCGCCGCCGCGCGCTGCCTCGATCGCCGCGTTGACGCCCAGCAGGCGCGTCTGGCGGGCGATGGCGCTCAGCTGGTCGGATATGCCGCCGACTGCCTCGATGACCGACAGAAACTGGCGCAGATGCCCCTCCAGCCCCGTCACATGATCGACCAGCCCGGCGATTTCGTTGATCGACAGGCCGACGACATCATGCCCTTCGGCGATGATGCGGCCGGCGCGGCGGGCTGTGAGATTCAATTCCTGCGCCGCCGCGACGCTTTCCGCCTGACTGGCGGCCAGCCGATCCATATGCGCCTGCAATTCGTCCAGATGCGCGCGGTCGCCCTGAATCCGGCGGTTAAGCTCGCTGAGATAGCCAGCCGTTTCGCTGCACTGCAATGCGATGTCGCCGGACCGTTCCCCCAAGTCCGCCAGCAAATCCCTGTTTTCCAAGCTCGCCCCGCCGCTGCCCCGTCACGCGGATAGTGACGTATTAACCATGCACTGCAACACTTAATATTCGGACAACCGGCGTGGCTTGCATCCGTGGCGATGCTGGTCGACAATCGGCGCCATGTTGCTCAACTTCCTCGACGCGCTGCGCGCCGCCGGTATCCCGGCGGGGATCAAGGAACATCTGCTGCTGCTCGAAGCGCTCGACCACGAAGTGATCGCCCGGCGGCCGGAGGATTTCTATTATCTCGCCCGCGCCACCTATGTGAAGGACGAAGGGCTGCTCGACCGCTTCGACCAGGTGTTCGCCAAGGTGTTCAAGGGCGTGATCGGCGGAGAGGGAATCGACGTCGAGATACCCGATGAATGGCTGCGCCTTGTCGCAGAAAAATTTCTCAGTCCCGAGGAGATGGAGAAGATCAAGTCGCTCGGCGACTGGGACGAGATCATGGAAACGCTCAGGAAGCGTCTGGAAGAACAGAAAGAGCGGCACCAGGGCGGCAACAAATGGATCGGCACCGGCGGCACATCGCCGTTTGGCAATGGCGGCTATAATCCCGAAGGGGTGCGGATCGGCGGAGAAAGCCGCCACAAGCGTGCGATCAAGGTTTGGGAAAAGCGCGAATTCGCCAATCTGGACAACAGCCGGGAACTGGGGACGCGCAATATCAAGGTGGCGCTGCGCCGGTTGCGCCGGTTCGCGCGCGAGGGTGCGGCAGATGAACTGGACCTCGATGAGACGATCCGGGGCACGGCGCGGCAGGGCTGGCTCGACATCCGAATGCGGCCCGAGCGGCATAATGCGGTCAAGCTGCTGCTCTTTCTGGATGTAGGCGGATCGATGGACCCGTTCATCAAACTGACGGAAGAATTATTTTCCGCCGCGACCGGCGAGTTCAAGAATATGGAATTCTTCTACTTCCACAACTGCCTCTACGAAGGCGTCTGGAAGGATAATCGCCGCCGCTTTTCAGAGCGGACGCCGACCTGGGACATTCTCCACAAATATGGGCATGATTACAAGGTCATCTTCGTCGGCGACGCGGCGATGAGTCCCTATGAGATCAGCCATCCGGGTGGATCGGTGGAGCATATGAACGAGGAGCCGGGCGCCGTCTGGCTCCAGCGCGTTGCCCACACCTATCCTGCTACGGTGTGGCTCAATCCGACCCAGGAAGGCTATTGGAGCTACAGCCAATCGACCAAGATAATCCGCGAGCTTATGAACGACCGCATGTTCCCGCTGACCATCGCCGGGATCGACGCGGCCATGCGGGAACTCACGCGCAAGCGCTGAGCGCGCCGTAGGTCAGAGGATCGTCTGGCCCGTCTTGGCCCAATCGGCAGCGAAGCCCTCAAGCCCCTTGTCGGTCAACACATGCTTCGACAGCATCTTGATGACCGAAGGCGGCGCGGTGATGACATCGGCGCCGATCTTAGCGCAATCCAGCACGTGGATCGGGTGGCGCAGCGAGGCAGCAAGAATTTCGGTCTTGAAGCTATAATTGTCGTAAATCAGGCGGATGTCCTCGATCAGCGCAAGGCCGTCAAACCCGTTATCGTCATGGCGACCGACGAAGGGCGAGATGAAGGTCGCGCCCGCCTTCGCCGCCAGCAGCGCCTGGTTGGCGGAGAAGCAGAGCGTGACATTGACCTGAGTCCCCTCGCCGGTCAGCGCCTTGCAGGTCTTAAGGCCGTCAATGGTGAGAGGCACCTTGATGCAGACATTGTCGGCGATCTTCCGCAGGATTTCCGCTTCCTTCATCATCGTCTCATGGTCGAGAGCGACGACTTCCGCCGAAACCGGACCATCCACTACGCCGCAGATTTCCTCGATCACCTCCAGGAACTTGCGGCCCGACTTATGGATCAGGGTCGGGTTGGTGGTGACGCCGTCGAGCAGGCCGGTCGCCTCCAACTCGCGGATTTCGGCGATGTCGGCGGTGTCGACGAAGAATTTCATGGCGCGGTCCCCTGACGGCAAAGTGATTCGTTGGCGCTGCCTATAGCGTCCCCCGCCCCCCATGTCCTACATGGGGCGGCAAATGTCCCGCGCCCGTGTCCTCCTCCTGAACGCCGCCCTCGGCCCGCTCGACTATCGCGTCCCGCACGGGATGCGGGTGGAGCCGGGCAGCATCGTCGTCGCGCCGCTTGGGCCGCGTCAGTTGATCGGCGTGGTTTGGGAGGAGGATCGCTTCCCCGATGTGGAGAGCGTGGGCGACAATCGCCTGCGCAACCTGCTGGAGGTGGTGGACGCGCCGCCGATCCCGGAGCCGCTGCGGCGGCTGATCGAATGGACGGCTGACTATTATCTCTCGCCGCCCGCCGCCGTGCTCCGCATGGCGCTGTCGTCCATGTCGGCGCTGGAGGGCGCGCGGACGGTGATCGAATATAAGGCCACCGGGGCGGTTCCCGAGCGGATGACCGAGCAGCGCGCGCAGGCGCTGGAGCGGATCGGCGAGCGGCAGGGGCTGATCCGCGAGCTGGCCATGATCGGCGGGGTTAGCGACGCGGTGATACGCGGTCTCATCAAGCAGGATATTTTCGAGGCGGTGGAGGTGAGCGTTGACACGCCTTTCCCCATGCCCGATCCCGACCATGCGCCACCTGCCCTGTCGGAAGCGCAAAGCGCCGCCGCGACCCAGATGGCGGATGCGGTGTGCGCCCACGACTTCGCGCCCTTCCTGCTCGACGGCGTGACCGGATCGGGCAAGACCGAGGTCTATTTCGAGGCGATCGCCGCGGCGATCCGCGCCGGGCGGCAGGTTCTGGTCCTGCTGCCCGAGATCGCGCTGACCGAGCCGTTCCTGGAGCGGTTCGAGAAGCGGTTCGGGACGATCCCGGTGAACTGGCACAGCGGGCTGCGACAGAGCGAGCGGCGTCGGGCGTGGCGCGCCATCGCCAGCGGGCAGGCGCAGGTGGTGGTGGGCGCGCGATCGGCGCTGTTCCTGCCCTACCCGAACCTTGGCCTCATCGTCGTGGACGAGGCGCATGAGGCGAGCTTCAAGCAGGAGGACGGCGTCCATTATCACGCGCGCGACGTGGCGGTGATGCGCGGCCTGATCGAGAAGTTCCCGGTCATCCTGGCGTCCGCCACCCCGGCGATCGAGACGCGGCATCAGGTGGACCTCGGCCGCTATGCCGAGATCAAGCTGCCCTCGCGCTATGGCGGGGCGGAGATGCCTGACATCCACGGCATCAATCTGCTGACCGATCCGCCCGAACGAGGCCGCTGGATCGCGCCGGAGCTGGTGGCGGCGATCGACGAAACGCGGGCGAAGGGCGAACAAAGCCTGCTGTTCCTCAACCGGCGGGGCTATGCGCCGCTGACCTTGTGCCGCCATTGCGGCTATCGCTTTCAGTGCCCCAACTGCACCGCCTGGATGGTCGAGCATCGGCTGACCCACCGCCTCGCCTGCCACCATTGCGGCCACGTGATCCCCGCGCCGCGCTTTTGCCCGGAATGCAAGGAGGACGACAGCCTCGTCGCCTGCGGTCCCGGCGTCGAGCGAATTGCGGACGAGGTGAAGGCGCTATGGCCCGACGCGCGTACCGCCATCGTCACCTCCGACACGCTCTGGTCGCCGGCCAAGGTCGCGGACTTCGTGAAGTCGGTGGAGGCCGGCGATGTCGACATCATCATCGGCACGCAGCTGGTGACGAAGGGATACCATTTCCCCAACCTGACTTTGGTGGGCGTGATCGACGCGGACCTGGGACTGGAGGGCGGCGACCTGCGCGCGGCGGAGCGAACCTTCCAGCAGATCGTGCAGGTCGCCGGGCGCGCCGGGCGCGGGCAGAAACCAGGGCGGGTGTATATCCAGACGCGGATGCCCGAGAGCGAGGTCATCAAGGCGCTGATCGACGGGGATACGGAGCGATTCTACGAGGTCGAGACGGAGAACCGGCGGCGCGCCAACGCCCCGCCCTTCGGCCGGTTCGCCGCGATCATCGTGTCGAGCGAAGATGCCGACGAGGCCGCACAGACCGCGCGCCTGATCGGCAAGTCCGCGCCGGCGATCGAGGGGATGCGCGTCTATGGCCCCGCGCCCGCTCCTCTCGCCGTGCTGCGCGGGCGGCACCGCCACAGGCTGCTGATCCACGCCGGCCGGCAGGTGGACGTGCAGGGCGCGATCCGCGAGTGGCTCGGCAATATCGCCTGGAAATCGGGCACGCGCGTCGCGGTGGACGTCGATCCCTACAGCTTCATGTGATGGAAACGCCGTGCCGCAATCTTTGTGCGTTGAACAGCGAGCGAGACAGTTGCACGGGCTGCGGCCGCACCATGACCGAGATCGTACACTGGCGCAGCATGACCGACGCACAGCGCGCGGCGGTCATGGCGCGGGTGCGGGATTTCCCTTCGCCTTCGCTGCCGCCTGCGCGTCCAGATCCGCCTTCAGCCTGAGCGCCGTCTCGCTCATGTCGGAGCCGTGCGGCGAATAGGCTATCGGATCGAGTAGCGCAGATGCCTGCGCATAGTCGCCACGCACCGAAAGAGCGTGGGCGAGTTTCATGCGATAGGTGGGGTTCTGCGGCAGCAGCATATGGGCCTTGTAGAGCCCGTCATAGCCGATGTCGGGCATCTTGCCGCCCCGCATCGCGTGATAGCGATAGAAGAGCGCGAGCGGCACAGGATCTTCGGTATCGGCGCGATTGGCGCGCACGATGGCGGTGAGCGCCGCCTTCCAGTCCTCGGCCCTGTCGCTGCCCTGTGCCTTGTCGAGCAGCGCTTCAGCGCGGACGGCCTGCGCGCGGGCGGATTTGGGGTCGAGCGCGATGGCTCGGTCTGCGTCTGCAAGTGCAGCGTCCTTCTGCTCGGCCGCCCATTCCGCCTCCGCCAGCAGCGCGAGCGCATAGGGGCTGGACGGATAGCGCGCGGCTGCGGCGCGAATGGCGGTGACGATGCCGGGCAAGTCTTCACTGCGCGGCCGGTCGATCAGGCGAAGTTCGTCCTCGATCAGCGCGCCTTGCGAAGCCTCAACCGGCTGCACGTCAATCGCGCCGATCTTCATTTCGTTGCTGGTAAATTTCGACGCGGACAGGCGGTGACGCATATAGGCCTTGAGATCCCTCTCAAGACCGTCGAGGCCTCCGGCAAAATAGCTGTCCGGCTGCAAATTTGGCGTGCCCTTGGCCACGTCATCAAGATAGCGCTGAATTTCCGGGCGCCGCCCGGTCTTGTTATACTGATAATAATGGGTCAGTAGCCAAGCCGTACCGTAGTAGCGGTCACCATCACGCAGGCTGAGACCATCGGCGTCGCGCGCGAACAGGTTTTTCACCGGATAGGGCGACGCCAGAACCAGACCTGGCACGCGAGCCATCGGCACATTGCCGAACTGGATCGACCCGTCCCGCGGAAATTTCACGACGGAAAAGAATTCCGCAAAGCCCTCGACATACCAAGCGGGGTAAGCTGCCGGCAAATGATGCAGCATGAAATGATGCGCATATTCGTGAAAGAGCACCTCTTCCGCGCCGAAATCGAACTCGCCATTTTTTGCCTCGCGCGAAAGCACCGCAAAAGCGTTGCGGTCGGACGTGGAGTAAAAGCCGGCGATGTTGGGATTGAGTGCGAGCTTCTTCACCTTGTCTTCGCTCGACAGCAGAAACACTTTCACCGGTGCGCCCGCTTGCGGATCATCGACGCCGGTAAGCTTCCGCAGCAGATAGTCGAACTTCTCGAGCCGCTCGGCGAAACCGCGAAGTTTCTGGTCATTGCCTTCGGCATATACCGTGAAATGCTGGGTCCGCGCCTGATACCAAGCCGCGCGGGCGGCTCCAGGCATAGCGGAGGCCAGCATCACGCCGACTAGCAGCTTCGTCCAATCGCCCATGCGTCTCTCCCCCTTGCCCGCTCGCCAAGGTGACGCAAAAATTGGGGATTGAGAAGAGCTTATGTGAGTCTCAGCCACCCCTTTCCCGATCCAGCAGCGCCTGTTTGCGTTCCAGCCCCCAGGCGTAGCCGCCCAAAGTGCCATCGCTCCGCAGGATGCGGTGGCAGGGGATGAGGACGGCGAGGCTGTTGTCGCCGCACGCGCTGCCCGCCGCGCGGGTGGCGGCAGGGCGGCCGACGGCGGCGGCGAGCTCAGCATAGCTGCGCGTCTCGCCGGGCGGAATGGCGCAAAGCGCGGCCCAGACCGCCTGCTGGAAGGCTGTGCCGGCGACGTCCATGGGCAGGTCGGGCACAGCCACCGGATCATCGATCAGCGCGGCGACCGCCGCCGCCATGGCGTCGAGCGCGGCGTCGGCGCAGCGCAGTTCCGCCTTCGGGAAACGCGCGCGCAATTCCGCCTCGCCTTCGCCGAAGCTGATGCGGCACAGTCCCTTGTCGGTCGCGGCGACCAGCGCCGGGCCGAGGCTGCTGTTCACAACCCGCCAGCGGATGACGACGCCGCGCCCGCCATCCTTCCACGCGCTGGGCGTCATGCCGAGATGCGCGCGCGCGTCGGCATAGGCACGGCTGGGGGCGTTGTAGCCCGCTTCGTAAATAGCGTCGGTCACATTGCCCTCCCCTGTCAGCGCCGTCTTCAATCGGTCGGCGCGGAGAGCCCGCGCATAGGCGGCGGGAGTAAGGCCGGTCTCGCGCTTGAACAGGCGGTGGAAATGGTGCGGGGCATAGCCGGCATGAGCGGCGAGCGCGTCGAGCGCAGGCGTTTCCTCCGCTTGCCGCAAAAATGCGATCGCGGCCTCAATCGCGCGCCTGTCGCGTCCAAGCTCGTCCGGGCGGCAGCGCAGGCAGGCGCGATATCCCGCCGCGCGCGCCGCCGCGCCATCGGGCAGAAAGGTCATGTTTTCCCGCCTGGGGTGCCGGGCGGCGCAACTCGGCTTGCAGTAGATGCCGGTCGAAGCGACGCAGCCGACGAACAGCCCGTCGAACGCGCGGTCGCGGCGCAGGAAGGCGTCCCAGCAGGTGTCGGCATCCGGCGGGACAGGCGGAGGGGGCGCAAAGGCGGTCATCTGGTTCATGCGCTATGCTATAAACCGCGCCCGCGCGCCATGCCTCCCGCGCCTTGCGGTCAAAGCAAACCGCTGCCCTTTTTCCCGATTGCGCGCGCGGCTGCTTTGCCTATGACTGCGCGACGATGCTCGCCCTCCTTCGCCGTTTCGCCCTGCTTCTCGCCCTGATCGCGCCCGCCATGGCGCGGGCCGAGCAACAGGATATCGCTGCCGCCGCGCGCGGCGTGGTGCGCGTGGCGCTGGTTGCGACGGACGGATCGGACGCCTATTTCGTCGGCCATGGCAGCGGCTTTGCCGTCGCGCCTGACAAGGTGCTGACCAACGCCCATGTCGTCGAACTCGCACGCGAGGAGAAGAACCTCGTCATCGGCGTCATCCCGTCCGAGGGCACCAAGACCTATGGCGGGCGCATCATCGCCTATTCGCCGGGCAACGACCTGGCCCTCATCCAGCTGGAAGAGGGGCGCCTGCCGGTCAGCACCTTCTTCGCCGGCGCGGTGAGCGACGGCAGCCACGTCACCGCGATCGGTTATCCCGGTGCGGTCGACCGAGCGCAGGGGCTTGGCCTCAAGCAGCTGGTCGAGCCGCTGGCTACGGTCAAGACCAGCGGCAATATCTCGTCGGGCCGGGCGAGCCAGAGCTTCGACACGATCCTGCATACCGCGCCGCTTGCGGCGGGGAACAGCGGCGGGCCGCTGGTGGATGATTGCGGGCGGGTGCTGGGGGTCAACAGCTTCGGGTCGGTATCGGATGGCAACGACGCCGAGTTCGGCTTCGCCGTGTCATGGCGCGAGATCGCCTCCTTCCTGCGGCAGGCCGGCGTCTCTTCGCTGCATACGGTCGTTCCGTGCCGGTCAATGGCGGAAGCGGACGCGGCCGAGGCGGCGCTGACCCAGCGGCAAGCCCAGGCGAGCGAGCAGAAGGACCGGGCAGCGAGCCAGGCGCGCGACCAGGCGCTGGCAAAAGCGCGCGACGATGCCGAGCGCGATGTCATCACCGCGCGCGAAAATGCGATGGCGGGCGCAGCGGTGCTGCTGGCGCTCGCGGCGCTGGGCCTGGGCGCGGGCGGGTTATTCTACACCCAGGGCAAGGAAAAGCAGGCGACGTGGTTCTTGGCCGGCGGCGGCGTGGCGCTGCTGGCGGCGCTGGGCCTCTTCTTTCTGAGGCCGAGCTTCGCCAGCATCGACGAGCGGGTGAAGCTGCCCGATGACGACGGGGTCACCAGCAACGGGGCGTTCGCATGGGCTGGCGACAATGTCTGCAAGGTGGACCTTAACCGCAGCCGCCTCACCGTGTCGCAGCCCAACGATATAGGCTTCAACTGGTCCGACGGCGGCTGCGTGGACGGGGACACACAATATGTCGCCATCGGATCGCAGTGGCAGCGCACATCCATCCCGGACGAGGGCAATTATGCGACGGCAAGCCAGTTCGACCCGGCGAGCGGCACGCTGCGCGTCAAGCGGTGGCTGCCCGATCTCGACACGATGGAAAAGCTGCGCGCGTTGACCAGGGACAAGCCGGTCGAGGGATGTAGCGCGGACGCCACGCTGCTGGCGCGCGTGGCGGCGCTGCGCGGGGACGTGACAGCGTTGCTTCCGGCCCAGCCCAACGAACGGATCGTCTACCTATGTCAGAAGGGCCGGCTCGCTCCGGCCGATTCTGCGCCCTGATTGGCATCCGGCCGCCGCGCCAGCCCACTAAACACAGGCTATTTGGTACTTAAGATCGAATCGCGTCACATGACTTGCATAGTCATAATCGCGCTGCTAACCGGCCGGGCGACAGGGGCTCGGGACGGCAACAGACCGCGCCCCCTTTTTGCATGACCGGCATGAACGACAGGGTCGGTCCGTCAATTGGAGGACGGTAAAGCGTGGAGACGAGCGGCGGTATTCAGGCCAGTCTCAGCGGCCGCTACGCAGTGGCGCTGTTCGATCTGGCGCGCGATTCGAACGCGCTCGACACGGTGGCTGGCAGCCTTGCAGCCTTGAAGGCCGCGATCGCGCAGTCGGCGGACTTCAAGGGGCTGATCAACAGCCCCGTCCTCAGCCGCGATGCAGCGGGCAAGACGATCGGCGCGGTCGCATCCTCTATGGGACTGGACGATCTCACCACGAAATTCCTGGGCGTGCTGGCGACCAACCGCCGCCTCGCCCAGCTGCCCTCGGTCATCCGCGCCTATGAGACTTTGCTGTCGAATCACAAGGGCGAGGCGCGGGCCGAAGTGACGAGCGCCCATCCGCTCGACAGCGACCAAGTCACCGCGCTGCAGCGCAGCCTTCGCGCCCGCGTCGGCCGCGACGTCTCGCTCGAAACGAAGGTCGACCCCGCGATCCTGGGCGGGCTGGTCGTCAAGATCGGCAGCCAGATGATCGATTCTTCTATCCGCACCCGTTTGAATACGCTCGCCCTGGCGATGAAAGGCTGAAAATGGATATCAACGCCGCAGAAATTTCGAAGGTCATCAAGGACCAGATCGCCAATTTCGGCACCGAAGCGCAGGTGAGCGAAGTCGGCACCGTGCTGACCGTGGGTGACGGCATCGCCCGCGTCCATGGCCTTGACAATGTCCAGGCGGGCGAAATGGTCGAGTTCGCCAACGGCGTTCAGGGCATGGCGCTCAACCTCGAAGCCGACAATGTCGGCGTCGTGATCTTCGGCTCCGACGCCGAGATCAAGGAAGGCGACACCGTCAAGCGGACCGGCACCATCGTCGACGTGCCCGTGGGCAAGGGCCTGCTGGGCCGTGTCGTGGACGGCCTTGGCAACCCGATCGACGGCAAGGGCCCGATCCAGTATACCGAACGCAAGCGCGTCGAGGTGAAGGCGCCCGGCATCATCCCGCGCAAGTCGGTGCATGAGCCGGTGCAGACGGGCCTGAAGGCGATCGACGCCCTGGTCCCCGTCGGCCGTGGCCAGCGCGAGCTGATCATCGGCGACCGCCAGACCGGCAAGACTGCCGTCGCGATCGACACCTTCATCAACCAGAAGGGCATCAACGCGGGCGACGACGAGAGCAAGAAGCTCTACTGCATCTACGTCGCGGTCGGCCAGAAGCGCTCGACTGTCGCGCAGATCGTCAAGCAGCTCGAAGAAAATGGCGCGATGGAATATTCGATCGTCGTCGCCGCGACCGCTTCGGAGCCGGCTCCGCTCCAGTATCTGGCGCCCTATACCGGCGTCACCATGGGTGAGTTCTTCCGCGACAACGGGATGCACGCGGTCATCGTCTATGACGACCTTTCCAAGCAGGCGGTCGCCTATCGCCAGATGTCGCTGCTGCTGCGCCGCCCGCCGGGCCGCGAAGCCTATCCGGGCGACGTCTTCTACCTGCACAGCCGCCTGCTGGAGCGTGCGGCCAAGATGAACGACGCCAATGGCGCCGGGTCGCTGACCGCGCTGCCGATCATCGAGACGCAGGCGGGCGACGTGTCGGCCTATATTCCGACCAACGTGATCTCGATCACCGACGGCCAGATCTTCCTCGAAACCAACCTCTTCTACCAGGGCATCCGCCCGGCCATCAACGTCGGCCTCTCGGTGTCGCGCGTCGGTTCGGCCGCGCAGACAAAGGCGATGAAGAAGGTGTCGGGCAGCATCAAGCTGGAGCTGGCGCAGTATCGCGAAATGGCGGCCTTCGCCCAGTTCGGCTCTGACCTCGACGCTTCGACGCAAAAGCTGCTGAACCGCGGCGCGCGCCTGACCGAACTACTCAAGCAGGCGCAGTTCTCGCCCCTGCCCTTCGAGGAGCAGACCGCGTCGATCTTCGCGGGCACGAACGGCTATCTGGACGCGATCCCGGTCAAGGACGTCAATCGCTACGAGGAACTGATGCTGGCTTACCTCCGCCACGATCACCCCGATGTGCTGGCTGCGATCCGCGACAGCAAGGATCTGGGCGACGACGCGAAGGGCAAGCTGAAAGCCGCGCTCGACAGCTTCGGCAAGACGTTTGCGTAACAGTTAATCCGTCATCCCGGCGAAGGCCGGGATCTCAGGCCACACAGGTCCGACCTGGCGGCACGAGATCCTGAAATGAGGCAAGTGACTCGTTTCAGCCTTCGTCAGGATGACGAACCAAAAGGTTCGTCATGCCCAGCCTCAAGGAACTGAAAATTCGGATCGGGTCGGTCAAATCGACCCAGAAGATCACGAAGGCCAAGCAGATGGTCGCCGCCGCGAAGCTGCGCAAGGCGCAGGCCGCCGCCGAAGCCGCACGCCCCTACAGCGAGCGTCTGGAAGCGGTGGTCGCGAGCCTCGCCAGCAAGATCGCGGGTGGATCAGGCGAAGGCGCCTCCCCGCTGCTGGCCGGCACCGGCAAGGATGACGTGCATCTGCTGGTCGTCGCCAACTCCGACCGTGGCCTCGCCGGCGCGTTCAATGCCAATATCGTCAAGGCCGCGCTCGCCAAGGCGCGTGAGCTGGAACTCGATGGCAAGAAGGTGCTGTTCTATCTTATTGGGCGCAAAGGCCGTCCGGTCATCAACCGCACCTATCCGGGGAAGATCGTCGCGCAGTTCGACACCACGGGCGTCAAGGAGCCGGGCTTCGCCCAGGCGCAGGCGATCGCGCACGAGCTGACCGACATGTATCTGAACGGCAAGTTCGACATCGCGCACCTTTTCTATTCGCGCTTCAAGTCCGCGCTGGCGCAGATTCCCACCGAGCAGCAGATTATTCCGGTGAAGATCCCCGCGACCGCCGACCGCAACGCCATCGGCGCGACGGTGGAATATGAACCGAGCGAGGAAGCGATTCTGGACGACCTGCTGCCGCGCAACGTCGCGATCCAGCTGTTCAAGGCGCTGCTGGAAAACAATGCGTCGGAACAGGGCGCGTCGATGACCGCCATGGACAATGCGACCCGCAACGCCGGCGACCTCATCAACAAGCTGACCATCCAGTATAACCGCAGCCGCCAGGCTGCGATCACGACGGAACTGGTCGAAATTATTTCGGGCGCGGAGGCGCTGTAACCGGATGCCGCGTGCTCCTGCGAAAGCAGGAGCCCAGGGCCCTAGGCTCCTGCTTTCGCGGGAGCACGGAAGAGACGAAGAAGGCAAGGAACGAAGCAATGGCAACCACCAACAATGTAGGCCGCATTTCGCAGGTCATCGGCGCCGTCGTCGACGTGACCTTCCCCGATGCGCTCCCGGCGATCCTTTCGGCGCTGGAAACCAGCAACAACGGCCAGCGCCTCGTGCTGGAAGTCGCCCAGCACCTCGGCGAAAACACCGTCCGCACCATCGCGATGGACTCGACCGACGGCCTGACCCGCGGGCAGGAAGTGACCGACACCGGCGCGCAGATCAGCGTGCCCGTCGGCCCGGCAACGCTCGGCCGCATCCTCAACGTCGTTGGCGAGCCCATCGACGAGCGCGGACCCGTAGCGACCGACCTCAAGTCGCCCATCCACGCCAAGGCCCCCGAGTTCATCGATCAGTCGACCGATGCATCGATCCTGGTTACCGGCATCAAGGTCATCGACCTGCTCGCTCCTTACGCCAAGGGCGGCAAGATCGGCCTGTTCGGCGGCGCGGGCGTCGGCAAGACCGTGCTGATCCAGGAGCTGATCAACAACATCGCCAAGGGCCATGGCGGCACGTCGGTGTTCGCGGGCGTGGGTGAGCGGACCCGCGAGGGCAACGACCTCTATCACGAGTTCCTCGACGCGGGCGTCATCGCCAAGGACGCCGACGGCAACGCGATCAGCGAAGGGTCGAAGGTTGCGCTCGTCTACGGTCAGATGAACGAGCCGCCGGGCGCGCGTGCCCGCGTGGCGCTGTCGGGCCTGACGATCGCCGAATATTTCCGTGACGTCGAGAACCAGGACGTGCTGTTCTTCGTCGACAACATCTTCCGCTTCACCCAGGCGGGCGCGGAAGTGTCGGCGCTGCTCGGCCGTATTCCCTCGGCCGTGGGCTATCAGCCGACCCTGTCGACCGACATGGGCGCGCTTCAGGAACGCATCACCTCGACCAACAAGGGGTCGATCACCTCGGTGCAGGCCGTCTACGTCCCCGCGGACGACTTGACCGACCCGGCGCCGGCGACCTCGTTCGCGCACCTTGACGCCACGACCGTGCTCAACCGCGCTATCTCGGAACTCGGCATCTATCCGGCGGTCGATCCGCTCGACTCCACCAGCCGCGTTCTGGAGCCGCGCACCGTGGGGCAGGAGCATTACGACACCGCCCGCGCGGTCCAGTCGATCCTGCAGAAGTACAAGTCGCTTCAGGACATCATCGCGATCCTGGGCATGGACGAGCTGTCCGAAGAGGACAAGCTGACCGTCGCCCGCGCGCGCAAGATCCAGAAGTTCCTGTCGCAGCCCTTCCACGTCGCCGAAGTCTTCACCGGCATCAGCGGCAAGTTCGTCCAGATCGAGGACACCGTCCGCTCGTTCAAGGCGGTGGTCGAGGGCGAATATGACCACCTGCCCGAAAACGCCTTCTACATGGTCGGCGGCATCGACGAAGCGGTCGAGAAGGCCAAGAAGCTGGCGGCAGAGGCGGCATAAGCGATATTCCCTCTCCCCTCCCAGGGGAGAGGGTGCCGAGCGAAGTGAAGGCGGGAGTGGGGGCCGTAGAGCCAGCATCACTCCAGCTCCCTCTCCCCGGCCCTTTCCCCTGATGGGGATAGGGAGTTAGGAAGAAAAAATGGCACTGCATTTTGAACTGGTGACGCCCGAGAAACTCGTCCGATCGCAGGAGGTGTGGCAGGTTGTCGTGCCCGGCACCGACGGCGATTTCGGCGTGCTGGAAGGGCATGCGCCCTTCATGTCGACCGTTCGCGACGGCAGCATTCAGGTCTTTGCCAGCGCCGGCGCCGCGCCGGAAGTCATCCCGGTCCAGGGCGGCTTTGCCGAAGTCAATGAGAAGGGCCTGACCGTCCTTGCCGAAAAGGCCGGCTGACGCCCGCCTGTCCGCACAGATGACGAGAGACAGGGGCGCTTTCCGTGCCCCTTTTTCTTTGCCATGATGGCGCGATGAGCGGGGCTGCCCTTCCCATTCCGCGTCCTTGGAGCCGGCCGCTCCAGCGCACCGTCCCTGCGTCCTGGCTGCTTGCGCTGTTGGTCGGCTGGCTGGGCGTCGACCAGCTTCTGCTGTGGCGCTTCCTGGATGCGATGCCGCTCTGGGCCTATGGCGCGGGCGCGCTGGCGATCGCCCTTCTCTGCCGGGCGACGGTGCGGAGCGTCGCGGCGGAACAGCGCGTCCCGATCGGCACGCTGCTCTGCTGCGTCGGGGTCACCGCGCTGCTGCTGCTGCTGAGCGGCGAGGGACGTTTCTTCTACGCCAATATCGACTGGCAGGTCCGCTTCGCGGTGCTGCGCGACCTGCAATCGAATCCGTGGCCCTTCGTCTATCCCGGCGCGGACGGGGGCTTGATGCTGCGCGCGCCGATCGGGATGTTCCTGCTGCCCGCCGTCATCGGCAAGGCGGCGGGGCCAGCCGCGGCAGACATCGCGTTGCTGGTCCAGAACGCGCTGCTGATCGGCACGATGCTGGCGTTGGGGTCGATGCTGTTCGACGGCCGGCGCGCCCGATGGATCGCGCTGGCGCTGTTCCTCGCCTTCAGCGGGCTCGACGCGATCGGCCGCCTGCTGGTGCATGGATCGCTGTCCGATCATCTGGAACATTGGGCCTATCTGCAATTTTCCTCCACGATCACCTTGCTGTTCTGGGTGCCGCAGCATGCGCTGGCGGGGTGGGTCGGCGCGCTGGGCTTCCTGCTGTGGCGCAGCGGCAGGATAGCACTCGCTCCCTGGCTCACGCTGATGCCGCTCGCGGCGCTGTGGTCGCCGCTGGGCCTTGCGGGCGGCCTGCCGTTCGTGGCGCTGGCGGGGCTGCGGAGCCTGCTGTCGCGCAGCCTGCGCCCGGCCGACATCCTCCTGCCTGCGCTTGCGACCCTGCTTAGCATCCCGTCGTTGCTCTATCTGTCGGCCGGCGCCGGCGACGGAGTGGGGCTGCACATCGTTCCGCTGCCGCCCGCGCAATGGGGCCTGTTCGAACTGCTGGAGGTCGGCATCTACGCGCTGCCGCTGCTGTTCGCCGCGCCCGGCGGCCGCTTC
The DNA here is from genome assembly GCF_041877245.1 of Sphingobium agrisoli. Lineage (NCBI taxonomy): Bacteria > Pseudomonadati > Pseudomonadota > Alphaproteobacteria > Sphingomonadales > Sphingobiaceae > Sphingobium > Sphingobium agrisoli. The sequence continues at coordinate 146,073 of NZ_JBHDJI010000011.1, forward strand.
GGGCGGGACAGTCTGCTCCTCGCGATCCTGTGCCTGCTGGCGGCGCCCTTCATCCAGGTCGGCTGGTCGATCGACTTCATGATGCGCGCCTCGATCTGCGCGCTTGCCATCCTTGCGGTGCTGACGGCGGAGGCGCTGCTCACTGTCCCCCGCCTGCGGGTCTGGCTGGCGGTCGTCCTGCTCGCCGGATCGGTGACAGGCTGGCATGAGATCAGGCGCGCCTTCCTTCATCCGGCCGCGCCTGCGGTGCGCTGCAACCTCGTCACCGCCTGGGACTTTCAGGCGCTGGAACTGGGAATGCGCGTGGCGGGCGATCCGCCTTCGCCTAAGGGCACCTATCTTGCGCCACTCGGCGGCCTACCCCGGATCATCCGCCCGGCGCACCCCGCCCCGGTGCGCGCGGACCCGCCGGGCCATTGCTGGGACGGCCACTGGTATCATCCCAACGAAGCGGGGATATTGGCGGAAAGGCGCGCGTCCGCCCATTAGCCATTTGTCAAAGTTTCCGGCTTATTCACCTTCATGGATCAGATCGGGGGCGTTGCATGATGCCGATCGCCCGGTCGCGACTTGGTGGCGGAGACCTATGAGCGCCTTTGGACGGAAGAATGGACCTGCCGGCATGAAAGCCGGCTTTGGCGTGGCCAAGCCGATGCAGGGCGGCGGCGCGGCGCAGGAAGCGCCGCGCGGCGGCGACCAGTTCCCGCCGCTGGATATAGCGTCCCTGCCTGGTGAAACGCCCTTCGATCCGCTTTCCGCGCCGACCAGCCAGATGCAGCGCAATGCCGATGCGATGGCGCGCCTGTCCGATCGCGCCAATGCCGAGCATGTGGCTGACAATGGCCCGCAGGGGTTCGAGGCGAGCGTCCACAAGATCAAGGAGCAGGTGCTTCCCCGCCTGCTGGAGCGCGTCGACCCCGAAGCGGCGGCGACGCTGACCAAAGACGAGCTGGCGGAAGAATTCCGCCCGATCATCATGGAAGTGCTCGCCGAGCTGAAGCTCACCCTCAACCGGCGCGAGCAGTTCGCGCTGGAAAAGGTGCTGGTGGACGAGCTGCTTGGCCTGGGTCCGCTCGAGGAGCTGCTGTCCGACCCGGATGTCACCGACATCATGGTCAACGGTCCGGAACAGACCTATATCGAAAAGAAGGGCAAGCTCCAGATCGCGCCGATCAAGTTCCGCGACGAGGAGCATCTGTTCCAGATCGCGCAGCGCATCGTGAACAAGGTCGGCCGCCGCGTCGATCAGACCACGCCGCTGGCCGACGCCCGCCTGCCCGACGGTTCCCGCGTCAACGTGATCGTGCCGCCGCTTTCGCTGCGCGGCACCGCCATCTCGATCCGTAAATTCTCCGCCAAGCCGATCACCATCGACATGCTCGCCCAATGGGGTGCGATGAACCAGAAGATGGCGACGGCGCTCAAAATTGCCGGCGCCTGCCGCTTCAACATCGTCATTTCAGGCGGCACCGGCTCGGGCAAGACGACGATGCTCAACGCCCTGTCGAAGATGATCGACCCTGGCGAGCGCGTGCTGACGATCGAGGACGCCGCGGAACTTCGCCTTCAACAGCCGCACTGGCTGCCGCTTGAAACCCGCCCCCCGAACCTGGAGGGCCAGGGCGCGATCACCATCGGCGACCTCGTCAAGAACGCCCTGCGTATGCGCCCCGACCGCATCATCCTGGGCGAAATTCGTGGCGCGGAATGCTTCGACCTGCTCGCCGCGATGAACACCGGCCATGACGGCTCCATGTGTACGCTGCACAGCAACTCGCCACGCGAGTGCCTGGGCCGTATGGAAAACATGATCCTGATGGGCGACATCAAGATCCCGAAGGAGGCGATCTCCAAGCAGATCGCCGATTCGGTCGACCTCATCGTGCAGGTGAAGCGCCTGCGCGACGGCTCGCGCCGCGTCACCAACATCACAGAGGTGATCGGCATGGAAGGCGACGTCATCGTCACGCAGGAACTGTTCAAGTTCGAATATCATGACGAAGACGACAGCGGGAAGATCGTGGGCGAATATCGCTCCATGGGCCTGCGTCCGTACACGCTCGACAAGGCGCGGCAGTTCGGGTTCGACCAGCCTTTCCTGGAAGCCTGCCTGTAGATATTCGGCGCTTACTTCGCTGCTTTCCCATCCGGCGGAAAGCAGCTTTCGCAGCGACGCCAGCAGGTGACGCCGGGCATGGCGGCGGCTGGCGTCAGTCCGCGTTCGGGGAGCAGTCGCGCCAGGACTGCGGGCGATATGCCTTCGGGCGCGGCACGGTTGTGGCACATCAGGCAGCGTTGCACATAGCGGGCGCGGGTAAGGCCGCTATGATCCTCCTGCGCTTGCACCACCCCTGGCAGAAGCAGCGCGAGCGGGAGGAGCCACGCCCTCACGCCAGCAGCTCGACATCCCAATAGAGCCAGTCGTGCCAGCTTTCGTGCAGATAGCCGGGCGGGAAAGCGCGGCCATGTTCCTGCAACTGCCAGCTCGTCGGGCGGATCGGCTGGACATGAAGATGCATATGCGCCTCCTTCGGCGTCCGCCCCCCCTTTTTGAGGTTGCAGGGCGAACAGGCGGTCGCGACATTTTCCCACGTAGTCCGGCCGCCGGCCCGGCGCGGTACGACATGGTCGAAAGTCAGGTCGTTGGTCGATCCGCAATATTGGCAGGCAAACTTGTCGCGCAGGAACAGGTTGAAGCGCGTGAAGGCGGGATGTTCGGACGGCTTCACATATTGTTTGAGCGCGATGACCGACGGGATTTTCATCTGGAAGCTGGGGCTGTGCACCTCCCGCTCGTAGCTGGCGATGATGTCCACCCGATCCAAAAAAACCGCCTTGATGGCGGTTTGCCAGGGCCAGAGGCTCAAGGGATAATAGCTGAGCGGCGTGTAATCTGCGTTCAGAACAAGCGCCGGACAGTTTTCCGGATGTCGTATGAGGTCGGGATGGTACATAGAAACGCCTTCTACCCCCTTGCCGACGCCGCTCTTCACCCAGCAACGTGACAGCGCCATGACAGCATTAACGAATATGACCCGTCAAGAGCCTGTATGACTCCGCCCGTCGCGCCACAGCATATTGTGACCCGCTTCGCACCCAGCCCGACCGGCCGGCTGCATGTCGGCCATGGCTGGTCGGCGCTGATGGCGATGGATATGGCGCGGGCGGCAGGCGGGGCGTTCAGGCTGCGTATCGAGGATATCGACGGCACCCGGAGCCGGCCCGAACATGTCGCGGGGATCATCGAGGATCTGCGCTGGCTGGGCGTGGAATGGGACGGAGAGATCGTCTTCCAGTCTGCTCGGCTGGATGCCTATGCAGCGGCGCTGGCGCGGCTGCGGGCACAATGCCTGCTCTATCCCTGTTTCTGCACGCGGGCGGACATTCAGGCCAGCCTCACCGCGCCGCATGGACCGGAGGGGCCGGTCTATCCGGGGACGTGCCGAGCCCTGAGCGAGGATGAGCGCGCGAGGCGGATCGCGGCGGGGGAGCCACATGCCTGGCGGATCGACATGGCGGCGGCGGTGGCGAAGATAGGGGTGGTGAAGTGGAGTGCTTTGCCTCTCCCCGTTCGGTTCGAGCGTGTCGAGAACCTTGCGCGCGGGTTCTCGACAAGCTCGAACCGAACGGAGGTCATGGCCAACCCCCTCGCCCATGGCGACGTGGTGCTGGCGCGCAAGGATGCGCCGGCGAGCTATCATCTCTCCTGCACGCTGGACGATGCGGCCATGGGCGTGACCCATGTCCTGCGCGGCGAGGATCTGCGCGCGGCAACCGACATTCATCGGCTGCTCCAGGCGCTGCTCGACCTCCCCTCCCCAGCTTACATCCACCATCCGCTGCTGGTGGGCGCGGACGGGCGGCGGCTCGCCAAGCGCGACGGGTCGATCGCGATCGCCGATCTGCGCGCGCAGGGCATGGCGCCGCAGGCGCTGGCCGATGCCCTAAGAGACAGGCGCTTTCCGGTTGGAATCCGCCTCGCAAACGCCTAGCTTGGCGGACATGAACACGATCCTCGTCATTGCCCTCATCCTTGCCATGATCGCGACTCTGGTGGCGCTGGTGCGGGGCATCATCGCCTTCCTCCAGACCACCAAGGAGGATCTGAACATGCCCGAAGGCAGCGGCCCCAGCCCCTCGCGCCTCAAGCAGAACAAGATGATGATGAACCGCGTGCTGTTCCAGGCGGCGGCGATCATCATCGTTGCGATCCTGCTGCTGGCGAAGGGGAATGGGTAACCTGAGTTGATCCTCCCCTAGTAGGGGAGGTGGCAGGGCGAAGCCGTGACGGAGGGGTGTCACCCCCTCGATAGCGTTGAGCAGGTCGGTCATGCCCCCGGCATGACCTTCAGATTGCCGGGGGAAATCTGAACCTGCTCACCCCCCCACCACTTCGTGGTCCCCCTCCCCTTGCAGGGGAGGAATGTTTAGGGCGAACATGGTCAAGCTGAACAAAATCTACACCCGCACCGGGGACGACGGCACCACCGGCCTCGTCGACGGATCGCGCATCGCCAAACACGCGCCTCGGATGCAGGCAGTCGGGGACGTGGACGAAGCGAACAGCGCCATCGGCGTCGCGATCGTCGCGATGGGCGCGCGTGAGGAAGCGAACTGGCTGACGACGATCCAGAACGACCTGTTCGATCTGGGCGCAGACCTCGCGACACCGATCCCCGATGGGCCGGACGAGCCCTGGGCGCTGCGGATCGTCGCGAGCCAGGTCGCGCGGCTGGAGGCGCAGATCGATCTGATGAACGAGACGCTGAGCCCGCTGGACAGCTTCATCCTGCCCGGCGGGTCGGCGGCGGCGGCATCGGTCCACCTCGCCCGCGCTATCACGCGCCGGGCCGAGCGCAGCGCGACGGCGGCAACGGTCGACGTGGCGCTCAACCCGCAGGCGCTCGCCTATCTCAACCGCCTGTCCGACTTGCTGTTCGTGCTCGCGCGACGGCTGAACGGTGACGGCGCGGGCGACGTCAAATGGGTGCCGGGTGCGTCACGCTGATCCGGCGCGTCAATTCGACTCACCCGATGCACGGTTCGACCGGTAGCGCCGCGTTAACCCTGCTTGGTAAGGCGCTGTTGAGGCACCCGGCCAAATTTGCGCGGCGTCGCATCATAAAGGGGGGACCACCGTGCAATTCTACCTCACCACATCCTTCATCTTCCCGCGTTCGCTGCGGCTGCGGCTGTTCGCGCTCTGCTTCGTCGCCACGCACCTGCCGCTGATCGGCTATGTTGGCTGGGGCTTTGCCACCGGGCGGATCATGCTGGCGGAGTTCGTGCTGCTGACCGCGATGACGGTGATCGGGACCGGCATCGCGCTGGTCGGCATCGGCGCGCTGCTGAGCCCCATCCATGCGCTTGCCGACGCGCTGCACGACGAAGAAGGCGCCCCCCCTGCCCTGCCCCAGGTCGGCGACGTCATCCGCACCCTCTATGCCGGGGTGCAGCGCGCCGCCGACACCACGCAAGCGCGGATGGACACGCTGTATCAGGCCGCACACGAGGATAGTCTGACCGGGATCGCCAACCGGCGCGGCTTCCTGGCGGCGCTCGACGCACTGCCCGCTGATCGGCGCAAGGGGTGCGTTGCGATCATCGACATCGACTATTTTAAGCGGGTGAATGACCTTAAGGGGCATGAGGAAGGCGACCGGGTGCTCGCTGCCTTCGCGGCGCGGCTGGCGGCGCTGGTGCGGCGCGCCGACATCGTCGCGCGCTGGGGCGGCGAGGAGTTCGCGGTCTTTTTCCAGGACTGTATCGAGGATGAGGCGAGTTGGTCGCTGGCGCGGATCGCGGCGCGGCTGCGTAGCGACCCAATCGGCGAAATCCATGGCCGCCCGATCAGCTTTTCCGCCGGCATCAGCCGCTGGGTGGGCGGGCCGTTGGACGAAGCGTTCGCCCAAGCCGACGAGGCACTTTACGATGCCAAGCAAGCAGGGCGCGACCGCATCTGCCGCGCCGCCCCTGCCCTGACCGCCGCATGACCGAAGGGGCATAACGGAACCACCCGCCGTCTCATGCGCTTTTGTCCTTACGAGAGGGGCGCAACCCTGTCGGGAAAGGGCGGGCGTGGCGAAAAGCTGGACAGATGCCTGGCAAGACGACTTGCCAGATCGCTACCGTGCCGTGCGCGCGTTGACCGAAGCGCTGGCCGCGCCCTTGTCGGACGCCGACGCGACGGTGCAATCGATGCCCGACGCATCGCCCGCCAAATGGCACCTTGCCCATGTCAGCTGGTTCTTCGAAACCTTCGTGTTGCGCGACCATGTGCCTTCCTATCACCCTTTCGATCCGCGCTTCGCCTTCCTCTTCAACAGCTATTATGAGGCGGAAGGCGCGCGGCACGCCCGCCCGTTGCGGGGCATGTTGACGCGCCCGACGCTGGCCGAGGTGCGCGCCTATCGCGCCCATGTCGACTCCGCGATGATGGCGGCGATGGGCATGTTGCCGCAACCGGCTCGGGCCCTGGTGACGCTGGGGCTCCATCATGAGCAGCAGCATCAGGAATTGCTGCTGACCGACCTCCTCCATCTTTTCTCGCTCAATCCGCTGGAGCCCGCGCTGTTCAATGCTCCGCCGGCGACACCTGTCGACCTTCCAGGGCCGCTTCACTGGATCGAAGGGCGCGAGGGGCTGGTCGAGATCGGCGATGACGGGCACTCCGGCTTCACCTTCGATTGCGAGGGGCCGCGTCACAAGGCGGTGCTGCGGCCGCACGCATTGGCGCATCGCCCGATAACCAACGGCGAATGGATCGCTTTCATCGAGGATGGCGGATACCGCACCGCGGCCCACTGGTTGTCGGATGGCTGGGCCTGGGTGCAGAGCGAGGGGATCGACGCGCCGCTCTATTGGAGACAGGGCGAGCAGGGTTGGACCCGCTTTGGCCTCGACGGGCGCCAACCGGTCAATCCCGCCGCGCCGGTCACGCATATCAGCCTGTATGAGGCGGATGCCTATGCCAGCTGGGCGGGCGCGCGGCTGCCGACCGAGGCGGAATGGGAATGCGGCGCTCAAAATATCGCGGCGGTGAGCGGCAATCAGCTTGACGGCCCCGGCTGCCCCCGGCCTCGCCCCGCCGAAACGGGATCGGCGCTGACGCAGATGTTCGGCGACGTATGGGAATGGACCGGCAGCGCCTATCGCCCCCATCCCGGTTTCCGCGCCGCACCGGGCGCGGTGGGCGAATATAATGGCAAATTCATGTCCGGCCAGTTCGTGCTGAAGGGCGGCAGCTGCGCCACCCCCCGAGGCCATGTGCGGGCGAGCTACCGCAATTTCTTCTACCCCCATCAACGCTGGCAGTTCACCGGGCTGCGGCTGGCGAAGGATCTTTGAGCGATGCTGCTGACCGATGAAGCCCCTTCCGTTAGCCGCATCGACCCGGCCTTTCGCCGCGACATATTGGAAGGGCTGACGCGCAGCCCAAAGGCGACGCCGCCGATCTGGTTCTACGACCGCAAGGGATCGGAACTATTCGAGCAGATCACCGAGCTCCCCGAATATTATCCCACGCGCACCGAAACCGCGCTGCTGGAACGCCATGGGCCTGACTTTGCGGCGGCGGTGGGTGAAGGCCGCGCCGTGGTGGAATTTGGCGCGGGCTCCTCGCGCAAGACGCCGCACCTGCTGCGCGCGATTCAACCCGCCGCCTATGTGCCGATCGACATCAGCGGCGACTTCCTGCACGCCAGCAGCGCGCAGCTGGCAAGCGCCTTTCCGGGACTGCCGGTGCTTCCCGTGGTGGGCGACTTCAACGGACCGCTGAATCTGCCGGCTGCGATCGAGGGGCAGCCGCGGCTCGGCTTCTTCCCCGGATCGACCATCGGCAATATGGAGCCCGATGCCGCGGTCGACCTCCTCCGCGCGATGCGCGCGCTGCTCGGCGATGACGCTATGCTGCTGATCGGGATGGACCGGATCAAGGATCGGGACCGGCTGATCGCTGCTTATGACGATGCGGCCGGGGTGACGGCGGCGTTCAACCTGAACCTCATCGAGCGGATCAACCGCGAGCTGGAGGGCGACCTGCCGATCGACGGCTTTGCCCACCGGGCGCGCTGGAACGACGAAAAGGCGCGAATCGAAATGCATCTGGAGGCGGTGCGGCCGCTCCACTTCCACGTTGCCGGCCAATGTTTCCTCATGGACGCGGGCGAGACCATCCATACCGAGAGCAGTCATAAGTATGGCCCGCGCGACGAACGTTTGCTGTTACGCGCGGGTGGATGGGAGCCGGTCGAGGAATGGACCGACGCAGAGGGTCTGTTTTCGCTGATGCTGGCGAAGTCCGCCTAGAGTCGGATGACATTAGATTGATCCGTACCCCGAGTTGGTGAGATAATTGCGGCATTCGGCGGGACTGAAGGTATC